>CAVHYP010000020.1:23566-39231 GCA_963640465.1 Bacteroidaceae bacterium | reverse complement strand
TGGATAGTGGTGTGCTTGGGTACCCAGGGCGTTGCCCTGGGCTGATTGCAGCTGGGCTTTCAGCCCGACAACCGCGCTGCCACTCAGGGCATCAGTTCGCAATGTTTGCTAGTTCGAACGCAAGTTCGCCATGTAGGAGTCAGCTTCCTGCTCGCCCATACGGATGGTAAGTCCTTCCCTTCAGGGGAGGATTTAGGAGAGGCTTTTCCACTTACGCTCTCGGAGAGAGCTAGCTCCTATTGCTTGTGCTTCTATAACAAAAGCAGGGGATAAACGGTTGGTTTATCCCCTACTCTATTGTGGTCTGGATAGCGGTGGGTTATCCGAAGTTGTCGAATGAAATCATGTCGTCTTCCACTCCGAGGCTCTTGAGCAATGCAAGAACGGTCTTTGCCATCATTGGAGGTCCGCAGAGGTAGTACTCGCAGTCTTCGGGTGCTTCGTGTGCCTTGAGATAGGTGTCGCCAAGGACGTTGGCAATGAATCCTGGGGTGTACTTCACGCCGAGCTGGTCTGCCTTTGGATCGGGACGGTCGAGAGCAAGGTGCATGTGGAAGTTTGGATATTCTTTCTCGAGCTCGAGGAAGTCTTCGAGGAAGAATACTTCGTCGATGCCTCGTGCTCCGTAGAAGTAGTGCATCTCACGGTCGGTGACGTGGAGTGTCTTGAGCATGTGCATGATCTGTGCACGGAGCGGTGCCATTCCGGCTCCTCCGCCGACCCAAATCATCTCACGGCCTGTGCCGTAGTGTGGATGGAATTCTCCGTAAGGTCCTGACATTGTCACTTTGTCACCCGGCTTGAGTGAGAAGATGTAGGTTGATGCTATGCCGCAAGGCACGTCCTGGAAGCCTGGGCCTTGTTCTTTGGGCTTGAACGGCGGGGTGGCGATACGCACGGTGAGTGTGATGATGTCGCCTTCGTCGGGATAGTTGGCCATGGAGTAGGCACGGATGGTAGGTGTGTCGTTCTTCTGCTTGAGTCCGAAGATGCCGAACTTCTGCCATGAGGGGACGTAGAGGTCGCCGATGAGCGACTTGTCCATGTCGCGGTCGTAGTCGATGTCGTATTCGGGGATGCGGATCTGTGCGTAGGAACCTGGCTCGAAGTCCATGTGCTCGCCTGGAGGCAATGCGACTTTGAACTCTTTGATGAATGATGCCACGTTTTTGTTGCTGATGACTGTGCACTCCCATTCTTTGACTCCGAGTACTGACTCGGGCACTTTGATTGAGAGGTCGCCTTTCACTTTTGCCTGGCAGCCGAGTCGGTAGCCTTCTTTTATCTGCTTGCGTGTGAAGTGGCCTTTCTCTGAATCGAGGATTTCGCCTCCGCCTTCTGTGATTTGGCACTTGCACTGTCCGCACGATCCTTTACCGCCGCAGGCTGAAGGAAGATAGACATTGTTGACTGCAAGTGTGGAGAGGAGGCTTGAGCCTTGGTCGACTGACAGTTTGGTCTTGCCGTTGATGGTGACTGTGACTTTGCCGCTTGGTGAGAGGTATTTCTTTGCTATGAGCAGGATGATAACCAGTACGAGTACGATTACCAAGAATACCCCGATGCTGTATGCTATAAATTTGATATCCATGTGATATGTCCTTTCTTTTAGAGTTTAAGACCTGAGAAACACATAAATGCCATTGCCATCAGTCCTACGGTGATGAATGTGATGCCAAGTCCCTGAAGTGGTTTGGGCACGTCGGAGTATGCCATCTTCTCGCGTATTGCTGCAAGGCAGACGATTGCCATGGTCCAGCCGATTCCGGAACCGAGGGCATAGGCGATGCAGTCGCCTACTCCGCTGATGGCTTGTGTGGATGTGGCTGGGTCGAGAAGGATGCGCTGCTGCATGAAGAGTGATGCACCCATGATGGCGCAGTTGACGGCTATCAGCGGAAGGAAGATTCCGAGGGCTGAATAGAGGGAGGGGGAGAAGCGCTCTACGACCATCTCTACGAGCTGGGTGATTCCGGCTATGACTGCGATGAAGAGTATGAATGCAAGGAAGGTGAGGTCGACTCCGTCGGCAAGTGCTCCGTCGGCAAGGACTTTGGTCTGGAGCAGGTAGTCTACGGGCACGGTGATGAGCAGGACGAAGGTCACTGCAAGTCCGAGTCCGAGGGATGTCTTCACTGTCTTAGATACTGCAAGATAAGAGCACATACCCAGGAAGAAGGCAAATATCATGTTGTCCACAAAGATTGAACGGACAAACAAACTAATGAAATGTTCCATATTTTTCTTTTCTTGTTAAAGGTATGTTTTACTTTTTCTTTTCTTCTTTGTTGATGGCGCGGTGTGCCCAGATGAAGCAAGCCAACAGGATGAGTGCCATGGCTGGCATGGTCATCATTCCGTTGTTGAGGTAGAGTCCGCCGTTCTCCATGTATGCACTCTGTGGGATGATGCTGAAGCCGAGCAGGGTGCCGAATCCGAGGATTTCACGCACGAAGCCTACGACTACAAGCACGAAGGCATAGCCGAGTCCGTTGCCCAGACCATCGAGGAAGCTCTCCCACGGTCCGTTCTGCATGGCGAATGCTTCGAGTCGTCCCATGAGGATGCAGTTGGTGATGATGAGTCCTACGTAAACGCTGAGCTGAACGCTCACATCGTAGACGTAGGCTTTCAGTATGTTGCTCACGATGGTCACAAGGGCTGCCACTACCACGAGCTGTACGATGATTCGTATGCGGTTTGGTATGGTCTTGCGGATTAATGATATAATCACATTTGAGAACGCTGTGATAACTGCAACAGACAGTCCCATCACGATGGCTGGCTTGAGCTGTGAGGTGACAGCCAGGGCTGAACAGATGCCGAGCACCTGCACCGCAATAGGGTTGTTCATGTTGAGTGGGCCAGTGAATATGGCACCATTCTCTTTTGAAAATAAACTCATATTCTAGTTCTCCTCTTCTATTGGTTGGTCTACTGTATTTTCTTCATTTATATTCTCGTAGTCTTCGACTGCCGGTATCTGGTCTGCATCTGCAGGGGCTGAACCCTGAAGGACTTGGGAGTATTTCTCAAAGCCTTTATTGAGCATCTCGTTCACTCCGTTGCAGGTGAGGGTGGCACCGGTGACTGCGTCTACTGCCTCTACTCCTGCAGGGGCTTTGCCTTTCTTGTAGACTCCGAGGTTCACTTCACCGTTTTCGCTGTAGATGGTCTTGCCGCTGAAGAGGTCCTGGAACCACTGTTCCTTGATGCGTGCACCAAGTCCGGCTGTTTCTGACTCGTGGTTGAAGAAGCATCCGAAGATGGTCTTGCCGTCTTCGTTGACTGCCACATAGCCCCAGAGTCCGCCCCAGAGTCCGGCTCCCTTGACTGGGATGATGGTTTTCTTCTGTCCGTCGATTTCTGCAACGAGGTAAGGGCTTGCGTCTTCGCCTACGTTCTTGGCGCTGAAGTAGGGCTCGGCTGCATTGTCCACGCCTACGCCTTCCTTGATGACTTCTGCGTATTTTGCATCTACTTCTTCGTTCTGGATGTCGCGGATGTTGAGCGCTGCAAGTATCTGTGACTTGGTGTCGCGCTTTTCGTTCTTGTCCTGTGTTTCCTTGAGTGAAGAAGCGACGAATGCAAGAAGGAACGCGACGATTACAACAAGTACTGTTGAATACACGATTGTGTATGCATTGCTGTTAGTATTCAATTTTGCCATTGTTCTGTTCCTCCTTATTATTTTTTAATAGCACGTTTGGCGCGCTTTGAAATGTTACTTGATACAAAGCAATAGTCGATCAGCGGTGCGAATACGTTCATGAGAAGTATTGCGAGCATCATTCCTTCTGGATAGCCGGGGTTGTAGATACGGATGATGATGGTCATTGCACCTATCAGGAATCCGTAGATCCACTTTCCGCTTTCTGTACGGCAGCTGGTGACTGGGTCGGTTGCCATGAACACGGCACCGAATGCGAAACCGCCGACTGTGAGCTGTTCCCACCACTGGAAGTTGAGTGCCTCGGCATTGCCGAAGTTCATGAAGTATGCCATGATGGCTCCTCCTGCAAATACTGAAACGATGATTTTCCAGCTTGCTATGCCTGCCCAGATGAGGATGGCTGCACCGATGAGGATGGCGATGAATGAGGTCTCGCCCACTGAACCCGGAATGGTTCCGATGACGGTGTCAAGTGCGCTGTAGGAAACGGGTTCGCCTGCTGCGAGTTGTCCGAGTGGAGTGGCGCAGCTGTAGCCGTCGATTGTTCCGTTGATACAGTCCATGTAGTTCTCGTTGACCCATACTTTGTCGCCTGACATCATTGCCGGATATGCAAAGAAGAGGAATGCACGGGTTACGAGTGCGGGGTTGAAGATGTTCATGCCTGTACCGCCGAACACTTCCTTTGCAAAGATTACTGCGAAGGCTGTTGCGATGGCAAGGATCCAGAGCGGACAGTTTACTGGAACGATCATCGGGATGAGGATTCCTGTTACGAAGAATCCTTCGTGTACTTCTTCTTTCTTCCACTGTGCCACTGCTATCTCGATGCCGAGACCTACGACGTAGGAAACTACGATTTTCGGGAGCAGTGTGGCAAGTCCGTAGAGGAAGTTGCACCAAACGGTGCTGTCAGCGGCATTGATAGCGATGCTGTGCTGATAGCCGATGTTGTACATTCCAAAAAGGAGTGCCGGAAGAAGAGCGATTACTACAAAGAAAATAGAACGCTTGGAGTCGATGGCGTCGTGAATCTGTGCACCATGAACTTTGGCTGTCTCGCTCGGCACGTAGAAGAATGTCTCTGCAGCCTCAAAGAGCGAACCAAAAGCGCTTAGCTTACCTCCTTCTGAGAAGGTAGGCTTCATCTTGTCTAATATGTTCTTTATAAATGCCATAGTGCTTATGCGTTTTCTTTACGCAGCATGTCAAGTCCTTCTCTGACAATGCGCTGAAGTTCTACTTTACTACTATCTACGAACTCTGCAACAGCAAAGTCTTCGGGTGCAACCTCATAGATTCCAAGTGCTTCCATGCGGTCGATGTCGCCTGCAATGATGGCCTTGACGAGTTGCTCCGGATAGATGTCCATCGGGAACACTGAATCGTATTCGCCGCTGAAAATCATGTGGCGGTGTCCGCCCTTGATACGTGCATCGAGTGTGTATTCCTTGCTCTTTGGCTGCAGCCATGAGAAGTATGAACGGCTCACTGAGAACTCGTTCAGGCGCGGTGCAATCCAGCCGAGAAGTTCGTTGACATCATCTCCTTCGGGAATGACTGTGACTTCTGTGGTGTGTGCACCAAGGAATGCGTCGGCGCTTGACTTTGAACCGGTAAGCGGGTTGCCGTCGATGATGCGCACTTTCTTGTCACCCTTCACATTGTCGGCAAGGATGTCGCTGAGTTTTGCGCCCACCAGTGCTTTCACATACTTCGGAGCCTTGATTTCGCTTCCGGCTACTGCCAGTGTGCGTGTAAGGTCGAGCTTTCCAGTGTTGAACAGACGTCCTACGAAAAGCACTTCCTCGGCACCGAGTGTCCAGACAATCTCGCCTTTGTTCACCGGTGAAAGGTGGTTGATCTGTACTCCCACATTGCCAGCCGGACATTTGCCCTTGAAAACTGTTACCTCAGCATTCTTCACGTTCTCGAGCACGCTGCCCGGTTTCACTCCGAGCCATACTTTGGCAATCTTCGAGAGAGCGTCGATACCAGTCTGGAAATCATTCATCTGGTCCTTGACAACATACTCAAAGTCTGCAGCAAGCGGCATGTCGGAGAATCCGGATACGAAGATTCCCTTCGGTGTGTCCTGCGGACAGGCTGTCACAGCATAAGGACGCTGGAGGAAATAGCCGAACAGACCGCTCTCGAGCAGTTCGTCCAACACTTTCTTGCCGTCTGAAGGTACACCCTTGCCAAACTCGGCATACACCTGCTTGGCATCAGGCTCGACTTGAATGCTTAAAACTTTGCGATAATCACCTCTCTCAACCAGTGTCACTTTGCCGCTAACTGGAGAAGCGAATTTCACCTCTGGATGCTGTTTGTCGACAAACAAAGCATCGCCGGCCTTGACAGTGTTGCCTTCCTTCACCACAACCTTTGGTTTGATGCCACCAAAAGAATCAGGGACCAGTCCGTAGACCCCTGATGTCTTTGCGACAGTAACCTCAGCAGCGGCTTTTCCGGAAAGATTGATATCCAGGCCCTTGCATAATTTAATTACATTCGCCATAAATGTGTTAACTAATTTATTTTATAATTCTATCTGTTTCATTCATCGCACAAAGGTACGAAATAATCCGCAACGGAATACCCTGATTCCCGCATTTTTCAGCCACGACACATTAAATAAAAGACAAAAGCCACATCAGAAGCCCCAATTGCAACATGCACTTAATAAGTGGGACGCAAAAAACACAAAACCACAAAACCCCAAGCCTTCATGTCTCGGGAGTTTTGTGGTTCTTGTTTCTTATGCAGCGATGTCTGCAAGAGCTTTCCAGCTCACAGCATGTGGTTTTCGGCGATGTACCGCCACAGCGGGGCAACCATCAAGGATTGCTTCATCTCGTCGGACTTCAGGAGGTCAATCAGTTGGGCGGAAGTGAAGAGATGGACGGAGATATCCTCGGTGGAGTCGAGATGCTGGTCGGACACTTTTTCCACGCCTTTGGCTATGAAGGTGTGGTTGAGATTGGTCATGGATGTGGGGTTGGCGGACAGTGTGGTGAATGGCGTCCACTCGCCTCCGGCATAACCGGTCTCCTCAAGAAGCTCGCGCTTGGCGGCTGCCATCGGATCGGTTTCGCTGGGTTCCATGGTACCGGCACACAGTTCGTATTCCACTATCCCCAGTGCATGACGATATTGCCGCACGAGGATGAACTCGCCCGTCTTGGTGATGGCAATGATGTTGACCCACTCGGGGTATTCGAGCACGTAATAGGCTGGAACGATGCGGCCATTGGGCATGCGCAGTGTATCCTGGCGTGCTGTCATCCAAGGCGGACGGCGGATGATGTATTCGGAGGAAATGACCTCCCACGGTTTTATCTCTTTCATGCTGCAGAGTCTTTTACCGGTTCACCACTTCATAGCCTCTTTTCCGTTACTTACCGGCATTGGCTGCTTTCACCTGCAGGCAGATGATGGATGCGGCTGGCATGTCGACCGTGAGGGTGTTGCCGGAAATCTTTGCTTTTTTGAATTCGCGTACAACTACTTTGTTGGGGTTCTCAAAGGTGTTGTGGTCCTTGATGTTGTCGGATGCAAGTATCTGTGCATTCTGCACTTTGCCTGATATTCCGTCGAGACTGACTTTCACCTTCACTCCGTTCTTCAGGTCGGCATTGGCGAGGTTGATGTTGATGGTGCCGTCGCTCATCTTCGATGCTGAAGCGCTGACGTAGTTGGATGTGCGCTTCTGACTATTGTTGCGCTCGTCCTCTGCCTGGAATGTCTCGCTCTGCACATCAATCGGGATGTTCACTGCGTCCATGTTGGGCACATACATCTTGAACACATAGTAGGTTGGTGTGAGCACCATCTTGTCGTCTTTTGTCAGCACCATGCTCTGGAGCACGTTTGCCACCTGGGCGATGTTGCACATCTTGATGCGCTTGGTGTACTGATGGAACACGTTGAGGGAGAAGGCTGCTACCATAGCATCACGCATGGTGTTCTGCTGGTAGAGATGTCCCTTGACACTGCCTGGCTCTTCGTCCCACCATGTACCCCATTCGTCAACAAGAAGGTCGACATGGTTGCGTGGGTCGTACTTGTCCATGACACCGATATGATTCTTGAGTATCTCTTCGATGCCGACACCGCACTTGGCAACTGCCCAATAGTATTGGTTGTCGTCGAAATTGGTGGCACTGCCTTTGCTTCCGCCCCATGTGTAGCATGTGTAGTAGTGGAGTGAGAGTCCTTTCATGCGGCTGCCCACCTGCTTCATGAGTGTCTCGGTCCAGCCGAGGTCGTAGTCGCTGGCACCGGATGCAATCTTGTAGAGTCTGTTGCCGTTGTATTCACGGCAGTAGGTCTGGTAGCGACGGTAGAGGTCGGCATAGTATTCCGGGCGCATGCTTCCGCCACAACCCCAGCTTTCGTTGCCCACTCCGATGTATTTCACTTTCCAAGGCTCCTCACGTCCGTTCTGCTTTCTGAGCTTTGCCATCGGTCCGTCTTTGGCAGTCATGTATTCCACCCATTTTGCTGTTTCCTCCACACTTCCGCTGCCCACGTTCATGCTGACATAGGGTTCGCAACCGAGCAGTTCGCAGAGATTGAGGAATTCATGAGTGCCGAAGCTGTTGTCCTCCACTGTTCCTCCCCAGTTGTTGTTGACCATGCGCGGACGATTTTCCTGAGGTCCGATGCCGTCCATCCAGTGGTATTCGTCGGCAAAGCATCCGCCCGGCCAGCGCATCACCGGCACCTTGATGTCCTTCAGTGCCTGGAGCACATCGTTGCGGTAGCCTTGTGTGTTCGGAATTTTGGAGTCTTTGCCTACCCACAGACCACCGTAGATGCAGGTGCCCAGATGTTCGGCAAACTGTCCGTAGATCTCCTTGTTGATAACTTCCTTCGCATCCTTGGTTTTCAGTGTGACCGATGCTTCCTTCTGTGCCGACATTGGCAGTGATAATGCCAAAGCCAAGACCAATTCGATTGATTTCATACTGTTTTCTTATTTTCTATCGTGATTTTTATTTATCTTTGCCGACAAATTTAAGAAAATAATTGCAATGGGCAAAAGTTCCAACAGGAAAAAGTGTATTTTAGCCTCAAGTTTAATAGTTCTTGTCTCGATTGTGTCCCTGACTCTGTATGAGTTTCTCAAACCATTGTCGTGCAGCCAGACAACTTATCTGTATGTTGACAATGACGACAACAGCGACAGTGTGAGGACCAAGATGGAAAAGGCAGATGCAGGCATATCAATATTTGCATTCAACATGATGTCGGCCCTTACCGGCTATGGCAAGCATATCCAACCGGGACGCTACGAGCTGTCGGCAAAGCGGTCTACCCTGACGATCTTCCGTAGTCTGATGGGGCATGCGTCGGTACCAGTGGAACTCGTCCTGCCGTCGGTGCGCACCACCGACCAGTTGGCTGGACGGCTTGCATCACAACTGATGGTGGACAGCACCACCCTGACGCAAGTGTTCAGCGACTCTGCCACATGGAAGGCTGTGGGGCGTACACGCGAGACATTCCCTGCCCTATTCATTCCCAACACGTATGAGGTGTATTGGGAAACGGAGCCCGAAAAACTGATACAACGGCTGGACAAGGAGAACAAGGCGTTCTGGACAAAGGAACGGAAGGCAAAGGCTGCCGAAGCCGGGCTGACGGAAGACGAGGTGGTGACGCTGGCAAGCATCGTGGACAGCGAAACAGCAGACAACAGCGAGAAAGCACGAATAGCTGGACTTTACATCAACCGTATGAAACGCGGTCTGCTGCTGCAGAGCGACCCGACGGTAATTTTTGCCATCGGTGACTTCAGCATCAAGCGTGTGGGCGGCAAGATGCTCGAGACCGACTCACCTTACAACACATACAAGGAGCATGGACTGCCACCGGGCCCCATCCGCATTCCCTCCATTGCAGGCATCGATGCGGTGCTGAATTATGAGCACAACGACTACCTCTATATGTGTGCAAAAGAAGATTTCTCAGGATCGCACAACTTTGCCGAGACTTACCCCGAGCACATGGCAAATGCACGGAGATATACGAAAGCACTGGATGCGCTCAATGTGCATTGACACAGAAGCAAGAGGAGCGTCTACGCCGAATGCCGCCAGTAAAGACGTGAATGTCAAGGACTTTCAGTTGCATTTCCAACAAATTTCTTCAACAAGAATGTAAGGAAATAGGGAAATGTATAGAAATGGCCATTGAAACCAATGTTTTTGTTACACAGTTTGATGCCATATCGGATATCCGGGAACCTGCCGTCTTGCGAAGTCAACCTGACAAGCGATCTGGTGGCATTATCTGTAGCCTTCACTTCAATGGGGATAAGAGATTGGACATCACGAATAAAGAAATCCATCCCCATAGTAGATTTGTCATTCCTATAGAAATAGAGGTCATAACCTTGTTTGACCAACATATCACCCACCACATTCCCATAAATTGTACCTTTATATGTGCCGTAGTTCCTGTTCACCCGCATATCCTCCTGCGACTCTTCATCAAGCGAAGCAACGAGCAAGCCTGTATCTTTATAATAGAGTTTATAGGATTTCGGATCGTAGTTGCCTTTCAGAGGGAGTGACACTTGTGCAAGACAATAGCAAACATTTATGATGCCTGCATCGCGCAGACACTCCACAGTCCCGATGTATTCCTGATTTCTTGCTCCATGTGAAATCTTGCTGATTTGAAATTTCTTGTTCTCCTGACCCAAGAAAACTGAAACGTGGTCATACACATTCTTTATTTTCTCCTTGTCAAGTCCTTGGGCGTATTTCGAGAGAGTTTTCGGTTATTTCTCCTTCTCAAGTTTGTTGAGTTGCTTTCCCATATTCAACTTAAAGTAGACTTCACGCAATCCCTCATACCAAAGGCTTGGATTGTTGGGAGCAAACGACATTGCTTTCTCATAATTGTCGAGTGCCTTCTTGTAGAAAGCGGTTTCCTGCGTCTTCAACTGTGAGTAGGAACTTGTGCCTGCTTTGAAGTTGTTTGCGTGGTAGGTTTGCTGTGCCTTGATGACATAGATGTCGCCCATACTGCTGTAGGACAAGGTGTCGTCGCTCTGAATGGCAACAGCACGCTCATAGCTGGCAATTGCCGAATCAAGGCTGTCCATGCACTGCAGGCATTTTCCCTTGATGTACCACAGACGACGGTTCTGCGGTGTTCTGTCGAGTTGGGTGCAGACCGTTGTGTAAGCCTGGTTGTACTGCTTGCGGTCAATCTGACATTCAACGAGCGTGATGTAGAAATATTCGCGTGACGGGTCTGCCTTCCATCCTTTGTTCAGATAGGTGATTGCTTCAAGAGTGTCGCCCATAGCAAACGAGGTTTTGCTTCCGATCTGGCAGAAAGTGGTGTACGAAATGGTGTCTGTCATTACATCCGAGATATATTTCTTCACATTGGAGTACGCTGAAGAATTATAGGCGGAATAGACTGCCAAACGCATTATATCGAGGCTATCGGCATCAGGCTTTGCATCTTTCACATCACAAATAAGCGGATTGTGCATAGTTCCGAGGTAGAGGTCGAAATACTTGTAGGCATCGGAATACTTGCCCTTCTTGTAGAAGTACTTGCCAGCACTCTTGACATTGTTGCGATAGAACAGCAGACGTGAGGAAATGCTGGATGAATAGTGTGGACGCACCTTTCCCTTGCGGTCGGGCAAGCGGTCGAGACTGTCACACGACAATCCGTATTTATACACCTTATATATATAAGAGAAATATTTTGCCGTATCTGGATTGTTCTTCAGATAGATCTTGCGGTTCTCGGCATCAACCAGTCCATGCTCTACGTTCATAAGCATGAAATGGAGTGAAGCATCGTTCTTTGCTTCATCGGAGGAGTTCATCGCCTTTTCAAGTACGGATTCCGCCTGGGCAAAATTGGAGGACTTCACAGCAGCACGCGCTTCCTTCATTATTTTGCTCACGTTGACTCCCTCTGTCGGCTTTTTATTCTTGTCGGCATCCTTTTTGTTCTGGGCATAAACACCAACAAAGCATGAGACGGCAAACACAACAGCCATCACGAAAATCCTCTGCAGAAATTGTTTCGAAGACACTTGCATAGCACTTGTATTATTGAATTAAACATCAGCAAATCAGAATGTGACTCTCACCATTCCACGTATGCCCCACTTGTTGATATCGGGGTCATCCAAGTACGTTAGTCGTCGCACATATTCCACATGCAGCAACTTGAATATGTTGTGGATACCCAAACGCAACTCTATGTATGGGGTTTTCTTGTCCATCACGACGGTGTTGCTCTCATATGTTCCGTCGGTTTTGAAATGTCCGGGGAAATAGAAGAGCCTGTTGTCGGAGTAACCGCTTGAAGCCGGGTTGTTTTTATCGGTCAGTGTACCCCACAGCACATTGACACCTATCATCTCGCGCCACTTCAGTTTTTTAAGCAACGGAATGCGGTTGAATATCTTTCCATTGAGGTCCCACTGATACATAAGAGTGACGTACCTATCGTTGAGGAACTCGAGGTTGTTAATCAAAGAGAACGTATAGTCCTCGAGAATGTACGACTGGTTGGCAGCAGGATGGATAAGCAGCGGGAACGGAACGATGTTCCACTGAATGCCTGCCTTGATATCGAAATCCATCTTTCCCCAGTTGCTCGGCATCCAGATGCGTTTGTAGATTCCTGCTTCCGTGACGTTGTACTCGTACTGTCCACCAAGGAAATTGTTGAGACCTATCGTGTGTGAGACTGTAACGATAGGCGCATCAAGATTGATTTTCACACGACGCTGCTTGGTATTGATGTATGAAGCACCCGGTTCAAAAGAAATCTTAGCCTTGAACTCGCTGGTAGTCATCTTTC
Source organism: Bacteroidaceae bacterium (assembly GCA_963640465.1). Classification (GTDB taxonomy): domain Bacteria; phylum Bacteroidota; class Bacteroidia; order Bacteroidales; family Bacteroidaceae; genus Colivivens. The sequence continues at coordinate 26,705 of CAVHYP010000020.1, read as the reverse complement.
TCAGATACTTGCTTGCATCAGCCGATGGTGTCCCCACCCCATCCAAAGGCTGATAGAACAAAGCATCAACAGCCTTATTGTCGGTGTGAGTGTAGGTGAGGTTGTAGCGGAATCCATTCTCATACTCTCGTTCATAGTCCACCTTCACTTCCTTCGTATGGTTGTATTGGTCCACACTGCTGGTCTTCAGCGAGAGGAACATATTGTCCTTGTCGGTAGGCACAAACTTGTCGAACGGACTCACAACATCGTTGAGATAAGAGACCGACAGATTGTGTACAGGGAATTCACGCGGCAAATAGGCTTTCTTATTGAATGAATAAGTCAGTTGTCCCTTGCCATACACGTTGTGTGTCGCAGTTCCATAAGCCACATAGCCGCTGGCAAAGAAATGCGGACAGAGGTTGGCATTGGTGAGGGCAGACAGACGGAAACGGAGATTGTCGTAGTGGTTTCCGGAGATGATGGTGTTGACAGGACCTATATCCACGTAATTAGGATGTACGGAATCACCTGTCTCCACGAAGTTCTCTATCAATGCTTTCAATCCGAAAATGATGTATTTGAAACCTTTTATCTGCTGAAGGCGACTCAGAAATGATCCCATCTCGCTCTCACCCTTGGAGAGTTCCACTTCACGATACTGGTTCCAATATTCCTCGTCCTGCATCTCTGCATCTGCCTCCTTGTAGACTGCACCTTTAATGTGCTTGAACACCTTGGGTGATATCGGTTCAAATGAATAGTCCTTGTTGCGTATGGTACGCTTCACCATGAACTTACGCAAGTAGAGATTTATTTCCACCAGCATATCGTTGCTCACCACCACGCGTTCACCCGAAGGCAGACTCTTGAAATCCTGGGAAATAATCATGTTGTCGACGAAATTAACGTCGCTGCGCTTCGGTATATGGAGTTCTGCACGCCTTACCTGATAGGTGGAATCGTCCATTATGTAAATGAGACCCGAGAATCCAAAGTCCTGCTGGTTGTTGGGAAGGAATCCGATTTCAATCACCCGGTCATTGTCGATGTATGTAGTGTCCTGAATGTAATATCGATAGAAAGATATGGCACTGGAGGAAATAGGACTCTTGAACGGATATTGGAGCAGACGACACTCGTTCTGGTAAATGTCGACATCGGTGAAGACATCCTTCATCATTGTCGTAAGGATGTCGCCCGTGTTGAAGAGTTCGTTGACTCCGGTATTGTTCTGTGCCTTGATGATAGTCTTCTCGCTCTTGGGACTCTTTCTGTAAATAAGTTCAGAGATGGTTTCGTCCACCGTGAGCGGCAGAATCAGTTTACCTGTCTCAGGGCAACGTTCCACATGGTCTTTGAGAAAGGCGAACTGCTTCATTTCCTTTTCCTCAAACACTTTCTCCGTGAACTCATTGAGTGAGAGCACCATTTTCTCGTATTTGGAGTAACTCACAAAGTCTTTTTCATGCAGGTCATTGAATTTCTTGTGGTCAATCACCTTTCGCATAAGTTCCACAGCAGGGTTGTTCTTTCTGCTGTATTTGCCTCGTTTGGCATTTATCGTGATGTTGTCAATCTGACGTGGCTGACTGACAAGCCTAATCTTCAAGTTTTTGTTTTTTCCTGGTACAAGTGTTATCGTCTGGGCTTGATAACCCATAGTAGTTATAGTCAGTTTTGTCCATTTCGGTTCTTCCCTCAATTCAAAGCGTCCCTCTCCATCGGTCATCACACCAACATTATGTCCTTCATAATAGACATTGACATAGTCGAGGGGTTGACGTGTTTTTGCGTCAATGACTACACCTGTCACCTGCGCATTCATGCACAATGACATAATGAACAAAAAGAAAATACTGAGAATTCTATTCATCATAAAAAAAAGAAGCCCCTCTACACCCGGAAGATGAAGAGGGGTTTTTCAGTGTATAAATTAATCTATTTCCTCATCAGCTTCGTATCCGCCAATTTCGCGGAGTGCATTCTTCAGCATTACATACTGTTGGAAGAGGTGGTTTACTGGCACCTCGTTCTTTGTGTAGTCATGCATAGGGCTCTTGAGATAGAAACTGAGGAATCTCTGGATACCGTAGCGTCCGGCACGTGCAGCCAAGTCGCTCAACAGACAAAGGTCGAGGAGCAGTGGAGCAGCAAGGATGGAGTCGCGACAGAGGAAATTGATCTTGATCTGCATTGGATAACCCATCCATCCGAAGATATCGATGTTGTCCCATCCTTCCTTGTTGTCGTTGCGAGGAGGATAGTAGTTGATACGTACCTTGTGGTAATAGTCGTTGTAGAGGTCTGGTTGCTTGTCGGCAACGAGTATAGACTCAAGTGTTGACAACTTGCTGACTTCCTTGGTACGGAAGTTGGCTGGTTCGTCGAGAACGAGTCCGTCTCTGTTTCCAAGGATGTTTGTTGAGAACCATCCGCTCAGGCCGAGGCATCTTGTACCGATGATTGGAGCGAAACCGCTCTTCACCAATGTCTGGCCAGTCTTAAAGTCCTTGCCGGCGATTGGCATCTTTGTTTTCTCTGCCAGTTCCCACATTGCCGGGATGTCGACTGTTGTGTTAGGTGCACCCATGATGAATGGGCAACCCTCTGACAAAGCGGCATAAGCGTAACACATTGAAGGAGCAATATGTTCTTTGTCATCAGCCTTCATTGCAGCCTCCAAAGTAGCCAAAGAACCATGAACTGGTTCGTAGACTGGAACATAAATCTCAGTGGAAGCAGCCCAAGCGACAACTGCACGTGCGCACCCGTTTGCCTTCTTGAAGTTGCGGATATCCTCGCGGATTTGTTCCATCATCTCCCAACGAGTCTTTCCTTCCATGATGTTGTCACCATCAAGACGCTTTGCAAAGTTCTTGTCGAAAGCAGCCTTCATTGGAACAATCTTCTGGAGCTCGTCCTTCACTGGTTCGATATCCTTTTCCTTCAACACTTCTGCATACATGGCACTTCTGTAGGCATCCGCTGGATACACGTCCCATGCACCAAACACTATATCATTAAGTTGAGAAATTGGAACAATGTCACGATAGCGAAGATATTTCTTGTCGGCGCCTTTACCTACACGAATCTTATCGTATTCTACCATTGAACCTACAGGCTTTGCCAAGCCTTTACGTGCCATAAGCACACC
>CAVHYP010000020.1:0-23556 GCA_963640465.1 Bacteroidaceae bacterium | reverse complement strand
TAAATGTAGAAGTTACAGCACCAAGTCCAACGACCATAATGCCGAGCTTACCTTCAGCAGGTTTAACATTTGAATTAGCCATTTTATTTTATAATGTTTTATACTATAGTTGAATTGAATATAGCGAGGCTACCATCGGATAGCCAAACGCAAAGATACACAAAATAATAATTTCTGTTATCACCCAAAGTTCAAAATCTGACTCTTGCACTTTATTTTCATTGCTTCTTAACACATATAAGCACGTAGTGGGCGAATAATTAGCCTATTTCTGTGACCAAGTCGGCAATATCTGTAAGGATGAGCGACGGCAGTGACTCATCGATAACCTCATCGCCCCATCCTTTGCCTTTCATCCAAATTGTTTGGCAACCAAGCGAACTGGCAGAGACAATGTCTTTGGAGAATGAGTCACCCACGACCACCGTATTCTCCGGACGCAGACCTAGAGCATCAATGCCCAGCTGGAAGATTTTCGGGTCGGGCTTTCTCACTCCTACAACCGATGATTCAACCACTTCTTGAAAACAATCGATGTCGAAGTCCTTCAAGATGGTGTGGATGTTGCCATAGAAGTTGCTCACCAGCACCAACGGATATTTTTCAGCCAGTGTCTTCACCACCTCACGACTTACCTTCATTACCTCAATCACATGCTGGTAGCATCTCAGCGCCACATGCTCGTGCGATGCCCGGCGGGTTACCTCCAGAGTTTTCCAGAATTTGTTTTCGACAAGATACTGGGTCTCGATGTCTGTCTTTATCCTGAGGAGGTCGAGGAAGTTGTGTTCAGGTTTAATGAGCGGGTTCTTTGCCAGTTCACGTTCAGCAAAGACATAGCAGTCACGAAACTGTTGCTTGCTGACAGGGATGTTCTCTTTCACATATGCATCCCAAAGTACTTCAGACCAATGCACACTATTCGTGTCCAGCGTACCTCCATAGTCGAAGATAATGCCTTTAATAGATTCCTTTCTCAACATCTGCCGTAAAGTTTTTGCAATTACGCTCGTGGGTAGAGCGCATGTGGATATAGATTATTGACATGACAATGATTTCAAACAAAGGATAGACATACGGAACGTCTGCCAAAGAACTGATATAAAGCACAATAGCGCGGCAATTGAACGTCAGGATATTTGTCCATTTCATAAGAGGCAAACTCTGTTCTCTGAATGCATCGCGGAATGATTGAGGAATATCGCCTCCGAACCTGCTCTGCAGCGTTTGCATGAGTTTCTGGAACTGCGGAGTCTGTGACTCCTGCTTCTTAGTGTATCTCACATAGAAGAAGAGAAAACATTTCCACAAAAAGTTGCCCTTCCATGGAGTCTGTTCGTAGATTGCTTTCTGTTGCTTATAGTTGTCGAGTTCGCTCTTGCTCTTGCCCTTGAGAAAATAAAGATGAATCTGACGGTAGTAGTCGGCAAGTCCCGACTGAGTTCCATGGCAACAAAGACCAGCAACGGCAAACAAAGCAAAGCCCCACCATTGCCATGTAGTTCCGTCCGTGAACGGAATTTCCTGGTTGAACATTCTGAAAGTCAATGCAAAGTAGATGCAGATGAACCACACATCACCGGCTGCACCGTCGAGTATGCGTCCCAAACGGGTGGTCTTTCCTGTCATTCGTGCCAGTTGTCCGTCGGCACTGTCGTAGAAGTTGGCAAGCATCAGCAACAAGACTCCAACGATATTGAGCACAAGGCCATGCGATGTGTCTGCCGAGTGGAGGAAGAACAGAGCGGACATTGCACCAAGTATCATTGAAATGACGGTCACCACGTTGGGATGGATATCGAAGTGGTTGAACAAAACTGCCCACCGATAACCGATGGGACGGGTAAACACCACATCGAGCCATTCTTCTGTGTCTGACGATTTCAGTGTTGATTGTATTTTCTGTTTATTTGACATGTTCGTATCTAAAAATCAATTACTTCTATATAATTTTACGAGAATCATCCCGGTTTTATCTTGAAGAGTTATCTCTAACATCTATTGCGAGACCGGCTTTTTAATCATTGCAACATACACTTACACATTATCGACCAGTCTGCTTATTGCTTCGGCAGCCTGTTCCCCACATTTTGAAAAGCTAGGCCAGTCGTTGAGGTCTATCAGATAGATTTCTCCATTCCTGTCTACTATGCAGTCGCCTCCATAAACACTTAGATTTGCAATTTCAGCAGCCCTCATGCAAATATCAGCCAAGTGTTTCTGATTGAATTCATATTCATGTTTGGCGCCATTATTCTTTTCCAGTCCGAACTTACTGTGTCCGTCCGCAGCATAATACCAATAGAAGAACGGATTATCTTCACTGTACACACCGTAGAACTTCAGCAAATCGCCATCGATATGTCGTGAACTGACAACAGTCTTGTATCCTTGCTGTTTCATCCATATCGCCTGGTCAACAGCAGCTGCCGCATCAGTGATGAAAGCCACGTCTTGCGGATTCTGCGAATAACCGTCACCACGTTTCATCCAGAACGGCAGTTCAAGGATTTGCAAAGCCTCATCAAGGTTGGCTACAATGGTTTGCGGCATGGGAATGTTCCCTTTTTTGAGCTGCTGAACCAGTTTCATCCTATTGCAGCACAAGTCAATCGATGCAGGACTGTTGAGCACTCTCACTCCCTGTCCTTCCATTTGCTTCAGAATCTTGAGCGTTTCTGCTCGTCGCCCCATAGAGAACACTGTCTGCACATCAGTCTGAGTCTCAGTCAAATCAGTTTCCTTCATGAAACGGACTGTGCAGCCCAAGTTCTCTACCCGTTCTGCCACTGACTTCAGTATGAGTGCATCCTTGTCCTCCATATTTGGGGAAAACTCTGGAGCACGGAATATGAAAAGTATGTTCATCTCAAGAATTCCTCTGCTTTTATAATGTCATCGGCATGGTCTACGTCGAGTATCTTGGAAAAGACATGGGCTTTCAGATGCAAACCGTCTGCCACGAGCTGACGCTGGAAATTGCGCATACGCGACTGTCCTTCCTCAATGCAGCGCTTCAGTGTGATGAACGACTTGGAGTCAAGGCAATATATTCCTCCCGAAATGTAGGAAGTATCTGCCTGCCTTGTGTCATGGAAACCTGTAATATTGAGTTTGCTGTCGGTAGCAATGTAAAGTGGTTTTTCGTCGTCAACAAAATCGGTCACTGCCATCATTCCGTCGTAGTCTGACTGCTTGAACTCGTTTATATAGCACTTGAACTCGTCTTCACGGAAAATCGTGTCAACAGTTGTGAGGCAAAATTTGTCTTCTCCCAGATAGGGATAGAGCTCATAGAAGCTATGCATCGAACTGGGAGTGGTCTTCACTACCATCCGAATAGGTTTTCCTTCTGCCTGCATACTGCGCACATGCTCTTGGGTGAGTGGAGTAAGGTTGTTGGTGATGATTACTATCTCGTCAGCGCCATTGTCAATGAATATGCGCACAAGACGGTCAATCATTGCTTCTCCGTTAAGCCGAACGAGAGGTTTGGGAAGCGTCACCCCCTCCTGTGCCAGTCTCGAACCTTCTCCAGCAGCCAATATTGCAAATTTCATATCTAGTCTTTTCGTTTATTTCTTTCTTATATATAAAGAATCTCTGTTTCTACGGGAAATCTGCGTCATCATGAGTCTTCTCCTCGGCACATGTCCGTTGTCTTCACGTCCGTCCCCACCTTCATCAGCAACATTCCCACAGCTGTCCAGAACAGCTCGCGTATCCTGACTATGATGGAAATGAACACAGCGATGGTCATTGCTTCTTTCAGAGTGAGCAACACGCCACCTACCCCACTCATCTTCATCTGTACCGTCGACATGGCAAATCCGCCTTCCCTGCCCCCTATCTGCAGTGGCATAAAGAAGAGAAGGTTGGCAAAAAGTGAGGTGAACGACAGAATCATCAGTGAATACATGAAGAGTTGTGGCATTGACCCTTGCACATTTACGAGTCTGAGCATAAAGAAAATCTCCAGCGACTGCATTACTCTGCCTACGTACTCCAGCATGAACGAGCCAAAGAAGCATGCTTTCTTCTGCTGTTGCAACTGCGCAATCTGCTTGTCGATGGTGCACAGTTCGTCAGAGTGCTGTTCTATGAATCTGCGTCCCCACTTGCGGCAACCTGGAATCTTTGCCACCAAGTTCAGTATTTTCACCACCATTCCGTGACGGTAGCCGCGCACAAAGAGGTAGATTCCTGACATGGCAAAGAGTGCCACCAGCGGAAGTATCACGGCCATTTGTGTGTCGAGCGGAATGAAAATCACGTAGAGCACCACAGCTGTGAGCCAATACCAAAAATGTGAGAAGATGTGCATCATGGCAAACAGAAGAACGGATGAAGTGGCACGCTCACGTCCGATGTAGGGTGTGAGTTCCATCACTTTATAGGGTTCTCCGCCCATCAGTCCGGCTGGTGTGGCATAGTTGAGCGCAAAGCCTGTCACCGTTACTTTATAGAGTTTCCAGAACGGGACCTTGCACTTGCCACTTCCTTTGATGATGATGCGCCACGTGAATGTGTTCATCAAGTAAAGCACCATCCACAACAGCAATATGGCAACCAACCAGTAGCCTGCACGGCTGAGATTGTTCCACATCTCGACGAAACTAACCTTGAAGGTCAGTATCATTACCACTATGGCACCCAAGCCAAAGAGGAAGAAGATATTTCTTGTTCTGGACTTCAATGTATGCTGTTGTTTATTCTATTCTCGTTTATTCGACAGTTTCAACTGCCACTTTTTCTATAGCATTTCGACAGTCTCAGCTGACGTTTATTCTACAGTTTCGCTGTCGTTTCTTCAGCCACACCTTATTTATATCTATAGTGCGTCATCGTCTGTCACCTGATCGAGTTTCAGTTTGTCGCTGTCATCGCGCTTGTCATAATACTGTTTGCGCAGCGGATGAGCATGAGCTGCATCGTATGTAGCACGGTTGCGCACAATGTCAAGTGCTGCAAAGATGGCATGGCGGAATGATTCTTCGTCTGCCTGTCCCTTGCCTGCTATGTCGTAGGCTGTGCCATGGTCGGGCGAAGTGCGCACGATGGGCAGTCCGGCTGTGTAGTTCACCCCATCGTTCATTGCCAGCAACTTGAATGGTGCAAGTCCCTGATCGTGGTACATTGCCAGTATGGCATTGAACTGGTTGTAATTGCCCGAGCCGAAGAAACCATCGCTTGCATAGGGTCCGAAGCAATGTATGCCTTTGCTGAACAATTCGTTGATTACCGGAGCAATTATCTCCTGTTCTTCGCTGCCAATCAGTCCTCCGTCGCCGCAGTGCGGATTGAGCGACAGCACTGCAATGCGTGGGTTGTCGATAAGGAAGTCGCGCTTGAGCGAGCGATCGAGGATTGTGAGTTTCTCTGCTATGAGCTCCTTGGTGATTGCCGGTGACACCTTGCTTATTGGCAGATGGGTGGTTGCCAGTGCCACTTTCACTGTACCATTCATCAGAATCATGAGGGCTTTGTTGCCTTCGCCAACTTTCTGCTCTATGTACTCGGTGTGTCCGGGGAAATGGAATTTCTCGCTCTGAATGGTATTTTTATTGATTGGAGCAGTGACGAGCACATCGATAAGTCCTTTGCGATAGTCATCGATAGCTTGTTCGAGTGCCACAAGTGCGGCATTGCCAGCTTCTGGAGTAGCTTTGCCCAACTCAATTTTTATTTCTTCCTCGCCAAAGCAGTTGACGATATTGAGTACATTGTCCTCGGCTTTCTCTGCGCTGTCTCTCACGGTGAAATTCGTGGTGAGTTCTAGTGCCTTCATGTGGAATGTTGCCATCTTGGGCGAACCATAGAGTACAGGTGTACAGAGTTCGAACATGTCGGGGTTTTCAAATGTCTTAAGTATCACCTCATAGCCTACTCCGTTTATGTCTCCGTGGGTTATTCCTACTTTTATCTTTCGCATATCTTGTTGAGTCTATTTGTTTTCTACTTTGTTTGCTTTCTCAGTCTTCACTGTCTGAACATTGTTTTACGCTTCAGTCTTCATTGTCAGGACTTGTCTGCTGCTTCAGCCTTTCCTTTCTCGGAATTTGCATTCTTAGACTTAATCTTCTCGGGAATCGCGTTCTCCACCTTCCCTTTCTCGTCTTTCACAGCCTGAGCCTCTGGCAGGCGCAGTGTGTAGAGTGCTGCTTCAAGTCTGCGTATCATCGTGCGCTTCATCTTGTCGGGCGCATACACGAAGCCTTCCACAACTATCACCTGGTTGTTCACTGTGTCGACTGTGGAATGTGACACGAACGGTCCGCCCATCATGTCGTTCTCCATGCGCCACAGTCCTCTTGCCTCAAACACGTAGCGTCCTCTCACGTTCATGGCTTTCACCTGCACGTAGTCGTGGTTGGTGGTCATGTACTGTCCGGGGTTGGCACCTGGGATGTTGCGTCGCATGAAGGTGTCGCGCAGTGCGACGTATGCATGCCGTGTGAACACTTTCTCCGAAACGTAGGGATAGCTGTAGATGCAGATGCTCTGCGAGGTGGAGATTCCGTCGTTGGATGCCCAGATAAAGTTGTCGCCCACTTTCATTTTCAGCAGATCGTTAGGGATGAACAGTTCGCATCCGAACATCTTTTTGCACTGGCGGTAGAACTCTATGTTGTATTTTTCCTCCAGCAGCGCCGCATTGCGGTTGATTTCTTCTGCCGAGAGGTTTTGAATGAGTTGTCGGGTATGTTCCGTGATGTAGGTAGAGATGCTGTTGCCATCGGGACCTTTCACGTTGATTATGAGTTGTGGATCAGAGAACACGTTGCGCTCATATTTGATTTGCGGCATTGTGGTCTGGTTGCTCACTTCTATGTGGATGATGTTGCGGAAGATGTTGGTTATGCGGTTGTAGTTGGCTGGCACGATGTGGCTCACGTGGAACATCGGTTCGGATTGCGGCAGCATCGGCACGTCTTTCTCCAGCACTTCACGTATGGCTCTTCCGGCATAGCCTTGCCACAATGAGTCTTCACACACGACCATCACCTCGTATGGGTTTCCGCTCGACACTGGGGTGAGCCACGACCGGTGATGTTTTTTCCGTGGCACATCGGGATTGGCTGAGCAGGATGCCATGAGGTACGCTACTGCCACACACACGACAACGGCAGCCAGGTGCCGGACCGTTGCCTTTCTGCTTTTTCTTTCAAGGCTTGCCATGCAGTTTTCCTTGGCTGAATCGAGGCTTGCCCTATGGAATTTGCTGAAGAGTCTCATTGTGTATAGGTGATGTATATTAGTGAATTACCGGTTTTCTTTTTTGGTTGTAAGCAACCCACAGGCGGCATCGATGTCTTGTCCGCGCGAGGTGCGTATGGTGGTGTACACTCCGTGACGGGTCAGATAGTCACGGAAGGAAGTCATCTTCACTTGTGTCGACTCGCTGAGATCCAGTCCGGGAATGCGGTGGTAGCGTATGAGGTTCACACGGCAGTCGAGCCCTGCAAGCAGGCGCACGATTTCCTTTGCAAAGAGCATGGAGTCGTTCACTCCGTCGAACATGGTGTATTCGAACGACAGCCGGCGCTGGTGGCTCCAATCGTAGTTGCGGAGCAGACCCACCACTTCCTCGATGGGGAACTGGTGTTCTGCAGGCATGTATCTCAGTCGCTGTTCGTGGATTGGGAAGTGCATGCTCACTGCCAGGTGACATTCGCTCTCCTTGAGGAATCGCTCGAGGTTTTTCTTCAGTCCCACCGTTGACACCGTGATTCTCTTCGGGCTCCACGCCCATCCGAAGTCGGCTGTAATGATGCTTATTGCCTTCATCAGACTGTCGTAGTTGTCGAGCGGTTCGCCCTGGCCCATGAACACGATGTTGGTCAGTGTCTCGGGCTTGTCGATGGAATAGATTTGGTTGAGGATGTCGGTGACGGTGAGGTTGCCCTCAAATCCCTGCCTGCCTGTCTGACAGAACATGCAGCCCATCTTGCATCCCACTTGTGAGGAGACGCAGAGTGTTGCCCGGTCGTTTTCAGGAATGTAGACTGTTTCCACATACTTGCCTCCTTCGGTCGGAAAGAGGTATTTCACTGTGCCGTCAGCCGATGTCTGTGTCTCTACGGGCGCAGATGTGCCGACTGAGCAGTTTTCCGCCAGCAGTTCACGGTGGTGCTTGGAGATGTTGGTCATGCTCTCGAAGTCGTGTACGTTTTTCTGGTACACCCACTGTGCAATCTGCTTTGCAGTAAATTTAGGCATGCCGAGTTCCAAGACCATGTCCTGAAGCTCGGCAATGTTTTTACCTAATATGTTTTGTTTTCGTTCTGTTACCATGCAAAAATCGGGTAATCCTTCATCAACTCGTTGACATGGCTGCGGACACGTGCAATTACTGCATCGTCCTCAGGTGCATTGAGCACTGTCTCAATCATGTCGGCAATTTCCAGCATGAGGTCTTCCTTCGCACCGCGTGTGGTGATGGCTGGGGTTCCCAGTCGGATTCCTGAAGTCTGGAATGCGCTGCGTGTGTCGAACGGCACCATGTTTTTGTTTGCTGTGATTTCGGCTGCCACGAGGGCTTTCTCTGCCACTTTACCAGTGAGGTCGGGATATTTGGTACGGAGGTCAACGAGCATGCTGTGGTTGTCGGTTCCACCCGAGCAAACGTAGAAGCCCTTGTCGATGAGTGCCTGTGCCAGTGTGACGGCGTTTTTCTTCACCTGCTGCTGGTAGGTCTTGAATTCAGGCTGGAGTGCTTCGCCGAATGCCACTGCCTTGGCTGCAATCACGTGTTCGAGCGGACCGCCTTGCTGTCCTGGGAACACGGCTGAATTGAGCAGCTGCGACATCATCTTCACCTGTCCTTTCGGAGTGGTGTAGCCCCATGGGTTTTCAAAGTCCTTGCCCATCAGGATGATACCTCCGCGTGGACCGCGCAATGTCTTGTGGGTGGTTGAGGTGACGATGTGTGCATATTTCAATGGATTGTCGAGAAGTCCGGCTGCTATGAGTCCTGCTGGGTGAGCCATGTCAACCATCAGGAGCGCTCCCACTTCGTCGGCAATCTGGCGCATGCGTGCATAGTCCCACTCACGGCTGTATGCCGAACCTCCTCCGATGATAAGTTTCGGTTTGTGCTGCAGTGCCAGCTGCTCCATCTCGTCGTAGTCCACACGGCAAGTCTCGCGGTTGAGGTTGTAGCCCACCGGATTGTAGAGTATGCCACTGGTATTCACGTGGCTTCCGTGTGAGAGGTGTCCTCCCTGCTCAAGGTTGAGTCCCATGAAGGTGTCGCCCGGTTTGAGCACTGCCAGCAGCACTGCTGCATTTGCCTGCGCTCCCGAGTGGGGCTGCACATTGGCATATTCAGCGCCGAAGAGCTTGCACACACGCTTGATGGCAACTTCCTCGATGACGTCCACCACCTCGCACCCGCCATAGTATCGCTTGCCCGGATAGCCCTCTGCATACTTGTTTGTCAGGCATGAACCCATGGCCTGCATAACCTGGTCACTCACGTAGTTTTCTGAAGCAATCAGCTCAATGCCCATCCACTGGCGCTGATGTTCTTGTCTTATCAAAGAGAAGATTTCGTTGTCTCTTTCCATTTGTCGTATTTATATATAATGTTGTTATGATATTTCTTTCACACTACAAATTTAGGCATTTCTTCCAAGACAGCCAAATTTAGCATGACAAAATGCAGTGTTGCGTCATCATTTTCAACTGAAACAGCAAGAAATGACGCATCAATCGCAAAAAAGTTACGTCAAGACAAGCTTCCATTTGAAAGTTTTTGTAACTTTGTCGGTGATGCGGCAGACACAGGCTGCCGCACAATGCTTGCTGAACAAAAATTAGTATTAAGAATATGAATACTCATCCAACCAAAATGTCCCAGTTTCGCTGGGTGATGTGCGCAATGCTTTTCTTTGCCACAACCGTCAACTACATGGACCGCCAGGTCCTTTCGCTCACATGGAAAGACTTCATCGCTCCCGAGTTCCACTGGAACGACAACGACTACGGAACGATCACAGCCTACTTCTCCCTCATCTATGCCGTCTGCATGCTCTTTGCCGGCAAGTTCGTCGACTGGATGGGCACCAAGAAAGGCTACCTGTGGAGCATCGGAGTGTGGAGCGCCGGAGCATGCCTCCATGCCGCCTGCGGATGGGCAACAATGCACATCGAGGGACTGGAGTCCATCGAAGCCATGCGTGCAGTGGAATCAGGCAGCGCACTTGCACTTGCCATCTCCTCCACCAGCGTCTGGCTATTCCTCTTCTGCCGTTGCGTTCTGGCACTTGGCGAGGCAGGCAACTTCCCAGCAGCCATCAAGGTGACAGCCGAATACAATCCAAAGAAAGACCGAGCCTTCTCCACCAGTATCTTCAACAGCGGAGCATCCATCGGAGCACTAGCCGCACCGGCATGTATCCCGCTGCTTGCCGAAGCCTACGGATGGGAAATGGCATTCATCATCATCGGCGGACTCGGATTCCTCTGGATGTTCTTCTGGATGTGGCTCTATCAGAAACCCGAGAAAAACAAGTTTGTCAACAAAGCCGAGCTTGAATACATTCAACAAGACGAAGCCGAGACAGAAGCCCCGTCCAAAGACAAAGCTGACGAAGGAAAAGGCATCTCACTGCTCAAGTGCTTCACCTACCGACAGACATGGTCGTTCATCGTGGGCAAACTCTTCACCGACGGCGTCTGGTGGTTCTTCCTCTTCTGGGCACCTGCATATTTCTCCGACCAGTTCGGCTACAAGAGCTCGTCAACCATGGGCATCCTGCTCATCGTAGTGCTCTACACCATCGTCACCATCATCTCCATCTACGGCGGTTACCTACCCAAACTATTCGTTGAAAAGAAAGGCATGCAGCCCTACAGCGGACGAATGCTGGCAATGCTCATCTTCGCCTTCTTCCCGCTCGTAGCACTCTTCGCACAGCCCCTCGGCACCTACTCAGCATGGTGGCCAGCCATACTCATCGGACTGGCAGGCGCCGGACACCAGGCATGGTCAGCCAACCTGTTCTCCACCATCGGCGACATGTTCCCCAAGAAAGCCATTGCCACCATCACCGGCATCGGCGGAATGGCAGGCGGAGTAGGATCTTACTTCATACAGAAAGGTGCAGGCGAACTCTTCACTGCCACCGACCAGATGGGAGCCGGCTTCCAGTTCTTCGGATTCGAAGGCAAGCAAGGCGGATATTTCATCATGTTCTGCATCTGCGCCGTAGCCTATCTGCTGGCATGGAGCATCATGAAGATTCTCGTACCGAAATACAAGCCAATCACAGACTAAAAACAGCATACAGTAGCGGTGGAAAAATCCACCGCTATTTTTTCGGCTTCATTCACCCCCGATTATTTTCCTAACCAGGAAAAATTATTTCTCTGACCAGGAAAATCTGAGTGCACAAACAGACACTGATTTCATGCATCCGAAATCAACAAACTATATTCAGTCCATTAACAAAACGAGTCGTATTTAGCTTTACAACTGCAATTTACGCATCTCCATTGAAACTCCAAGCGAATTATAAAAATTTTCCAATTGAAAGTTGGAATTTTCTATCCCAGTTTATTTCTCCACCAAACAAGAACACGTAAAAACAAGGAATATGCGTTCCGTGATATGGAGCAAAACGTCCGATTAAGGGTAAATACATGTTGCTGCATTGCCCAATCGTTTTTTGTTCGTAACTTTGCAAACGATTTGCGAAACGCAAATGCCTGGACCAAGTTCACACAATACTATGAGGGCCGGCACATGACCATAAGTAAAAGTACTTGCACAAGGTCTGAAAATTGCAATAATATATAAGGTATATAAAAAACAACGAAATACAAACAGGAAGCAACGGAAACCAAACAATGAGCAGCGCAGAACAAACAACGAGCAGCGGAAAACAGACAATGAGCTGCTGGAACCAAACAAAGGGCAGCGGAAATCAGATGGGAACAAAGGCTACTGAAGGAATGGCTGGTGGAGACACGAAGCATCCGTTCCTACGGTTGCACATCGGCGTACTGCTGGCAGGAGCAACAAGTTTGTTCGGCAGATGGATAAGCATCAGGGAACTGCCGCTGGTGTGGTGGCGAGTGGTGCTGTCTGCCATCATCCTGGCACTTGTGTTGGGTGCATCACATAAGTTGCGTCGCATTCCCCTGCGCCATCTGCTGATGATTGGCGGTTGCGGACTATTGTTGGCCGTCCACTGGGTTTTCTTCTATGGAAGCATAAAGGCTGCAAATGTGTCAATCGGAGCCATATGTGTGTCGCTCTACGGTTTCTTCACTGCACTCGTGGAACCGGTCATCAACCACCACCGTGCATCTCTGTGCGAACTATGCCTGGGAGTTCTGTCAGTGTTGGGAATTGTGCTGATATTCGGGTTCGACGACCGCTACCGGCTGGGCATTGCGCTCGGCGGTGTGGCAGCATTGATGTACGCACTGTTTGCCGTGTCGAACAAACGGGTTGAGGCTTCCACTGGCTACGACAGCAGCACCATGCTGCTCTACGAGCTGGTGTGCGGCGGCATTGCGCTGTCGATTGCAACTCCTCTCTACGGACTTGTCCAGCCCGACGTGCAGATTATTCCGTTGGAAAATGATATTGCCCTGCTTGTGGTTTTTGCAGCTGTATTCACCATCATTCCGTTTTTACTCCAGCTGCAAGCACTGCGCAGCATCTCTGCGTTCACCGTAAATCTCAGCAACAATCTCGAGCCTGTGTACTCGATAATCCTGGCAATGGTTATCTTCGGAGAGACGAGCGAACTGAATGGCGCGTTTTATGCCGGAGTGGCAATCATCGTGCTCTCCGTAGTGTTGCAAACCATTCTGACAAAGAAGCGGAAGAAAACCGTCAGACAATGACGGGGAAAGGGAATCCTGTATGAGATGCAGAAGAAGTCACTGCAACTTCTTCCCGTTGACCACCACGTTCTTCACCGTAAGATTCTCAATGTATTCGGGATGGAAATTCTCTTTGTTTGCCTTGACCGTGCAGTCTTCGAAAAGGAAATCCTTGAGGTGATATTGCTCTTCGTTGGCAGTGACATTGAAGAAGGTGTTGCACTCGAGATTGATGCGGCGCATCACTATATTGTTGCTGTACGACATTGGTGTATCCTTACGGTCCTTCAAGTCATAGAACTGGGTCCAGGGACGCACAAGGAGGAAGTTCTTGGCATTGCCCGTAATGTCCTCCACAGTGATGTATTCGTAGTGCTGCGGTGTATCGGGACGCATCTTGAGCCAAAGGAGATTGGTTGCCTCGTCCACTTTGATGCGGCGCAACACAATGTTATGGTCGTAGATGGACTCGCTGCCGCAAGTGACGCAACTGGCACAGAATCCGAACACGCAGTCCTCGATGATGATGTTTTCATTGCCTCCGTTCTCGGGCATCTTGACCGGGTCGTCTGCCCACGGACCTTTACCACCCTTGAGTGCCACTGCATCGTCGTCGACCGACATGTAGCAACCGCGCACGAGCATATTGCGACAGGCATCAATGTCGATAGCATCGGTTGACGGAGCACGCACCGGTTTGTAGAGCGACGTGATGCGCAAGTTCAGCAGTTTCACGTTTTCACACTTATAATAATGAGTGGTCCAGAACGGGGAGTTCTGCAGACTTACGTTCTCAATCTGCACGTTCTTGCAATTAGAGATGTATACAAGTCGCGGACGCTGTTCGTCCTTGTTGGTGCATTGCGGATTCCACGAACGGCGAAGCCAGAACTGTTTCCAGTAGGGCAAGCCATTGCCGTCAATCGTACCCTCGCCCGAGATGGTGAAGCCGTCGAGTCCGTCGGCATTGACCAGTGCAGGGAAATATTTGCAGGTCTCGCCTTCAATGCGAGTGGTCATCACAGGGAAATCGCTTATACGGTCAGATCCTTTCAGCACTGCACCTTTCTCGAGATAGAGATGTGTGCCCTGGCGGAAGAAGAGCGCACCGCTGATGAAGGTGCCGGAGGGAACGACCATCACTCCCCCACCCTCAGCTGCCATACGGTCGATAAGCGACTGCAACTTGTCGGTGTACACTTGCCCGTCCATAAGGATGCCATAATCCGTAATCCTGTATTGCTTCCCGAGCCGAGCCAAGTCGACATGAGTGGTGTCGCGAAACCAGGCCGGAATCTCCGTGCCGTCGGGGAAAAGGTCTTTGTCGTTCTTCTTTGCATTTACCGTCAAAGAGAGCATCAGAATGGAATATACCAGAAACAATTTCATAATTCATAAACATTTATACTCTGCAAAAATACAAAAATATCGCGACTGACCCTCTCAAAGTCATTTTTTTTTGATAACTTTGTGCGAAATAGCATTTGTATGGATGAAATAAAGGATGACGACGAACTTCTGAACGAAGGAAAAGACAATACTGAGAACGGAGAAATGCAAGAACCGGACGTGAACGAAGAAGAGACTTCGGAAAAAAATGAAACGAACGGAACGGAAGAAGAAACAGCTGAGGATGCAACCGATGAAGTTGAGTATTCTGAGGTGACTGACGTATCTGACGTTTCCGACGTAACCGACTTTGGCGCTCCACACAGTGACTACAACCCGGCACTGATGACCGACAGCATCACCCACCATTTGAGCGGCATGTACCAGAACTGGTTTCTGGACTATGCAAGTTACGTGATTCTGGAGCGTGCCGTCCCACACATCATGGACGGACTGAAGCCAGTGCAGCGGCGTATTCTCCATTCAATGAAACGAATGGACGATGGACGCTACAACAAAGTGGCAAACATCGTGGGACACACGATGCAGTTCCATCCCCACGGAGATGCCTCAATCAAGGACGCGCTGGTGCAACTGGGACAAAAAGAGCTGCTCATCGACTGCCAGGGAAACTGGGGAAACATTCTCACCGGCGACGATGCTGCTGCCAGCCGATACATCGAAGCCAAACTGTCGAAACTGGCAAATGAAGTGGTGTTCAATCCAAAGACCACCGAATGGAAGATGTCGTACGACGGAAGAAACAAAGAGCCAATCACTTTGCCAGTGAAATTTCCTCTACTGCTGGCACAGGGAGTGGAAGGAATTGCCGTAGGTCTGTCATCCAAAATCCTTCCACACAACTTCAACGAGATTTGCGAAGCCGCAGTGCACTACCTGCACAACGAGCCATTCCAACTCTTCCCCGACTTCCTTACGGGAGGTTCAATCGATGTGTCGAAATACAACGACGGGCAGAGAGGCGGTTCGGTGAGAGTGAGAGCCAAGATAGAGAAACTCGACAACAAGACCCTTGTCATCAAGGAAATCCCATACGGCAAAACTGCCACCACCCTTATCGACTCAATACTGAAAGCCATCGACAAGGGCAAAATCAAGGCAAGGAAAGTGGACGACAACACTGCTGCCACCGTGGAAATCCATGTACATCTGATGCCGGGCATCTCGAGCGACAAGACCATAGACGCACTCTATGCCTTCACCGACTGCGAGATAAGCATAAGCCCCAACTGCTGCGTCATCGACAACCGCATGCCACAGTTCCTTACCGTGAGCGACGTGCTACGCAGGTCTGTGGACTATACCAAATTCCTCATCCGCAGAGAACTGGAAATCCGCAGAGACGAACTCATGGAGCAACTGTTCTTCAGTTCGCTGGAGAAAATTTTCATCGAGGAACGCATCTACAAAGGCAAGCCATTCGAAAATGCAGAGAACACCGATGCTGCACTCAACTACATCGACGAGCGACTGGAACCGTTCAAGAAAGACTTCGTGAGAGAAGTGACACGCGATGACCTGCTCCACCTGCTAGAGATAAAGATGCAACGCATCCTCAAGTTCAACAAAGACAAGGCAGACGAACTGATACAGAAAATCAAGGACGAGCTGAAGAAAATTGCAGAAGACCTTGCGAACCTTGTTGAGGTGACTGCCAACTGGTTCAAATACCTGCAGGCAAAATACGGGCCCGAACATCCGCGACTGACTGAGATAAGGAACTTCGACACCATCCAGGCTGCAACCGTTGCCGAAGCCAACCAGAAACTCTACATCAACCGCACCGACGGATTTGTGGGTACAAGCCTGAAGAAAGACGAATTCGTGTGCAACTGCAGCGACATCGACGATATCATCATCTTCTACAAGGACGGAACCTACAAGACAACAAAGGTGTCCGACAAGACATTCGTGGGAGAAACCGAAAAGTCGAAGAAAGAAAAGAGGAAGACCGAAATCATCCATGTGGCAGTGTTCAAGAAAAACGACACACGCACCATCTACAACGTGTGCTACAAGGACGGACAGAGCGGAGCAACCTACATCAAGCGCTTCAACATACCGACACTGAGCCGCGACCACGAGTACGACCTGACTATGGGAACGCCAAAGTCGAGAGTCACCTACTTCACTGCCAATGCCAACGGAGAAGCAGAGATTGTGAAGGTGACCCTCAAGCCACAAGCCAAACTGAAAAAACTCATCTTCGACAAAGACTTCAAGGACATCGCAGTCAAGGGAAGAAGTGCACGAGGCAACCTGCTCACCAAATACGACACACTGCGCATAGGACTCAAATCACATGGAGGCAGCACACTCGGAGGACGCAAGATTTGGTTCGACGAAGATGTGAAACGACTGAACTACGAAAGCCACGGCACCTACCTCGGAGAGTTCTTCAACGAAGAAAAGATACTGGTGGTGCTCGACAACGGAGAGTTCTACACCACCAACTTCGACATCAACAATCACTACGAGCAAAACATCATGGTGATTGAGAAGTACGACAGCAACAAAGTGTGGACTGCAGTGCTGAGAGATGCAGACAACCAAAACCTGCCATACATCAAGCGCTTCACCATGGAAGAAGCAAGGAAACGGCAGAACTTCCTTGGCGACAACACCAACTCAAAACTCATACTGCTCACCGACACAGCAAAGCCACGGCTGACACTGACCTTCGCTGAGCCCGACACATTCCGCGGGCCACAAGAACTGGATGTGGAGGAATATATTGCAGTCAAAGGATTCAAGGCAAAAGGCAAACGACTCACGCCATACGAGCTGGACACTGTGGAAGAAATACCAACCGAACCAGACGAGCAGGAGGGAACCGACAACAATCCAAGTGATGGAGAGAACAACGGCAGCGAAAATTCGGGCAATGAGACTTCAGAGACTGAGAGCAACGCTACGGCCGTAGAAGCCAAGAACAGCACTGAATCCACTGAGACTGAGGACAATGCCAAGGCTAAAGAAAACTCCGAGAAAAACTCTGGGGAAGAGAATAATGAGCATAAGCATGAACAGGTTCATGAACATCCTCAAGCCAAAGCGCCAATCCAAGAGAACATGTTTGCAAACGAACTGAAGGAAGAAGATAAACCCGAGGACAAAAAAACAGAGGTTGAGAAAAAGTCTGAAACCAAGGACAAGCCGGAGTCAGTCCACAAGTCTCACAGAAAGAAAAAACAAGAAAAAGAGACCGAAGAACCTGAGTCGGACGAGGAATATCAAAAGAAGAACCCGCCACACAACGACGGTCCAATACAACTGACACTCTTTTAAGAATGAATCGAGTATTAGCAACACTACTGATAGCAATGATGGGAAACCCGCTGTGCGTAATGGCACAGAGCGAGGCTGCCGACGAGCCGTCTACAAAGCTTTTGCTGGGAATCGGACGTAACGATGTGCTCGACACCTACCTGTCGCCATACTCCTACAAAGGCACACGAAGCGACATCACTGTCGAGAAACAATACGACCACACGATGCACCGCACCAACCTATTCTTCGGAGTGGTGCAAAACCCAGCAAAGAACGTAGACGAATACGATTTCGGGCTGTCGTATGCACTTGCCCACCACTTCAGACTGATCAAGACCGACGAATGGACAATCAAGGCTGGACCAATGGGACTGGCCCGGTTGGGCTGCATATACAACGAAAGAAACGGGAACAATCCAGCTCAGGCAAAGTCTTCGCTGATGGCTCATCTGTCGGCTGCAGCCACCTACGCTTTTTATGTAGGAGAGAAGCAATTCGCAATGGAACTCTCATTCGATGTCCCCGTCCTGGGAATTGCCTATTCTCCACAATTCGGGCAGTCGTACTACGAAGAATTTTCGCGAGGACACTACGACCACAACTGCGTACTGGCACACACCTTCAACACTCCGTCGCTCACATGCCGGGCACTGCTTGACATTCCAGTAAGACACAAGCACTGCTATCTGGGCTACAACGGGTATTTCTACCAAACGAAATACAACAAGCTCAGGTATCATGCTTACACACATTCGGTCATTATCGGCATAGAACTCTAAAAACGGGAACAACAGCAAATGGAAACAATGAAGAAAACTGCATACATATTTGCACTGCTGCTGACAGCCATTCTCGGAGGATGCGTCAAGGAGGAACTGCCTTCAGAAAACACTCCATCTGGCAATCTCGAAGCACTGTGGCAACTGCTGGACGAAAGATATTGCTTCTTCGACTACAAGAAAGAACAACTGGGAGTGGACTGGAACGAAGTGCACGAGAGATACAAGAAGAAAATCAACGACAAGATGACGACAGTTCAACTCTTTGAAGTGTGCTGCAACATGATTGGCGAACTGCAGGACGGACACGTAAACCTCGGTGCATCGTTTGACCTCGGCAGAAATTGGAGTTTCTGGGAAGAACATACTGAGAACTTCTACGATTCCATTGCACGCAGTTACCTCGGCACCGACTACAACATAGCATCAAGTCTGAAATTCAAGGTACTGGATGACAACATAGGCTATGTGAGATGCGAGAGTTTCAGCGATGGTCTGGGCGACGGCAACATAAGCAGCATGGTATCACTACTGTCGGCATGCAATGGACTGATAGTCGACGTGAGGGGAAACGGAGGCGGAGAACTGACGAATGCAGAGAAGCTGGCATCCCATTTCACCAACGAGAAAATCCTCGTAGGCTACACCTACCACAAGACAGGCAAGGGACACAACGATTTTTCCTCTCCCGAAGCAGAATATCTGGAACCGGCAAAGGGCACGAGATGGCAAAAGCAAACAGTGGTACTGACCAACCGCAAGTGCTATTCAGCCACCAACGACTTCGTGAAGATGATGAAGTGCGTTCCCAACGTGACCATACTGGGCGACACCACCGGCGGAGGATCAGGCCTGCCGTTCACCCAGGAAATCCCATGCGGATGGAGCGTGAGATACAGCGCAGTGGTCTATGTAGACAAAGACAAACAACAGATTGAATTCGGCATCGCGCCCGATGTGAGAGTGGAGATGGACATGGCTGACGTCATGAAACGCAAGGACACACTCATCGAACGTGCACGCCAATACTTAAACAACAGCAAGCAATGATTGACTACAGCATACTGGAAGGAAAGAGAGCTGCATTCTTCACACTGGGATGCAAACTCAATTTCGCCGAGACCTCAACCCTTGGCGAAATGTTGATGGAGCACGGAGTGAGGAAAGCACAGAAGGGGGAGACTGCAGACATCTGCGTGGTCAACACATGCAGCGTTACCTCACAGGCAGACAGCAAATGCAGGCAAGCCATCCACAAGATAATAAAGGAAAACCCAGGTGCGTTCGTGGCAGTGACCGGTTGCTATGCACAACTAAGTCCACAAACCATAAGCGACATACCGGGAGTAAGTCTGGTGGTCGGAGCACAATACCGTGGCGAACTGCTCTCGCAAATGTGCTACATGATGAGCCAGGGTAAATCGCCGGAAGAAACCACCGCCAGCAACGAGCGTTCGTTCTTCCCTTCATGCTCAAGAGGCGACCGCACCCGTTACTTCCTCAAAGTGCAGGACGGTTGCAACTACTTCTGCACCTACTGCACCATCCCCATGGCACGAGGCAGAAGCAGGAACGGTTCGATTGCATCCATCGTGGAACAGGCACGCGGAGTGGCACTCAGGGGAGGAAAGGAAATTGTGCTGACCGGAGTGAACATCGGTGACTTCGGACGTACCACCAAAGAATCATTCCTCGACCTCATCCGCGAACTCGACAAGGTGGAAAGCATCGAGCGCTACAGGATTTCATCCATCGAACCCGACCTCCTCACCGACGAGATTATAGAGTTCTGTGCACAGTCACGCTCGTTCATGCCCCACTTCCACATACCGTTGCAAAGCGGTTGCGACGAAGTGTTGAAACTCATGCACCGCCACTACGACACTGCACTTTTCCGCCACAAGATAGAACGTATCAAAACCCTAATGCCCGACTGCTTCATCGGAGTCGACGTGATGACCGGCACTCGCGGAGAGACACAAGAATACTTCGAACGTGCCTACGACTTCATCCAGAGCCTCGACATCACCCAACTCCACGTGTTCACCTACTCGGAACGTCCGGGAACAAAAGCACTGGAGATAAAGCATGTGGTCAGTCCCGAGGAGAAACACGAGCGGACACAACGTCTGCTGAAACTCTCTGAAGAGAAAATCCATGAGTTCTACCGGCAGCACATTGGACAGACAGCCAAAGTACTCATGGAGCATACATCACGGCGCAACAAGCCAATGAACGGCTTCACCGACAATTATATAAGAGTGGAAATGCCCAATACCCCAAGTCTGGACAACCAGATTGTGGAAGTGCAACTCAACGGATTCAACCAAACAAACGACGCTTTATGTGCAAACTTGCTATAGTCATACTCAACTGGAATGGGGCAGCGATGATGCGCAAATATCTGCCCACAGTCATCAAGTGCTCACAACACGACGGAGTGGAAGTCATCGTGGCAGACAATGCCTCGACCGACGACTCAGTCAATATGCTGCATAACGAGTTTCCCAGCATACGCATAATCAGTCTCGACCGCAACTACGGCTTTGCCGACGGCTACAACAAAGCACTGAAGCAAGTGGAAGCCGAGTACTACCTACTACTCAACAGCGATGTGGAAATACGGCAGAAGGATTGGACCGTTCCCATGCTGCAATACATGGACAGCCATAAAGAAGTGGCTGCATGCCAACCGAAGTTGCTGAAGCTCAAGGAAGGTGACACTTCAGCCGTGCACACATTCGAATATGCAGGAGCTGCAGGCGGTTTCATCGACAAGTACGGTTACCCCTATTGCCGTGGCAGAATATTCAACACTGTGGAGACAGACAACGGGCAATACGATGACATCGTACCCGTCATGTGGACCACTGGCGCAGCCATGATGGTGCGTGCAGAAGTCTATTGGAAAGCTGGAGGGCTCGATGCCAGTTTCTTTGCCCACATGGAAGAGATTGACCTCTGCTGGCGCATGCGCATCATGAGTTACCAACTCGTATGCGTCACCTCCAGCACAGCATACCATCTTGGCGGAGCAACACTCAACCAAGGCAATGCACGAAAGACCTTCCTCAACTTCCGCAACAACCTGCTGATGCTCTACAAGAATCTGCCCCAGTCCGAAGTCAACTCAGTATTGCGCATAAGGCGGATGCTCGATTTCATAGCAGCCATGCAGTTCCTTGCCAAAGGCGACATAGCCAACATGAAGGCAGTGTTCAAGGCAGATCAAATATTTTCCCAACTGAAGAAATCAATTTCTCCAGTCAGAGAACAAATACAAGCCAATCGGGCTGCCACCTCACTCCCCGACCACACCGGCATCTCCATCCTCTGGCAATACTATGCAAAAGGAAGAAAGACATACAGTCAGTTGATGGAAGCAAACAAACAGCAAGATGCATAAAATGCAACAAGACGCAGACAAGATACGGCAAAACACAGATAAAAAGCAGTGAATATAGGGCTGTAATTGCGTTGCAACATCACCTTAACCATTTTGTAACACAATTATAACATCCATTTCTCACCTTTGCACCGCAAAACATTAGACGAGAAATGAAAAGAAATTATCTACTGCTTCTATGCCTTTGTCTGTCAACACAGATGGAAGCACAGGACATGAAAATCGGAGGAACAATACGCGGCAAGTATGAATATCAGACTGAAGAGAACGAGAGCCGCTTTGAAGTCCGTACAACACGAATAAACGTAAGCGGTTCAATCAATTCCTCCATTTCCTACAAGGCAGAAATCGACCTCTGCGATGAAGGACAGATAAAGATGCTCGATGCCTACACACGCATCAAGCCATGGGAAACACTGGCACTGACCATTGGACAGATGCGTGTGCCATTCACCATCGATGCCCACCGTTCGCCCCATCAGCAACTCTTTGCAAACCGGTCTTTCCTTGCAAAACAAGTGGGCAACGTGCGCGACGTGGGATTCTGTGCAAGCTACACCTTCGATATTGGCGCGCCATTGACCGTGGAGGCAGGACTCTTCAACGGTTCAGGACTTACCAGCCAGAAAGACTACTGGACCCAGCAAGTCAATTTCTCAGCCAAAGCACAACTGAAACTGCCTATAGGACTCACGATTGAGGTTAGTACACAGAAAATCAAACCGTCGGATGTCATCATCAACATGTACGACTGCGGAGTGTCATACAACAAAAACGGATTCCTGGCAGAAGTGGAATATCTCTACAAGCACTATCAGAACGATTCGTTCCATCCTGTAAATGCCTTCAACAGCATGATTGGCTACGACATTCCACTCCGCAAATGCATCTTCCAGAAAGTGACACCGCTCATACGCTATGACTACATGCAGGATCACAGCGACGGCAAGCACTACCTCAACGGTGAAGTGAACAGCGAAGGCGTACTCACAGTCAACGACTATCAGCGCGGCAGACTCACAGCAGGAGCCACATTCAGCATCGTGAAAGCATTTATCTCAGACATACGCATCAACTTCGAGAAATACTTCTATCGACACGACGGAATTCCAAAGACGTCAGAGCGCGACAAGATAGTTGTAGAAGTGATGACCCACTTCTAAACGGTAATGATTTGTTTAGTGGTTAATCAAGCTGGGGAATGTCGTGATGACATTCCTCTTTTTTTTGCGTTATCCTCAATTTACATGTTATAGTCAAGCAAATACGGAAAAGCCATAGTCCAAACTCACAACTCATACAACAAACCCCACATCTTGTACAACGCAGTCCAAAAAGTTTTTCCGAGCAAAAAAGTCGACGTACCTTTGCACCGTCAATAAGACATAACTCATTAAAAACAAAGACGAATATGAAGAAACTAATGATTGCGCTGATGATGGTTGCAGCAACCAGCACAGCAAGTTTTGCAAAGGCTGACAACAACGACAAAGTACAGACAACAGCCAAGGAAGTGGCACAGAAAGTGAAGGACACTCCATCGGGAACCACCTATGGTATTGTGGAGATAGCGAAAGACCATGTAGTGGTAAACACCCCACTCGGCAGACACACCATCAACAAGAATGATGACGGCAGTTTCACTTTTAAGGGTATGACAGCCAAACTCGTTTCCGCCAAGAATGGGGTGTACAAAGTGAAAACATCCTTCGGGACATTCGATGTGAATACTCGCAAGGCAACCATCACAAAGAAGTAACAATCCAACAAAATCCGTGTTCGCAGTCAAGCACGCCGCATGGCAATGTACGACGGAGAGCATCTCTTCATGTTCGTGCCCGACGAGAGTGT
>CAVHYP010000019.1:26050-39811 GCA_963640465.1 Bacteroidaceae bacterium | reverse complement strand
ACCCGTGTGGCAACCGATGCCACCACTGGCACGCAGACTTTCGAGAACGGTGACCAAATCAGCATCTATGCATGGACAGGTGACGCTGCCGTTGCTCCACAAGTGAGTGACCGTGTGGTGGACGCTGCCGTCAACACGTTCGATGGAACTACATGGACTGCTGCTCCGCAGATGCTGTGGAAGAACACTACCGACGACCACTACTTCATCGGCGTGTATCCGAAGAACACAACCAGTGTGACTGACCTCACCGCTGCCGACTATGCGTTTGATGTTGCCGACCAGGAGGCCAGTGACTTGCTTGTGGCTGTCAATGTCAAAGGTCTGAAGTCAGAGACCAACCCCGTACCGCTCACTTTCAACCATGTCATGGCAATGCTGAAGGTCAGTCTGCAGTTCCGCAACCAGTGGGGCGGCACTCCTGCCGTGGAGAAAGTCACGCTCAAGAACGCTGCCACTACAGCCACTGTAAACTACCTCACCCGGAAAGTCACGGCCTCAACTACAGCCGCTGCCGACATCGAACTGCCGGTGACTGAAGCCAACACAAAGTACACTTCCATCGTCATTCCTCAGACCGGCGTGAAGAGCATCGTCATCACCATCGGCGGCAAGGACTACACCTACACCAACACCGATGCTGACGGCATCAAGTTCGAAGAGGGCAAAACCACCAATGTCGGTCTTATCGTAGGCCGCAATGAGATTACGCTCGGCACCGTAAGCATCGACGACTGGCAGGACGGTTCTTCCATCACCGGTGGCGAAGCACAGGAGTAATTAAATATAATTTCAAAATATATGAAGCATCATATATTGACAGTCACTGCCCTTGTTACGGTGTTGCTCGCCAGTTGCTCGAACGAGGACGAGTTGTCGCAGATTTCTTATCCTGCCGACAATGTGGTGCGCATCACAGCCAGTGTCAGCGAGTCTCAGACACGGGCAGGCTACACCTCCGACAACCTGTCGGAGTTCTGCATCAGCATAGAGAACCCAAATAATGCGCGGTATTGCTATGGCAATAATAAGGTGACAAAGTCTGGTGATGTCTGGACCCCAGCCACACAGATGCTGTGGGAGAACTTGAACCAGGAAGTGAACATCTATGCCTATGCTCCTTACAACTCATCCTATAGTGAAACCCTTTATAACGCAACCGACTTCCCTGCAAGCGTCTCTAAAGACCAGACCTCCGCTAGCGACAAGTCGGACTTCCTGCTTTACCAGTTCTCCGGTTTCAAGCCAAACAAAGACTTGAACAACGGCAATGTGCCTATTGTGTTCAAGCACATGCTGAGCCAACTGAACATAACCTTCAAGTTCGGCACATCGTTCAACTCGAGCGCTCTGCTTTCAGCTGATCCCATTACAGAAGTGAAGGTGGGAGGAACGATACCGAACTACACTTGTAATTTCGTAAGACAAAGCATTACCTGCTCCACAGGTTCTACGGCAACAATCAAGGCCGGACAGACAAGCTTTACGGCAGCAACCAGCAAATCGGGCAACGCCAAAGCCTTCTATTCCTGCATCCTGGTTCCGCAGACGGTGGATGCCGGCAAACTTACGATAGAGGTGTCTGTGAATATCAACGGCAACACCAAGACCTACTCCTATGCGTATGACAAACAGCTCGAACTGAAGTCGGGCATGAGTCATTCATTGGAACTCTCCATCGAATAGGCTTAAACAGACTTCGAAATGCCGAAGGTGTAAAACGAAAAATAAGGTAACTCGATATGACGACATCAAAACACTACATATTGGCTATGACGGCGTTGCTGGCTTTTGCCGCATGCTCTTCCGACGAAGGGATTGAGGATTGCGGCAATGCTGTGAGACTCCGCGTCTCAGTGGGCAGCGAAAGCGTGTTTACGCGCAGCAATCCGATGGGAGAAGCCGACAATCAGAAATCTTTCAACAATGGCGACATGGTCTCTGTCAGCAACGGCACTCAAACCATGGTCTACACGTTTTCTTCCAGTGGATGGACTACGGCGGACGGCACTCTCCTGTGGCCTGAAGGGGCGGGCACATTCCAGGCGTTCTATCCTGCCGACGGCACTAACACGTTCGACAAGGGTACCATCAAGACCGACCAGTCTACGCTGACCAATCTCACTGCTTCCGACTACATGAAGCAAACCTACACCTACACTTCTGTTCCAGCCGACCGTACGCTCAGTCTTGAGATGCAGCGGCAGACAGCCCGCGTCATCTTCTATATTTCCTATAAGAACCAGTTCGACGGGCTGAACCCCAGCATCGACTACTTTCATGTATGTTCTTCCAATGAGATACCTGCAAGCAGTACTCTGAATGAGATAACCGCCTACCGGAGCGGCAACAACTTCGCTGCCCTGGTTGCTCCAACGACAGCCAAAAGCAATGAAAACTTCGTGATACTCAAGGTAAAGTACGACGGTAACACCTACGGCGATGAACTTAGGGTCAGGGGCATCCCGGCTTTGGAAGCCGGCAAGAGCTATACCTACAGACTCATCGTGGGCAAGGATGAAATCAGTATCGACTCCTCGGTTAAAGTGAACAACTGGACCACAGGCGAAGTCCTCTCCGGTGGAAGCATGGTGATAAAATAATTCAAACAGAAAACAAATACAACAACTATGAGATACAACAAGACAACTATCGCATTTGCAGCCTGTGTGGCTTCAATGCTTGTGAGCTGTTCGAACAACGATGAAGACGTGTTCCAGTGCTCTTATCCGTCAGACAACGTGGTGCGTGTCAGCGCCAATGTGGGCGACTTGCAGACACGTGCTGCCTATACTGGCAAGACCATCACGGAGTTCGGCATCAGCATCAGGAATGCCAACAGCACGACCTACAGCTACGGTAACGTGCAGGCCACCAAGTCGGGCGACGACTGGACTACGGCTTCACAGATGCTGTGGCAGAATGCCACACAGCCTGTGGACATCATTGCCGTTGCGCCCTACAACAGCGCTTTCGCCGGCAACCTCTATGACCAGACGGCTTACGAGGTGACCGTGGGTACTGACCAGACCTTGGCAGACGACCATTCCGACTTCCTCGTCTTCCGTAAAACGGGCTTTGTGCCGCAAGACGGTTTGGTCAACAGCGCAGTGCCCGTGAACTTCAGTCATGCACTCAGCCAACTGAACATCAACATCACCTTCGGTGCGGAGTTCAACAACACAGCCCTCCTTGCTGCCGACCCCATCACCGAGATAAAGGTCAACGGCACGGTAATCATGGGTACATGCGACCTCGCCAACACAACCGACGTGAAGGCAAGCACCGACGCTGCCACCTACACCAAGTCGGTAAAGGCTGCATCAACCGATGCTTTCGTCGCTGCCACCGGCAAGGATGACAACGCCAAAGCATCTTACACTTGCATCCTCGTTCCGCAGACCGTCAGCGCCGGCAGCTTCTCCGTCAGCATTACGGCAGACGGCAAACTCTACACCTGGACTTCCCCCTCCGATGTCAATCTCGAAAAGGGTATGAGCCATCAGCTTGACCTGAAGGTAGGCAAGGACAACGTGATTCTGCTTAGCAGCGGCATTACCACCTGTCGATGGACCGATGGTGGCAACAGCACATTGGAAACTGAATAAACAAGAGCAAGTATGAAATATTCTATATATATACTGACGTTTGCAGCAGTACTTCTTTCCGCATGTTCTGCTGACGAAGTGTTGCAAAGCGGAACGGACGATGCCGTCATTCTTAGACCGAGTGTTTGTTCTTCAGTGCTCAAAACCAACTCGAGTGGAACATATGACTATGGAACATCATTCCTGGATGGTGACAAGATCTCGTTGACAAACGGCAAGCAAACAGCCGTCTATACACTCTCCGGCGGCGAGTGGACTACCACTGATACGCCCGTCACTTGGCATAAAACTTCTGAAGAGTTTTATGTGTTCTATCCTGCCGATGGTACGAATACCTACGAAATAGGTTATGTCAAGCAAGATCAATCAACGCTTGAGAATCTCAGAGCTTCAGATTTTATGAGACGCATTTGTTGTCGCAATATTACTGATGACCGTGTGCTTGAATTGGAACTGCGTCATAAGGTGGCTCGCGTCATATTCAAAATAGGCTCTTTCAATAATCAATGGCAAGGCAAGAACCCTCGCGTTGACTATGTACACGTCTATGGTTTCCTAAGTGATACCGCGCCAAATTTGAGTGAGATAACTCCATATGACAATAACGGGGAATATGTTGCTTTTCTGATGCCTTCTTTCCAAGATTCAGATCAGAATTTCGTAGCCTTAGATGTCGTGACAGATGATAATCCGACTGCTACACGTGTAATGGTAAAAGGTGTGCCAAGATTAAAGGAATGCCAGAGTTATACCTTTACTATAACAGTGGGTAAGAACGAAGCTACGATAGAAAGCGTCACTGTGGAGGACTGGACTACAGGCGCTGCCATCCCTGGCGGGGAAGCGACGCTCAAGAACGCCTACGAAATCACCGGCAATACCATCACCCTTTCTGTTGGGGGAGTTCTTGCAGAGAACTCAAGCCTGTTAACTCAAGCTATAGGAACAGGCAACTCTCTGGTAGTGAAGGGAACTATAAACGATGATGACATCGCCGCCATCAACACGTGCATCAAGAACTGTAGCGACAACGTCAACCTTGACCTTTCGGGTACTACTATAACAGAAATTCCCGCTAATGCATTTGATAACAACTTTAATCTTGCAGAGGTGAGACTTCCAAAAACGCTGATAACTATCCGCGACAATGCTTTCTATCAGTGTGACGCTGCTTCTTTCCCCAACTTCGACGAAGTAGCACCATCTTTGGAGATTATTGGTAAGAACGTGTTCACTTCTACTCGGTTGCAGGGAAACATTACTCTCTCCAATCTGAAATCAGTCGGTTTTAATGTATTTAGCGATATTGAAATCAGTAGCATTACATTTCCTCCTGCTATTACCGAGGTTCCTGTTGGATTGCTTAACTGTGTAAGAGGCTGTTCCTCTGTAGTGTTCGAAGGAAGTTTGACAAATATAGGCTTGTATGCTTTCCGTTACGCTAATATAGCCACAATAGACCTGACTGCCTGTGATGCAGTTCCGACGTGTAACCCGAAAGCATTTCAAGACATGCTCACTACCACAAAGATAATAGTGAAGTCAAGCCTCTTGAACGATTTCCAAACAGCAGAAGTATGGAAAGACCTCGCCAGCCAGTTGGTAGGGAAATAGTCCTCAAGTCAGTTGGTAGGGAAAATCATCTGGTAGTGCAATAGACTGCCAGCCACCATACCAGCTACCATATACCAAGACAGTCCTATGAGTGCTCACCGCCCTATAGGACTGCCTTTTCATTTATACCTGCATGACGTATAGTCCTGTTTTTCGTTACGTATAGATCCGTTTTACATCACGTATAGCCGCATTCTATGTTCAAAGCCTTTGAATATACATTCAGAATAATGAAAATATGGACTTGTAACTGCATACACAAATGAGACTATATTCGTTGCCAATCGAATGCGTATTCATGTGTCAATGCGAATAGTACTCATTGGCACTTGCAGACAGTTGCCTTTGATTTTGCCGACTGTTTGTGGCTAAGGGATGAGCAGTGAGCTGTCGCCATAGCTGAGAAAGCGGAAATCGTGGGAAAGGGCATAGTCGTAGATGCGGCGCCAGTCGCCTTTCACGAATGCTGACACGAGAAGCAGGAGTGTGCTCTGTGGCTGGTGGAAGTTGGTGACCATCATGCGTACGATGTGATAGTTGTAGCCGGGTGCAATGATGATTTGTGTGCTGGTGTGTAGTGCCGGAAGATTATGGCGGTCAAGATAATCCAGAATGTCCCGCAGGGCATCCAATGTACTAAGTTCACCCTCTGTCGTTTCGTATGGTTCCCACTGATTTACATGGAGTTCGTCTTCGGTTGCATCGGGATTGGTTTGGAGTTTGCGTCCGATGTAGTAGAGGCTTTCGAGGGTTCGAACGGAGGTGGTGCCTACTGCGATGGCAGTACCGCCATGGTTGATGAGTTTCTCTATGGTCTGCCGTTTCACTACTATGTATTCGGAGTGCATTTCGTGTCCTTCTATTTCTTCGCTTTTCACTGGCTTGAAGGTGCCGGCGCCTACATGGAGGGTGAGTTCTTCACGGTCGATGCCTGCCTGGCCGATGGCGTGGAGGACGTTCTCTGTGAAATGGAGTCCGGCCGTGGGTGCTGCCACTGACCCTTTTATCTTTGAGTAGACGGTTTGGTAGGTTCGCTTGTCGCTTTCCTGGGTTGTGCGGTTGAGGTAGGGCGGGATGGGTAGTTCGCCTACTGCTTCGAGGATATCGGCAAAGGAGAGTGTTGTGTCGCCCCAGTCGAAGGTGACTTGATGGCTGGTGCCATGGAGTGGTCCGCGTGTGGCTGTGAGTGTCACTGGTTTGCCTTTCACTTCGACTTGTCGGTTGAGACTTCCGTCTTTCCATCGTTTGAGGTTGCCTATCATGCAATACCAGTCGCAGTGTCCGGTGGCTTGGAAGTTGAGCACGTAGTCGTTGGGCACTGCTGGTTCGAGGCAGAACACTTCTACTTGTGCACCGGTGGATTTTTGGAAGTGGAGGCGTGCCTGTATGACTTTGGTGTTGTTGAAAATCATCAGTGCGCCTTTGGGCAGGTAGTTGGGGAGGGAGGTGAACACGTCTTCGCTCACTACACCTCTTTTATATATAAGGAGTTTGCTGCTGTCGCGCTGGGGCAGTGGGAATTTAGCTATCCTGTTGTCGGGCAATGGATAGTTGTAGTCTGCAATTCTTATCTTTTTTGTTTCTATCATCTTCGTCTTCTATGTAAAGCATGCACTTTTCGTGGTGCAAAACTATGTCTTTATCGGTTTTCAGCTTGTTTTTACCGAGTTGTCATGCATTAGGGTTTGGTTTCACTGCAGGATGAATCTCACTTCCTTGAATTCGTAACGTTTTTGTGTACCGTTTCGGAGCTGTAGTGTGAGGTAGCCTGATGGGTCGACATCGGCAATCTGTGCTTCGAAGGTTTGTCCGCCGGGCTCGGCAAAGGGATGGAAGCCGGTGCGACGGTAAAGTCTGCGTTTGTATTCACTGACGATGTGCTGGGCGTTGCCTTGCCGGATTTCATCATAGAGCGAACGGAATTGGTTGACGACCTCTGTGAGCAGTGTTTCGCGGTCGGTCTCTTTACCTGTGATTTGCTGGAGTGAGACGGGGTTGGGTGCATCGCTCTCAAAGTGGGCTTGGTTGATGTTGATTCCGGTACCTACGATGCAGTCTTTGATTTGGCTGCCCATGAGGTTGCATTCGATGAGTGTGCCGCTGATTTTCCGGTCGTTCCAGTAGATGTCGTTAGGCCATTTCACCGTTATCTGCCCTGTCTGGCTTCGTTGTGCCGAACTTCTCTCTTTCTCTGCTTCGCTTATTCTTTGGCTCAGTATACGCTCCACTGCCAGTGCTATTGCCTGGGAGAGGATGAACTGATGGGTGGCTGGAAGGAAGGTGGGGTGGCACACGATGGTGAAGAGGAGGTTTTTGCCTGGCTGGCTTTCCCATGTGTTGCCTCGCTGCCCGCGTCCGCCGGTTTGGTAGTCAGCATCGACTACGGTGAAATCGTCGAGTTCCTTGCCTTCACCGATGAGTTGTCGGGCGTAGGTGCTGGTGGAGTCCACTTGTGTAAGATGTATTCTGGGCATGTGTATCGGTGTTTTCTGTATCAGCGTTTCTTGTATTTCAGCGTTCACTACATTCCAGTGCTTCAGTGCTTCAGCGCTTTCAGTGTCTCTTGCGTTTCTTGTATGTTGTCAATTCCTGCGTCTCAGCGTTTTGTGCGGAAGAAGTCTTGGATGGGTTCGAGGCATTCGCCTGCCATGAGCCCGGAGGTAACTTGGGTTCTGGGATGGAGGACGTGGGGTGCGCAGGTGGTGTATCCGTGTTTTTTGTCGGCCGCGCCGTAGACTATCCGTCCTATCTGTGTCCATCCGAGTGCTCCTGCGCACATGGGACAAGGCTCGAGTGTGACGTAGAGTGTGCAGCTGCGGAGGTATTTAGCACTCAGATGTTCTTCGGCTGAGGTGATGGCGAGCATCTCGGCGTGTGCGGTGACGTCGTGGAGGGTTTCGGTGAGGTTGTGTCCGCGGCCTATGATGACGCCGTCGGCTACTATCACTGCTCCCACGGGCACTTCGCCGCTTTTTCCTGACTGGCGTGCTTCTGCCAGTGCTGCTTTCATGAATCTATCGTCGTCGGTCATTGTTATGTGATTGTCAGTTTCTTCCTTGTCCTGCATGGCTCGCAGCCCGATGAATTCAGTCTTTTTCTTCAATGTAATCAACGTAGGTGCCTTCACCTGCATCGAACATTTTCTTCATTGCCTTGCCTCTGCCTGCCCAGTTTGTGTCTTGCTCCACTGTGACGTATTCCTTTTCCTTGCGCTTGGGCGCGAAGAATTTGCGCACTTTTTTCTTCGTGCGCCGGAAAAATTGTAGTATGCGCATGAAGCAGTAGAAGATGATGAGGAAGAATCGCAAGAGGTGAATCATAGGCTTGTCGGCTTGTGGTTAATGTCTTATGCTTATTATTCCTGTTGCTGGCGCCGTGTGGAAAGTCCGGTGGTGATGCCCATCACGAGGTAGGCTCCGATGCATGCTGCGAGGGCGCGTGCTATGTTGAGTTTCATGTTGCTTCCTTCGCTTGTGGCGTCTGCCAGTGCATAGGCTATGATGATGAGGCAGATAGCGAGGAAGATGTATTTCACCCAGTTTTCGGTCCATGCCAGGCTCTTGAACTTGAGCGAGAACATGGGGATTTCGCACACGAGGAGCCAGCACGAGAGTATCTCAAAGGCGAAGAGGAAAGGTGCGTTGAACATGGGTGATGTGAGGTAGTCTTCGCATCCTGCCAGCAGTGCTGCCCAGAATATGGCATTTGCCGGGGTTGGGAGTCCTATGAAGGTGGTGTGCTGCCGCTCGTCGATATTGAATTTGGCGAGTCGCAGTGCTGAGAATGCCGCGAGGAGGAAGCCGGTGAAGGGCATGATGGTAAACCATGTCTGGCTGTACATCATCTCGGGATAACGCACTATGCTGTAGAGGGTGAAGAGCATCATGGACGGTGCCACTCCGAAGGTGACTACGTCCGCCAGTGAATCGAGTTCCACTCCCATGCGTCCCGACACTCCGAGCATCCGTGCTGTCATTCCGTCGAAGAAGTCAAACACGGCGCCCAGCAGGATGAAGAGCAGTGCGGTGTGGAAGTAGTGGTGGCATGCTGCGCCTGTGGCTATGCAGCCGCAGATAAGGTTGCAGCATGTGATGATGTTTGGAATATGCTTTTTCACTTTGGTTTCGTGGTTTGTCGTTTCACTTCAGTGTGGCTATTATGGTTTCGTCGCCTACTGTGGCTTGTCCCATTTTCACTTTGATTTCGGCATCGAGCGGCAGATAGAGGTCGACTCTTGAACCGAACTTGATGAATCCCATGTGGTCGTCGATGAAGTACTCCTGTCCTTCCTCGGCATAGGTCACGATGCGGCGTGCCATGGCTCCCGCAATTTGGCGTGCCATGATGTCGACTCCGTGTGGGGTGCGTATCACTACCATTGACCGTTCGTTCTCTTCGCTTGCCTTGGGCAGGTAGGCTTTGTGGAAATTGCCGTCCTGATGGTCCACTTTCACCACCACTCCTTCGCACGGAATCCAGTTGGCGTGCACATTGGTGAGGCTCATGAATATCGAAACCATCTTGCGCCTGTCGTGGAAGTAGTCGTACTCGTCAACTTCCTCAATCACAACCACATGTCCGTCGCACGGTGCCACTACGGTCTTAGTGGTTGGTCCCTGAAACATTCGGACTGGGCAGCGGAAGAAATTGAGCATTATGCCGTAGACTGTTGCCACGCATGCGCCCAGGGTGTAGTAAATCCAGCATGGCCCGATGCTGTGCTCAATCATCCAGAAGCAGCCCCACAGCACCAATGCTACGATGGCTCCGGCGGCGAGGAGGGTGTATTTGCCTTCGTCGTGGATGCGGATTTTGTTCCTGCGCTTGTTGTGTATGATTGGTTTTTCTTTCATACTGCAAAGATAATAAAAATAAACCGGCTGACGTCATCCGCGGCGAAAAAAAAGCGAAGAAATGCCGATTATCAAGTTTTTTTCAAAAAAAACACCTTGTCATGGCTGTTGAATGAAAAAAAAGCACTACCTTTGCATCCGCATTTAGAGAAGAATGCTACCAAGGTATTGTTCTATGGTGTAATGGCAGCACTAGGGTTTTTGGTTCCCTCAGTCCAAGTTCGAATCTTGGTAGAACAACCTCGGCATGCGCACTGGACTTGTAGCTCAGTCGGTTAGAGCAACAGACTCATAATCTGGAGGTCCCAGGTTCAAGCCCTGGCTGGTCCACAAAGTAAATAAAAGGATTAATTATTTTTATCCACGAAGCAGTCGATCCGTGATGAATCGGCTGTTTTTTGTTTCTATCCAGCGCCCTACTGAAGCTCCTCCGGAATCCTTCACAGAATACTTTCTAGAATCCTAGCCCGAATCCTCCCCTAATGGGAAGAACTTACCATCCGGATGGGACGAGCATAAGCGAGCTAGGAGCTAGCCATCTCTGAGGGCGTTAAAGCGAGCGAAGGCTTGTGCGTTGGAATAAGCATACTGCAAACATAGCGAGCTGTCACTCGAGTGCCATCGCCTACGCCTTCGGAGAGAGCTGAATCCTATTCCGACTCGCATTTCAGCCCACACATCCGGATGGATTCACTTCGGGCAAATTTACGGGCAAATGACGGTCGGACTGTTATATCCGCACTCCGGCATCGCCCGAAATCCGTCTCAATCGACATCAAGAAACAAGCAGATGATGAAATGTTAAATTCTGGAGATTTTCGTTCTTCACAGCAAGGGGGACAAGACCCGCAAAACAAGCCGTTTTATTTTCTTAGTCAGAGAGATTCACTTTCCTGGTCAGAGAAATTTATCTTCCTAGTCAGAGAAAAAAAAGACCTGGTGATAGGGCGCGAAATGAAGGGCAGAAAGGCGGGCATTGCGAATATCATCAAAATGTCATATAAGATTAATCGATTTCAAAAGAAAGGAAGTGTCTACTAGGCCTTCTGATAGGTGCATCTCCCCATCACTCTTCCGTAAAGAGGAAGTACATAGCGAGCTAAGTTCGATCGATAAAATCAAGAAGCCTACTGCTACGCAGTAAATAAACCGCCATGCGGCATGAAGGTTTTGGGTTGGCCATGCAGAGTGTAAGTAACGGCACGGCTACCGATAGAGCCAGCAGTGGTCTTCGTGGGAATTGATGATGCCGATTGCCTGCAGGAATGAATAGATGATGGTGGTGCCGACAAATTTCATTCCGCGTTTATTCAGATCTTTTGAGATTACATCGGACAAAGGAGATGAGGTTTTGTCGCATTCGACAATGGTGGCGCCGGACGTGAAACTCCAGATGTAACGGTCGAACGAGCCGAACTCCCGTTGGATAGCAATGAAAGCCCTGGCATTGGTTACTGCTGCGTTTATCTTCAGTCGGTTGCGTACGATTTCTGAATTCTGACGCAAGGATTCCAGTTTCGCCGTGTCGTATTCTGCCACACGATTGTAGTCGAATCCATCGAAGGCCGTGCGGAATGCTTCGCGCTTGTTGAGGATGCATTCCCACGACAGTCCTGCCTGAAAACATTCGAGCAGCAACATCTCAAAGAGTTTGCTGTCATCGTGCACTGGCACGCCCCACTCCGTGTCGTGATAAGCTACATAGAGCGGATTTGCCAGGTTGCACCAATGGCAACGTGGCAAATCTACTGCATTCTGTGGTTTGTCCGCGTGATTATTCATGAGCATTCCGTTTCAGACATATTGAATTATTGCGGCTTTATGTTAGTCCTAATCTTTGTGAGATAGGCAAGCATATGGTCCTCGTCCTTGCTATCGATGATGTCGATGAGTTCTTTCATCTCTCTGCGGATTTGCTCTACCTGACCTTTGGTGTAGGGATTGAAGAGGATTTCACGCAACAGAGTGTCGTCCTCGCTCAACACACCCTGGGCAATCTTCATGTGACGCTTGAAGGTGGTTCCTGGCGCATCCTGATGCTTCATCACTGCAGCGAAGACGAAGGTGGATACGAACGGGATGGAGAGTGAATATGCCACGGTGCGGTCGTGCTCGTCGAAGGTATATTCGCACACATGCAGATGGAGCGAGTTGTAGAGTTCCTTGAAGAAGCAGCGGCCCATAAAATCACCCTCGTTGATGATGATGGCATTCTCGCTCGAGAGTTGTCCGAGATTGGCAAATGTGGGACCGAACATCGGGTGTGTGCTGACGTAGCGCATGCCTGTCTTCTCATAGTAATCCTTGAAACCTGTCTTCACCGAACTGATGTCGGAGAGGATGCAGGTGGAGGGGATGTGGGGAATGACCTGGTCGAACACGTCGAGTGTGTATTTCAGCGACACAGCATTGATGACCAGTTCGGGCTGGAATCCGTCGATTTCATCCATTGAGGTGAAACGCTGGCAGTTGTAGGTAAAGCGCATGCGCTTGGCATCGATGTCATACACTGCCACTTCATGGTCGAAACTGAGGAGGTCGGTGAAGAACGCTCCCATCTTGCCCGCTCCTAATATTAGAATCTTCATAGCTTGTCGGGATTTAGGGCGGTAATTTATAGAGTTCCAAACAAAGCCGACCCCAACCGCCCTTAATGAGTTTTTATTTGTTGATTATCTCCACTTGCTGGCGTACTGATTCTTCGTGGATAGACTCAAAAATCTGTTTGATGCAGTCGACGCCGATGCCGAGGAGTGCGCCCTGTGCGCCTCGCTTACCGAGAATCTCGCTGTAGCGGCTGGTCTGTACGATGGTCATTCCGTGTTCTTTCTTGTACTGTCCGATTTCTCGGCTCACCTGCATGCGCTTGGCGATATTGCTGATGATGACATCGTCGATTTCATCGATTTGCTTGCGCAATGCCACGATGTTTTCGGTGGTCACCACTTTGTCGCGAATGACGAGCATGCTGAGAATGTAGTCAAGGATATCCGGTGTCACCTGCTGCTTGGCATCGCTCCAAGCCTCATCGGGATTGCAGTGGCTCTCAACGATGAGCCCGTCCATTCCCATGTCCATTGCCTGCTGGCACAGTGGGGCTATGAGGTCGCGTCGTCCGCCGATGTGGCTTGGGTCACAGCAGATTGGGATGTTAGGATAGCGGCGATGGAGTTCGATTGGAATTTGCCACATCGGGAGGTTGCGGTAAATCTTCTTGTCGTAGCTTGAGAATCCGCGATGGATAGCCCCCAGACGCTTTACTCCAGCTCCATATATGCGCTCAAACGCTCCTATCCAGAGTTCGAGGTCGGGGTTTACAGGGTTTTTGATGAGGACTGGCACATCAACTCCCTTCAGCGAATCTGCCAATGCCTGCACTGCAAACGGATTGGCAGTGGTGCGTGCACCAATCCACAGAATGTCGATGCCATACTTGAGTGCCAGTTCCACATGCTCGGGTGTGGCTACTTCGGTTGCAGTGAGCATTCCGGTTTCGTCCTTCACTTCCTTCATCCATGGAAGTGCCTTCTCGCCGTTTCCCTCGAAGCCCCCCGGTTTGGTGCGCGGCTTCCACACTCCGGCGCGGAACATGTGGCAGCCTTTCTTTGCGAGGTCTTTGGCTGTTGTCATTACTTGCTCTTCGGTCTCTGCCGAACAAGGTCCGGCAATGACGAACGGGCGTGGAT
>CAVHYP010000019.1:0-25976 GCA_963640465.1 Bacteroidaceae bacterium | reverse complement strand
GGATTTTTTTACTTCTGTCAGCCGTCACTAAAGTTGCAGCGACTGGATTCGTTTGAGTGCCTCCTGCATCTTCTCGTCTTTGGCGCAAAGTGATATGCGGACATAGCGTTCACCATTTGACCCGAAGATAAAACCAGGGGTGATGAACACGCGTGCTTCGTGAAGTACTTTCTCGGTCAAGTCCTCAACATTGCCGTACTTCTCCGGAATCCTGCCCCAGAGGAACATACCTTGCTGCAGAGGGTCGAACGTACATCCGAGCGTTGTCATGATCTCCTCGGCAATCTTGCGTCGGCTTGCATAGGTCCTGACATTGGCATTCAGATGCCACTCGTCGGAGTTGTCGTAGGCACGGGCTGCAGCCAGCTGAAGCGGACGGAATGTACCCGAGTCTATGTTCGACTTGATCTTGAGAATCCACTGAATGAACGTGGCATTGGTGGCAATCATGCCCACACGCCAGCCCGGCATATTGTGGCTCTTCGACATCGAGTTGAACTCGATGCAGCAGTTCTTTGCTCCCGGCACTTGCAGAATACTCAAGTGTTCGTTGCTATTGAGAATGAAGGAGTAAGGATTGTCGTTCACCACGATGATGTGATGTCTGCGGGCAAAGTCGACGAGTTTGGTGTAGAGATCTCGTGTGGCACGTCCGCCTGTCGGCATGTTCGGATAATTGGTCCACATCAGTTTCACACCGGTGAGGTCCATTGCCTCCAGTTCATCGAAGTCGGGTTGCCAACCGTTTGATTCCAGTAGATTGTAGTTGACTATCTTCTGCCCCAAAATCTTGCTCAATGATGTGTAGGTGGGATAGCCGGGATTTGGTACCAAGACCTTGTCGCCCGGATTGCAGAAAGTCAGTGTGACATGCAGGATTCCTTCCTTGCTGCCGATAAGCGGTTGGATTTCTGTAGCCGGATTCAGTTCCACGCCATACCAGCGCTTGTAGAATCCTGCCATTGCCCCACGCAACTCGGGAATGCCGACTGTGGGCTGGTAGCCGTGGACATCTGCCTTGCGTGCATTCTCACACAGAGTATCGACTGTTTCCTTTGAGGGCGGCATGTCAGGACTTCCGATTGCCAAACTGATTATATCCTTGCCCTCAGCATTCATCCGTGCCACGTCCTTGAGCTTGCGGCTGAAGTAGTATTCGCTGATTGTGCTGACACGGTCTGCCGGCTTGTATTCAAATTGTTGATTTTCCATCTTCGTATTCTCCTAAAATTACGAGACTGGTGGTTAACGGTTTCATTGCATCGATTGACTGACGGTAGCGCACATAATCATCGTACGTAAGGTCCACATAGAACATGTATTCCCATTCTCTGCCGATAATCGGAAGGGACTGAATCTTTGTGAGGTTTATCTTGTAGAAAGAGAAGATTGAGAGCACCTGCGACAGTTGACCCTCCTGGTCGGAAAGCGTGAACACGATGCTCGCCTTGTTGATTGTGCTTTTGTCCTCGTACTGGTCCACCATTTCGGGATTGCAGATTACGAGGAAACGGGTGAAGTTGTGCTTGTTGGTTTCAATTCCCTCCTCAAGAATTCTCATTCCATAGAGCTGTGCAGCGAACTTAGAACAGATGGCTGCGTGGCCACGGAGTTGGTTTTCACTGATTCTCTTTGCAGAACCAGCCGTATCATCTGTCTCGACAACCTTGAATCCAGGATGACCTTTCAGAAATTTGCGGCACTGCATCAATGCCA
The DNA here is from genome assembly GCA_963640465.1 of Bacteroidaceae bacterium. Taxonomy (GTDB): domain Bacteria; phylum Bacteroidota; class Bacteroidia; order Bacteroidales; family Bacteroidaceae; genus Colivivens. The sequence continues at coordinate 24,260 of CAVHYP010000019.1, read as the reverse complement.
CTGGGTGGGAATTTACCTCCATGATATCATCCCAATCTTCGTCGGGAAGGCACATGATGGAATGGGAAATGCGGAGTTTGTGCTCGCCGATTATCTTCATGTTACTCTCGCGCAGCAGTTCATAATTGTGCAGGATGCTGCCTGCGATGGTGTTCTCGATAGCCAGTAAGGCAATCATGCTCTTGTCCTTTGCAAGAGCCTTGAACACGTCCTCAAACGTGTTGCAGCACACCAACTGGATTTCCTCATCCTCGAAGTACTTATGGCTTGCCACATCGTGGAATGACCCGATTTCTCCTTGAATTGCAATTTTCTTCATCTCGTCTTTTCTTTTTCTCAACCAAAAAAATCCCGCTCGTTCCTGAGCGGGATTATATTCATTTTCTTTATCTCTGTCTTGTTTTCAAATGCACATATAAATACCCGCTCTTACTTGTTTCCAAAGTAAAAGTAAAAGTAAAAATATGTAGCAAAACTTGAGTTCATCTGTTTCTCTTTTATTTGACGCTGCAAAGTTATTACTATTTGTTGAAGTGACCAAACATCTTACAATAAAAAGTCGCAGAAACGGGCTATTTATGGTTTAAACACCGTGTTTTGACACTTTACCGCCCTATTTTCAGTGCTAACGACTCACTTTCGCCTTGATTATACGCACCGGGCTGCAGAGTCCTGAAGGCACTGGAGCCCAGTTGGCATAACTGGTCGACTTGTAGTTGATGTCAACCACATTGATTTCATTGAACTTTCTCCACTGCACACCGTCACGGTCCATCTTGCTTATTCTGTTGGCACCGAGATTGGTCACCTCTGCCTCCAGCTTGTTCTTGCCTCGGATGACATAATCGGTGATGTCGAGTCGATAAGGCACAGCAAACAGAGTGGCTACACTCTGTCCGTTAATTTTCACCCTTGCGGTTTCACGCACATCTCCAAGGTCGAGAATAATGCGGCAGTCATCATCGAGTTTCTCCAGGCTGAAGGAAGTGGAATACACGCCCGATGCCATAGTCTCATTAAGCAACTGGTCACCCAGTTCTGTCCACGAGCATGGCGAATCGAACTTGTAAGTCTTGCTTATCTTTACTGGCGCCGACTCCACAAACTGGAGTTTCCATCCTTTCAGTTCGTCTGCCTCTACTTCTTCCTCCATATATGAATAAGGTGTAAGACTGGAATTGTCGGTGTCGGAGGCAACGAGAATTGTCGATTGTCCCGACAACAACTGCAGACGCACTTTGGTGTGGTCGCAGCCATTGTCAACCTTTGCTTTGTGCACTTCACCGTTCATCGGATTGTAAATCGTGACGAACCGGGCATTTTTCGCAAGACTTATCCATTCGTTCACATCTCGTTCCTGCAGGTTGCTGATGAAATATATATGGTCAGCACCATTCGAGCGGCGTATGCAACTCAGCCCCTGGTTGATTCGCATATATTCGGGAGTGATGAACTTGCCAAGTGCAGAATAATCGGAAACGACAAGGCTGACGTTCTTCAGTTCAGCAACTAATTCATCGAACTGCTTTTGCTGTTCAAGACCCTTCAATCCGGGAGCACTTTGAGGCAAGTCGTTTATGAACACCACCCGGACTCCTTGCTGAGCAAGATTGAGCAACTTACGGAGAGTGGTCAACGGCATGAACCGCACATCTGGTACAAGCACTGCTTCGTATTGGTTAGTTCCGGTGGTTGTGATGATTTTACGATTATCCACGTTTTTGGCATCCGACTTCAGAAGGTAACGGTCGGAGATGTAGTCGCAATCATAACCTGCGTTGATGACAGCATTGATGGACTGAATGAACTTGGGCGCACGTTTTGCCATGCTGTGAATATCGAACTGCACGAGGCGTCCCGGCTGCTCATAAATCATGTCATAGAAAGGAAGATAGACAAGTACATCGTTGTCGGGCTCACCCATCTGCATGAATGACTGGACACGCTCGATATACTTGAAAAAAGCCGGTGCATCACGCCAAAGACTGTTGGTTGGCGACATGTCGACTGATGCATAGAACTTCCATCCAGGCCATGCATCGTTCTCCGGGGTGTAGCAACTTCCATGGAGAAACACATGGTTGACTCCTGCTATCATAAACAAGTCAAAGTCGGGCTTGCACTGAGAGAAAGATGTGCGGAAATGCTCAGTCAGCCAAGTGAAAGTCTCTGACGAAGTAAAACGCTTTCCCGAGATATGAGCGCCAGAAGATGCGTACTTCATCATCGAAAGGTCGGAATCATTCCGTTTTGTAAATCCCGGATCGACACGCAATCCTTTGATATGAAAATTGGAAAGTCCAAAACCTTCACACTCTGGAATATCAACCTTGGCATAAAGGTCAATCAAGTTGGCAGGGCTACCGTGAGCCTGACAGCGGGTGATGGAACCATGAGAATGTGCCCAGTCAGTCCACACTGTTGTAAAATTCTCATACAACAAGTCGGAAAGTGTCTCTCTGTAATCCGACATCACTCTGCGCTTTATGTCCTCACCACTCTCGGATGTTCCAAGAAAATCGTCCTTATGGTCTTCGAGCGAATAACCTCTCCGGCTCTTGAATTCCTCAAGCATATTGGGAGTCCAGTCTGCGCCATACACTTCATACGAATCATTGAAGAAAGTATGGGGAAACGGAGTTTTGCTTTCACCGAACGCCTTGTCGAACGTACTGAGATAATGCATCACGCTCTGATAGTCGAAATGGTCGATGACAAATCCCTCTCCACCAGGTGCAGCCCTTTTCACTTTTTGCCCAGTGCGGCCGGCGGTAAACAGTCCGTCAACAACCACAAGTTTGGAAGCGGCTTCATCTTTGGATACGTTTGGACCACCGAACGGCCAACCAGTGCCTGTAGCCATATCCACCTCAATACCCAACCTGGCACCCAATTCTTCCGTCTTTGCAAGCATTTGCATCCACTGCGCAGACAAGTATGGAATGTTGTTGGCATCATTGCCTTTCACTCCATAAATCGGAGTTATCTCCACTCCGCCGATACCAGACTTGGCATATTCATTGAGGTTATATTCAAGTCCGCCTTCATCAACAGCACTGCCCAACCACCACCAACGAGTATAGGGTTTGGCTTCAGGCAGAACTTCAATCCACTTAAATTCAGCCTTATTGCTTGTCTCCGGTTTCTTGTTTGAATCCGCTTTCTTGTCAACTTCTGCCTTCCTGGTTGATCTTGTATTCTCGACTGATTCTGTTTTCTTGGCCGATACTACACTCCTGTTTGTCTGAGCATTGGTTGTTTGGGTGCCAACAAAACAGGACAAAGAGACGACCAGTAGTCCGATGATAAGTTTCCTGTTAATTGCCATCCGGTTTCAATGCTTCAAAGAAAGGTGAATTAATCCAATGGAAAGTAGCCAAACCATCTGGCTTTGCAGGATTGAATCCCTGGAAATCGGGAGAGACATGTGATGCAATAGAAAGATTCAGATTCTTGATTCCTTGCAGAACCATCTGGGCAATCTCGTATGCACCATAGGGATTGAAGTGGGTATTGTCAGCCAATGGCTTTGTCTGACCAGGTAACGTGTTTGCTGCATAGTAAACGAATGCAGACTTACTGCCTTCCACGCCCAGAGTTTCATAGAATGTACGCGTCATGTCGTGCAACTCAATGACAGCCACGTTCTCTCTTTGGGCTACCCATCGCATTGCATCGGGATAATCTCCGTGAGTCTCAGTGATTTTTCCATTCTTATCAAATGATCGGCGCTGTGTAGGAGTGATGAAGATTGGAGTTACACCTTTTCCACGAGCCTCATCAATAAAAGTCTTTAGGTTTGTGGCAAAATTATAGTAAGCGCCCGAACCCGGAGTCTTCTGCTTCTGGTCGTTATGTCCGAACTCAATAAAGATGTAATCGCCTTTCTTGGCAAGTGTCATGATTTTCTTCAATCGGTTGGCTCCGATGAAAGAACTTGCAGTCTCACCGCTCTCAGCATAATTGGCAACGGCAATCTTATCATCAAACCAATGAGTAATCATCTGACCCCAACTTGCCCATGGCTCATAGTCCTGGTCGACTACAGTGGAATTGCCACAAAGCCACAATGTAGTGACATCAGTCGCAGGTTCAATTTGGATGGTAGAGCACGCAGGTTGTTCTCCGTTGATTTCTATTGTCAACTTGTCGTCCCAATTGAGTTTAGTCTTCTCTCTATCCTTAATCCTTACTCGGTCGTTATTCCCAATGAGAGTATTGCGTTTGTTGACTATAAACGAATAAGACTTGAATTCCCTTTTTCTGGTGGTACAGTCATTCAGAAAAAGGCGACGTGACTCGGCGCGTACAGTAGTATTGCCTGCATGCTTCTTTGAACCAAGCGTAACCGTCACTTTATAGTTGCCATCGGGCACTCCCACTGAAAAGAAAAATGGCTTGCCTCCACTCACAGGAGCAATTCCGACCATGTCGTAGCCATAGCCTTTATCGCTGTTGAACGTGTCGTTCATCTTTACCTGTATGGCATTTTTATTCCTGCCATCAAACGAATAGGTCTGGGCATTCAATGGAGTCAGCAATCCCAGAAGAAGTAGTAATGATAATATTAGTTTCATAAGCATGTAGTTTTTGTTTCCGAATTTCGTCTTCGACCTTTCAGTCTCGGTCTTCAAGAACAGGGAATTTCTTGCGGAAAGCATTAAGGATGTCCATGTCAATATTGCCCGTCACTGTCATTTCCTTGTTGTCTTCACACTTTTCCATCACCTGCCCATAAGGGTCAATGAGTTGGGTCGAACCCGAATAAACACAATAAGGGTCAGTGCCTACTCTGTTGACACCTGCCACGTAACACTGGTTTTCAATAGCTCGGGCTACCAGCAGACTGCTCCATGCAGCCACGCGTGTGACTGGCCATGAAGCAACATAGAGAATGCAGTCGTAATCACAGTTATTCCTGCTCCATTTTGGGAAACGGAGGTCGTAGCACACGAGAAGAAGAAAGCGGACTCCACGCCATTCCACAACTGTTCGTTTCTCGCCTGGTGTGTAACGAGAGTTTTCACCACCATAAGTAAACAGATGATGCTTGTCGTAATAGACAAAATTCAATTCATCTGAGACATTGCTACGCGGCATGACGAAATAGAAACGATTATAGAATTTTCCGTCCTCGTGTTCCTGCACTGCAATGCTACCTGCAACTGCTGCATCCAGTTTGTTTGCCATTGTCTGCATCCAATGCAAACTCTCACCGTTGTCACTCTCTGCGATGGAATTGGGAGTGGTGTCAAAACCTGTGCTCCACATCTCAGGAAGGACATACAAGTCACTTTTCGGAGCTGCAAGCATTGACTGCTCGATATGATCTACATTCTGCTGAGGCTTGCCCCACTCGATATCTGTTTGTACTAATGTGATTTTCATTTTACATCAATGAGTCGTAATTGAATTCTTTCTTAAGTCTGTAAGCCAATCCAGTCATGATTGCCAACATTTCACCCTTCTGATTGTGGATCTGTATATCACAATAAGGAAGTTTGTGATGGTCAACCACTTCCCAGCATTCTGCCGTCAAGTGGTCACCCAACTGTGCAGACTTCACGAAGGTGATTGTGTTGGATATTCCCAACGAGAGAATACCACGACTATTGGTGACACCAGCAAAGGCGAGGTCGGCAAGAGTATACATTACACCACCCTGACACACTCCTGCACCATTGAGATGCATCTGTGTGACTGTGAGTTCTGCCTTTGAGTATCCCTCACGTATTTCAGTCAGTTGCGCACCGATACTTTTGGCGAACCGATCACCTTCATTCAGATTGTCCTTTAAAGTCATAGCTAGTCTGCAAGTGATTGTAATTGTTTCTCTGTAACGAACGACAGCTTGTGAAGGCTTATCTGTTCACGTGTTTTCTCCGTATCGTTCGTACGGAAAATCAGAATACCCTTGCCCTTTACCAGCAATGAATAGAGATAACTGATACTGATATTTGCCGTTGCAAATACCTGCATCACAGCTGCAGCCTGACCCGGAGTATTGTCCAGTTCAATTGCAAACACATCACTCAGTGTAACACTCAGACCATTGTCCTTCAGAATCAAGTATGCCTTACCCGGGTCACTGCAAATAATACGGTAAATTCCATAATCAACCGTATCACTTATTGTTGAAGCGATAATCTGTATGTTTGCTTCCTTCAGAAGGTTGAGAACAGTGAGTATTGTCCCTTTCTTGTTCTCGATGAATACTGATAGTTGATTGATTGTCATAATGCTCTTATATTTATAGGCTCAATGCTTTATTGATTGTCTATACGCTTTTATTGATAGACCCTACGTCTGTCGACCACTCTCTTTGCTTTGCCCTCACTCACTGGCAGACTTCCCTTTGGAACAAGTCTTACATGCGGAGTGAGAAGAATTTCGTCTTTCAGCGCACGGGTAATGTCTTTTGTAAGTTGCTGCAGACGAGCATAGTCATCTGTAAACATCTCAGCAATTTCCACCTCGACAGTCATGTTGTCGTTATCCTCGTCCGTAGTGAGCGTTATCAAGTAATTGCTGCCAAGCTCCTTGAACTGCATGAGAATCTTCTCAACCTGTATTGGGAAGATATTGACACCACGCAGCACAATCATGTCGTCTGAACGTCCACGCATGCGGTCGAGTCTGATGTGATTGCGCCCACAAGGACAAGTACGTCCCAAAACACGAGTCAAGTCTCTTGTACGATAGCGAAGCAAAGGCATTGCCTCACGATTGAGAGTGGTCAAGACAAGTTCTCCAATCTCACCATCGGGCACTGGTTCCAAAGTTTCTGGATTGACTATTTCCACAATATAATAGTCTTCCCAGAAATGCATTCCGTTCTGTTCTTTGCACTCAAAACCTACGCCAGGACCGCACATCTCGCTCATTCCAAATGAGTTGTACGCCTTAACCCCGAGCATCTCCTCAATCCTCTTGCGTTGTTCCTCACTATGTGGTTCTGCTCCAATGGCAAGAACTCTCAGTTTGGTATCCTTACGTGGGTCAACCCCAATTTCCTGCATCACCTCATAAAGACGGGTAACATACGAAGGAACTGCATGCACGGCAGTTGTACCAAAGTCGGTGAAGAACTTAATCTGTCGCAATGAATTACCAGCAGCAGCTGGAACAGTCAGTGCGCCAAGTCGCTCCGCACCATACTGAAAACCCAAACCACCTGTAAACATTCCGTAACCAGAGGAATTCTGGAACACATCGTCTGGGCGCAGTCCTACCATCCAAAGACAGCGGGCTACCGCATTTGCCCATTCATCCAAGTCTCTCTGAGTATGCAGTATGACTGTAGGGTTTCCCGTGGTACCGGATGAAGAATGAAGGCGTACACACTGACGGAGAGGTTCGCTTGCCATTCCGAACGGATAGGTATCGCGCAAATTCTGCTTTGTAGTAAACGGGATCTTGCGGATATCGTCAAGCGTCTTTATGTCTTCAGGCTTCAGCCCTGCTTCTTCAAACTGTTTCTTATAGAATTCGCTGTTCATGCAGTGCTTTACTGTTGCCTGCAATCTCTCAAGCTGCAGCTTCTCTATATCCTCACGCGACATTGTCTCGTAGTACGGATGCAAGTATGGTGAGTTATCGTCCATTATGCCTTTGTTTTGTGGTCATTGTCAAATTGTTCCATGCGTTCGTCAAGTACGTCGTACAAATCATCACGCATACGGCTGGTGCAAGCACGTACTCCAGCCTCAAGCGAACCAGTAGTATCCAGATTGATGCTTGACACACCGTAGTATATCAGTTCCTTTGCCAGTTCTCCACCAGTAAGTCCCGAATAAGAGAGTGAAAAGAAGAAGCCGTCTCCAATTTCCTCGGTAACATCTTTAGGATAAGTGATGGTGAAACCATGTTTCAGGAAGATTTCCTTCATCTTCTTCGCTCTGATGGAGTAAGTCTTTGTATCCTCCACAAAGTTGATTTTTCCTTCACATGAGAGACGGAGCATCTCTGCGTAACCATATTGGGTAGTTGCCGTACATCCACTTGTTATCATATACTGAATACTTGCAATGAATGTAGGTCCAAACAAGCCTGTGTCATGATATCGCTCTGCCAATGCCGGGAACTGACGTTCGAACAGTTTGTCTGATATACAAGCAAGAGCCATGCGCTGACCTGCATACGAGAAGATTTTGCTGCTGCTGAGCATGATGAAGTAATTGTCTGTGTAACGGGCAACAGTCCTTACATATGGTGGTTCATAAGGATGGGACAAGTCTCGTCGGTTGTCCATTGCGAAATATGCAAGGTCTTCCATGATAATCACGTCATGCTTGGTGGCAAGTTCGCCTATAACCTTCAGTTCCTCTTCTTCCAAACTGATCCATGCAGGATTGTTCGGATTTGAATAGATTATCGCGGCCACATCCTCGTCCTTCAGTTCTTCCTCCAATTTCGCCCTTAACTTGTCGCCACGATAAGCATAGATGTCAAATTCCTTCCACTGGATGCCCAACACTCTCAACTGAGATTTCTGGATTGGAAAACCCGGGTCTATGAAAAGCACCTTGTCCTTGGTCTTGTCTCTTTGGCAGCATGCGATGAAACCGCCAAACGAACCAGCGACACTTCCTACTGTAGGCACACACGAACGAGGACTGATGTCTATATTGATGAATGCCTTTATGAACTCACTTGCAGCAGCTTTCAGTTCCGGTACTCCAGCAGCAGCCGGATATTGAGAACCAATACCGCTGTCGAGTGCACGTTTCTCGGCTTCCACTCCATATTTGTTTGCCGGAAGACCAGGAGAACCTTGGTCCATACGGATGAATGGAATACCAGTCTTCTTCTCCAAATACTGTGCCACAAGGAGAGTTTCCCCAATGGTGGCATGGCTCAGGTCAACGATATTGTTCACCTTTGCCGCTTCGTTCACAAGTTCTTCGCTGAATATTCTCATTCGTTATGGAATTTACGCTTGTCGTTTACATGCTTTGCCTTACCCACTGAACGCTGAATGGTTCCAGGAGGCAGAATATGAATATTTGGTTTGATGCCGACCAGACTGACAATGCGGTCGTAGAGAGGTTTGATGAACGGCATCTGCTTTGCAGGGTTCGGAGAAAAGAATTCTTCGCGCAATTCAACATCAAGGTCGAACATGTCTTCGTTGTCCTTGCGGTCGATTGTGATGAAGTATTGTGGAGAATAAACCGGAAACTCAGTGAGCACTGTCTCAATCTGGGAGGGGAATACATTGACACCACGAACGATAAGCATATCGTCTGAACGTCCCAAGATGCGGTCCATGCGCACTGCCGTACGTCCACACTTACATGGTTCATAGATGAGTCGGGTGAGGTCGCGGGTACGATAGCGGAGAATTGGCATCGCCTCTTTGCAGAGAGTGGTGAACACAAGTTCTCCAAACTCGCCCGGTTTGCAAGGTTCCAATGTATCGGGATTGATGATTTCCGGGAACCACATGTCTTCCCACAAGTGTGTTCCGTCCTGGAACTCACACTCACCGCCTACACCTGGACCTGACATTTCTGTAAGTCCGTATATATCAATGGCTTTAAGTCCAAGTTTGCTTTCCAATTCCTTGCGCATACCTTCAGTCCAAGGTTCAGCTCCGAAGAAGCCAACTCTCAGTTTCAGATTTTGGAGATGTACCTTGTCGCTCTTCTCAATGCATTCTGCAAGGTGCAAAGCATAAGAAGGAGTGCAACAGAGTGCAGCAGTTCCAAAGTCCTGCATCAGCATAATCTGTTTCTCGGAGTTGCCCGCAGATGTTGGCAACTGAACTGCGCCTATTTTTCTTGCAGCATCGTGTGCGCCAAGTCCACCTGTGAACAGTCCGTAGCCATAAGACACCTGCACGATGTCGCCTTTTTCCACTCCACCGGCAGCCAATACTCTGGCAGCACCTTCTGACCAATTGTCAAGGTCGTTTTCTGTATATGTTGCAACCACTGGTTTTCCCGTGGTACCTGATGATGCATGAATTCTACGGATGTCCGTCATCGGCACAGCCTGGAGTCCGAACGGATATTCGTCTCTCAGGTCATGCTTGGTTGTGAACGGCAATTTTGTTATGTCGGAAATGCTCTTGATGTCCTCAGGCTTCACGCCACGCGCATCCATGCGTTTTCTGTAGAATGGGACATTCTCGTAGCAAGTCTTTACTGTTTTCTGTAAACGTTCTGTCTGGAGTTTCACCATGTCTTCACGAGACATACACTCCATTTTCGGATTAAAAATCATTGAAATATTTTGTTTGTTATCATGTTAAACTTCGGTTGGACTCTTGGTCCGCAACTTGTATCTTCTCAAATTCAGTGCTGTTGCTTGGCTGCTGCCACTCCTGCATCGAAGGCTTTCAGATTGGAGTCGACTATGCTCTCGCCCTTGCGCGCAAAGATTACAGTTATGGCAGAGCGTAATTGCTCTATTGTCAGAATCTCGATGTAAGGTGCTGCCATTCCGAGCAATACCATATTGGCTCCACGCAGGTTTCCGGCTTCTTTTGCCACACTATCGATATCCAGCGTCACGACCTTCGGCATGCTCTCCAACTCAGCCTTTAGTGCTTCCTGATCCGGATAGCTCGGGATATTGATGAATGGCTTGTTGCTTGTCACAATCATTCCGTCTTTGGCAAGATAGGGAAGGTAGCGCAATGATTCCATTGGTTCCATGCTGATGATTACGTCTGCCTTTCCTTGAGGAATAAGGTCGGAATAGATTGTGTCAGTAGACAAGCGCAGATTGCTCTGCACGTCTCCGCCACGCTGGCTCATTCCGTGAACTTCAGCTTGCTTCAAATACAAATTGGCTTCAGTTGCAGCCTCGCCTATTACAGTTGCGATGGAGAGGATTCCTTGTCCACCCACACCACAGAGTATGATGTCTTTCTTCATTTTTAAGCCTCCTTTGCTTTCTTGGCTACCTCGCGTGCATGGCGTGCCAATGTCTGTATACATTCACGACGTGGGATGATGACAGAAACCCCGTCGTATTCAATTTCCTCCTTAATGATTTCGGTTATCTCCGGCATGTTCTTTGGCAGTGGCACCACAACACGCACATGCTCTGGTTCCACTCCGATTGCCTTGCAGATGGCTTCATATTTGTAGGTTCCGGCGCTGTCCTGACCTCCAGTCATACCTGTTGTCAGATTATCGCTGATTACCACTACGATGTTGCTCTTGTCGTTCACTGCATCGAGCAAGCCTGTCATTCCGCTGTGGGTGAATGTAGAGTCTCCGATGACTGCCACTGCAGGGAATGCACCTGCATCGGCTGCACCCTTTGCCATTGTGATACTTGCTCCCATGTCCACGCAACTTGAGAGTGTCATGTATGGAGGTAAAGCACCGAGAGTGTAGCATCCGATATCTCCGAATACTCTGTGGTTCGGATAATTTTCCAGCACCTTGTTCAGTGCTGTGTAGACATCTCTGTGTCCGCAGCCCTGGCACAACTGAGGAGGTCTGCCTGCCAGATTCTTGGCATTGTCAAATGCTGGCCCGGCTGGTTTGCCCAAGGCAACAGCCACACAGTCGGGGGTCAGTTCTCCTGTACGGGGAAGATTTCCGGTCAGACGACCCTTGATTGGATAGTCAGCACCGAGAATTCCGGCAACCAGTTCTTCAACCACTGGCTGACCGTCTTCAACAACCAAGATCGAATCGCTCTCTGCTGCCAGTTGCTTGATTCTGTCCGCTGGCAATGGGTATTGGGAAATTTTCAGTATTTCGCACTCTGAATCATCTCCATCAAGCGCTTCCAAAACATAGTTGTAGGCTATTCCACAAGCAATGACACCCATTTTCTTGTTGTCGTTCTTGCCTTGCAGTTTATTGTACACAGACTCTTCTGCGGCTTTCTTCATTGCCGGTTGCTTGCCGATAAGTTCGAGATATTTACGGCGTGCAATGCCAGGCAGCAATACCCACTTGTCGGTTGACAAGTTCAAGGGGTTCTGTTCTGTGGTTTCTCCCACTTCCACTGCCGCACGAGAGTGTGCAAGACGGGTCACAAGCCTCATCATCACAGGAGTTTTCAAGTCTTCCGACATTTGGAAAGCCGTACGCATCATATCGTAAGCTTCCTGCTGGTTGCTTGGTTCGAACACTGGAATCATGGCAAACTTGGCATAGAAGCGGCTGTCCTGTTCGTTCTGGCTTGAATGCATCGACGGGTCATCGGCAGCCAACACCACAAGTCCTCCGTTCGTACCGGTAATGGCGCTGTTGACAAATGCGTCGGCACACACGTTCATGCCCACATGCTTCATGCAAACTAAAGCTCGCTTTCCCGCATAACTCATACCCAAAGCTGCTTCCATCGCAGTCTTCTCGTTTGTACACCACCTGCTGTGTATGCCTCTGGCACTTGCCACAGGTGAATTCTGAATAAATTCGGTGATTTCCGTGCTTGGAGTGCCCGGATATGCATAGACTCCGCTCAGTCCTGCATTGATGGCACCAAGCGCAATTGCTTCGTCACCAAGTAAAAGTTTTTTTTCCATTATATTAGCCAATGTATTATTTTTACTTTCCACCACGCCACTTTTGAGCGTAATTGACGACAAAGGTACGGGAAAAACCACACTTATGCAACTATGCCGGCATCAGAATAACAAAAAAGGTGTCAGTAGCTGACTGAACTGCCCCTTTTTGCAGGTAGACATAACAATGGCCCGCCATATTTGACGAAAATCAATGAGCACAGATAAAGAGCAAGTTCGCATTGGAATGAGAATACAGATTGTCATCTCTTTTTGAGCATAAATAGAGGTTCGTATCGATAATTATTGTAACTTTGCGCGTCAAAAAACATTAACGGCGGCACAGAGAACAATGGACAAGAATCTGACTATACTCATCGTTTGCATCATTTACTTCGTGGCAATGATTGTCATCGGCTTGTATTCTGCCAAAAGAAACAAGAAGACATCGGACTATTTGGTTGCAGGAAGGAAACTGAATCTGACAATGACTGCAATAACTCTTGCAGCAGTACAGATTGGTGTGGGAATAGTCCTTGGAAGTGCTTCAAACGGCTATTCCGAAGGTTTGTGGCCCGGAGTCTACTATGCCATCGGTTGCGGAGGCGGACTGGTCATTGCCGGACTGGTCACTGCAAAGAAACTGCGCAGCCAGGAAGGTTACGTCCCTCTTGACTATTTTGCCCACCGTTATGGCGAGAGTCGCGGAGTGAGACTTTGGGCATGGATAAGCAACATCCCGAGTCTGTTGGGAATTTACATTGCCCAACTTATTGCGGCCGGGTCTATTCTTTCCGGATTCGGAGTGCCCTACGAATGGGCGATTGTTCTCACCACGGTTGCCATCCTCGTATATTGTGCCATCGGCGGAATGTGGGGAGTGGTACTGACCAACGTGTTGCAGACTGCTATTATAATTATAGGAATACCAATTCTACTCTTTGCCATCTTGTCGAAGTACATTGACGGAGGCGGAGAATTGGCAGATTTGTTTTGCTCGCCGTTCATTCCCGACGGCATGTTCAGCAAATTCATTTATCTTGTCGTACCGTTTCTCCTTTCCATATCCGTTTCCTACGATGTCTATTCGCGCATTCAGTCAGCGAAGAACGCAAGAGTGGCAAGTTTGGGCTGCATCATCGGTGGAATAATCGTAATTGTCATTGGTTTGTTCTGCTCCACAATCGGTGTGGCTTCGAGGAGATTGTTCCCGGGAGTGGAAGACGGCATATTTACCATTGCCACAACTTCAGTGTTGCCTCCAGTCTTGGCTGGCATCGTCATTGCTTCTATCCTTGCAGCTGCAATGTCGAGCGCCAACGGAGTGATCCTTTCGCTTGGAGCTTCGTTCTCAAGGGATTTCTACAACAAGTTCCTTCATCCGGAAGTGAATAATCTCGATGAGTTGAAGAAGTCGAAGATGATATCACAGGCAACGGTCTTGATTGGCAGTTTGGCAGCGATGCTGTTTGCCTTCCACATGACGGACATTCTCGATGCAATGATAATATTCAATTATCCATATATGGGCAGTATGCTGATTCCTCTGCTTGGAGGGCTGGTGTGGAAGGGCGCAACAATCCGTGGAGCCTATGCAGCGGCAGTTGCCGGCGGTTTGATTGGAGTGGTTTCCTTCCTCTTTGGCATTCCAGGTCCGCTCGAGGGTGTGATGAACATTGATTTGTCATTGCTCTTGGCATATATGGTGTCAGCAATGTCTTTGGTTACTTTCAGTTTATTGGACAGGAAATATGGTAGAAGAAAATAAATGGCCTTATCCAAACGAGTTGGACAAGGAAGAGAGAGTTGAATGCGACGTCTTGGTGCTTGGCGGTGGAATGGCAGGCTGTTACGCAGCCATTGCTGCCCGACGCCAGGGAAAGTCGGTGGTGTTGGTGGAGAAAGGTGCAACTGAACGCAGCGGTGCTGCAGGCAGTGGGTTCGATCACTGGGAATCAGCATGTACCAATCCGTGTTCTGGCGTTACTGCAGAGGAAATTGCCAACGCAGTCATCGATGAGCAGAACGGTTATTCCAACGGAATTGCACGTTACATCGAATGTGAGGAAGGATGGCACCGGTTGCTCGACATGGAATCGTTCGGCGGCAAGATTCGTGATACCGGCGATGAATTCGTGGGTGCAGACTTCCGTGACGAGAAAACAAAACTGATGTTTGCCTACGACTACAAAAACCGTTTTACGATAAGAGTATGGGGAAGCACATTCAAGCCTGCTCTCAAGCGCGAACTCGTCAGACTTGGAGTGAAAATCTACGACCGTACTGAAGCAACAGCCTTGTTGGTGGAGAAGAAGAACGGGCACAAGCATGGTATCGGAGCCTTGGGAATGAATGTGCACACAGGCAAATTCCTCGTGTTCTCGTCAAAGACAACAGTTCTGTGTATGTCGCGTCCTGCACGAGTCTGGCTGTTCGACTCCGACCAAGTTGGACTCTGCGAATTCCGCCCCACACAATCCATCGGTTCCGGCCATGCAATGGGTTACAGAGTAGGGCTGGAGTTCACGATGATGGAGAAGTCTGTCAAAGGCGAATTCTCGGCTGCAGGCAGAAGTTTTCCTCCTTACAGCACAGGAAACAACCACAACACATGGTATGCAGCAACGATGGTTGATGCCCGAGGCGTGGAAATCCCTTATGTAGATCGCGATGGCAAGATTCTCAAGACTGTGAAAGAGCGTTACTATCCTGCCGACGGACAGAAATTCTTTCTCAAAGGCGGAATCATCGACAATCCGAAGTACGAGTATCGTGGTCCCGAAACCATGGAATTCGACGAACTGATAAAGCGTGGTTACCAATTGCCCTTCTACGCAGACTTGAGCAAAATGCCCGACACAGAGCGCAGAGTGATTTGGGGAATGATGGTGGGAGAAGAAGGCAAGACAAAGATCCCAGTGCTGAAGAGTCTCACAGACAGAGGTTTCGACCCAGTACAGCACAGGCTTCAGTCGTACGGCACAGGATGGCAGTCGGCTTCGTTCCTGCCACAAGAGCGCCAACTGTTTGGCGCACCGGGCGGAGTGTTCCACGACTGGGACTTACAGACGAACATCGAAGGAATCTTTGCTGCGGGCGACCAGCTTTATTCTGCTGATTGTGCAGGCTTTGCAGCAGCCACAGGCTATTACGCAGGAAGAAAAGCGGCAAAGGCGGCCAACGGACGGAGCATTGTTGCGCCTGACGAGGACGACATCCGAAAGGAGAAGAAAAGGCTCTACGCACCACTGTACGTGGAGGACGGCATAAATTGGCGCGAGCTCAACAAGGCAATTTGCAAGGCAATGCAAAACTACTGCGGCGGTGTGAAAAACGACATGTTGCTCACTCAAGGACTCGATTTGCTCAATGCCTACGATCAGGATTTCGTACCACAGCTCAGTTGTAAAAATCCACACGAACTGATGCGTACGCATGAAGTGCTCGACATTCTCGATGTGGCTCGCATGATTATCAATGCCTGCCTGTTACGCAAGGCTGACTCCGAACCGCTTTGCTTTGAGAGAAGCGACAACGATGAATCGAAGGCGAAGGAGGAAGACTGCTTCATCACGATTTACCAGGAGGACGGACAAGTCAAGTCGCGCAAAGTGCCGAAGAATTATTATGGCGATGTAAAGATCGGTTATGAAGCTCATAATCAAGACTACAGAGAAGAGGCTTCAAGATACAAATAAAAAAATCAGGATACAAGTAAAGAGAAGGCTGCAAGATAAGAATAAAGAGGAAGCATCAAGATATGAATAAGGAATTTGAAAGCAGAATGGTGACGTGCAGTGTCACTCCATTGAGGTTCGACGAGAGCAAATGCATTGGGTGCAACCGCTGTGCAAGCGTATGCCAGGTGGACATCATGATTCCATCAGCAGAGAAGGGCAAACACCCTGTGGTGCTCTATCCGGGCGAATGCTATTACTGCGGTTCGTGTGTGATGGCATGCACGCAAGGTGCCATACGCCTCGTCCATCCGCTCATGAACCAAACGAAATTCGTTGACGTGAAATAAACCGGAGAATAAATGCACGGAAGCACAAAAGCATAAATGCCTAATATATATATATATAAGGTGTAAAGTCATAAAGACGCAGAAACGTAAAGTCATTAAATCAGAAAATTTCAAAGCGTAAATCAAATGGAAAAGAATAGAACATTGAAAGACTGGATTATAGCAAGCCGCCCATGGTCGTTCACAGCTTCGCTCATCCCGGTCATCGCAATTTCATCTTACATTTTCTATCAGAGCCGGCTTCTCGGTTGGCAGTGCGACTGGACAAATGCATTTCTGTCGCTACCTATGCTGATATTTCTGCAGGCTGCAGGAAACTTGATTGGAGACTACTACGACCACATAAAAGGTGTTGACCTGCCAGGAAGTCTCAATCAAGTGCGCCACATTCAGAGTGGGAAATTCCAGTCGAAGGAAATTCTACACTATGGTTACTGGATGCTTTTCGCGGCAGCCATGCTTGGACTGTTGATTGTCTGCCGCAGTTCGCTCAGCGTCATTTGGTTGGGAATTGTCGGACTGCTGATGGTCGTATTCTATCCTTGGCTGAAATTCCATGCGCTGGGCGATTTGGATGTATTGCTGGGCTATGCCTTGCTTCCTGCGCTTGGAGTAAGTTTCGTGGTCACCGGTGTTTACCATTGGGAAGTGCTGTTGCTTTCCCTGCCATTTGGCTTGCTCACCGTTGCCATTCTGCAGGCGAACAATACACGCGACATTCTCAACGATTCACGGGCAGGAATAACTACGCTGAGCATCAATCTCGGCGGACGACGCTCGCAGTTGCTCTATGCCTACGAACTGTTGATTCCTTACATTCTTGTGCCGATGTACATGGTAACGGGCTTGCTTTCATTGCCAGCCATCGTAGTCTACCTCACCCTTCCCCTTGCTCTCAAACGAGTGAGAATCATGCTGCGGGCAGAGCCACTGGCAGAAGAACCGATAGGCGGGCTCGACCAGCAGACGGCGCAGCTGCAGATGATATTCGGACTGCTTTTCACCGTTTCATTCATCATTGCAGCTTTCTTGTAAGCCTCATTTGAGTTAAGACAATTTTACATTTTGATAAAACAAGAAAATCATCGCTTCAAAAGGGCAAATTCACGCGCTAGTCAGAGGAAATTATTTTCCTAGTCAGAAAAATATTTTTTCCTGGTCAGAGAAAAAGTTTTTCCTAGTTAGAGAAAAAACACCCCATCTAGAACATGAAAAAGTCCTCTCACAAGACTCATTTATTTCGGAAATACAAACAGACATAAAGGCCAAAAAAATCACGAATTGACATATTGGCAAAAACATAAACTGGTATTGAAAATGAAAAAGACTTTGTTAGCCATCCTTGTTGCAGCCGTGCTGTGGTTCATCATGTTTTCCCCGTGGACTGCTACTCAAGTGAACTTCTGGTACACGATGACAGCCTCGGGACTGATTCTCACCTCGCTTTCGATCATGTGGGGCAAGAAACATGAAAAGTTCAGCCCGTCGATGATGTGGCAAGTGATGTGGGGCATAGTGATTGCTGTGGTGCTGTGGGGTGTGTTTTGGGCTGGCGACAAGCTTTCGCAAATGATCTTCGATTTTGCCCGTCCGCAGGTGAACAGCATCTACGAGATGAAGGGTGGCATGTCGGGCACAGTCATTGCCCTGCTCCTGCTCCTCATCATTGGTCCTGCCGAAGAAATCTTTTGGCGAGGATTTGTGCAGAGGCGACTGGCTGGCAAGTATGGCAGAGTCATTGGATTCATCATTGCAACTGCATGCTACACACTGGTCCACATTTGGTCGTTCAACTTCATGCTCATCGTGGCTGCGGCTGCGTGCGGTTGTTGCTGGGGACTTCTCTACTGCATCCGTCCAAAGATGCTTCCTGCGCTCATCGTGTCGCATGCCTTGTGGGATGCAGCTGCCTTCGTTATCTTTCCTTTCTGACGATTTGTAAGCTGAGTTGCCCTCTTGCAACCTTAATTGTTAGTGAAAACAAACCGGATGAATTGGACCAAGGCCATGAATGCTTACATTACGTTAAAGTAGAGTTAAAGAACAAGAATTGAGTTCCTGCGTATTAAAAACTGCTCTACCTTTGCAGTGTCTTAGTTGGGTAGTACACTAACAGGTGTACAACATTCAAGCAAGCAAGTAACTGACAACGAGCAAGAAGTATTCAATATTCGAGCAAAAGGCATCAAGCCACAGGCAAGCATATAAACTTCAAGCGAAGCAAGCAACAAGCAGCAACATCAACATTCAAGCAACAAGAAGAAACTTTTCGACGTACTATGAGACATTTTCTCTCCCTACTGATTCTCATTGTTTTTGTATCCGTCAGTGCAGATGCACAGAACTCGCCAGAATTCGAGGCAATGATTCGCACCATGTTCAAGCAATATTATGAGGTGAAAGGCAAGGTGTATGGAGTGGACGATTTCGAGCCAACTCCCTATGTGCTCCAGGGTGCAAACATCAAGGTCACTTGCGTGGCAGACTCCACAGTGAACGGCGGTGCTGCAGCATTCGACAAAGGCGGATTCCATGTCGGTTTCACATCGCGTACCCGACTGAAGGACACTCGCCTCCACGTAGTGATTTCCTATCTCGGCATGCAGTCGTACGACAAGATTCTTACACCAGTGAAATCGAAGGAAGACGGAATCGACAAGTTCACGCTCACGCTCGATTCCATCGTGCTCAAGGGAAATCCAGTCACACTGGCTGAGGCAGAGGTAGTGGCAGAGCTCAAGCGCATGTATCAGAGAGGCGACACAGTGATTTTCAATGCCGATGCCTACGAGATGCCATCGGGAAGTGTGTTGCTCGACCTCGTGCGCCGTCTGCCCGGACTGACTTACACCAACGGCAAGATGACTTATCTGGGCAAGGACATCCAGGAAATCAAGCTCAACGGCGATTCTTTCTTCAAGCGCGACATGAGCATTGCGCTCAACAACATGCCAAACAGCAAGCTCAAGAGTCTCAAGGTGTATGAAGTGCCCGACGACACGCTCGACGTGAAGAGCGACAACCACCTGGTGATGGACATGGAAACAAAGGAGAAGATGGAGCGCGCAGTGTTTGCCGAAGTGTCGGCAGGGACAACGGAGAAGGTGGACCACTACCAGTTCAGCGGAAGCTACTCGCAATGGAAGAAGAAAGGAGCGCAGCTCAACGGTTCAATCTCCACGCAGGACATTCCTGGCGAAGGCATCTACCAGCTCAAGTCGGTCAACACTTTCGGATATATCGGCTATGAACAGAAGTTCGGCAACACGAGCGTGAACGGTAACGGTGACTACACCTACAACCACAACGAGAACAAGAACGAGAGCTTCAACCGGCTATTCATGCCCGACTACACTCAGAACTCTTCTAGTCAATCCACAAGCGGAAGCAAGGGCAAGAACATGTCGGCTTCTGCCGGAGCCAACGGTTCATTCGGCAAACGTCTGCGCTGGAACACCTATGTCAACTACAACCATGACACCAACGACAACTACAGCCAGTCAACTGATTCCATATCCAACGAAGGCGAAGGATTGGTGAGTACCACCCGGCAGACCAACACAACGCATTCCAGCTCGAAGGGAATCAACGGCAACTTCAATTTCACATACAATCTGAAGGAGGACAGCGACGACAACATCCGCATGAGCATCAACCTAGGGCACAACGAAAGCGAGAGCACACAGTTCAACCAGTCGTACAGCAGGTTCGTGCAGCTCAACGACAGCACGCGCAATGTCAACCACCGCATCAGCAGCCCGTCGAGAAGCAACAACGGAAGCATCTATGTGAGCTACAACAAGGACATCGGCAAGCACACGTTCATAGGGCTCAACTACAACTTCAGCTATTCGGGCGACAAAAGTCTGCAGAACTATGAAGATGTACACGACGACGGATTGCTGACCACAGTCGACAGCCTCCACTACGACAAGCGCAACAAGCAGGTAAGCAACCAGATAGAAGCATTCTATTTCTACAACAGCGACACGATCCGCACCAATCTGCGCCTCAGCGTAGCCCCTACCCACCGCTCCATCGACAACGACCAGTATGGCAATGCAGAGCATCTCAGCAGCAACGGAATGCAGTACAACCTCTCGACCTGGTTTGAGCTGAAGTGGAAGAAAAACCAATACCGTCTCAACTACGACTGCTCCAACAGTCTGCCAGGCGTGAGCTCGCTTTCCAGCGTCACCGACTATCGTGACCCGATGAACATCAGTAGCGGAAATCCGAATCTGAAGAATGCCATCAACCACAGTCTGAGACTCGAGTTCCAGCTGAAATCGCTCATGCGCCTCACCCTCAGCTACAATCTCACCACCGACCAAATCACGTCGCTCACTTTGCTCGACAAGGAGACCGGTATCCGCCGCACCTCGCCTGCCAACATCGACGGCAACTGGAACACCAACGAATACGTGTTCTTCACCATCCCCATCCACGACCTCACGCTCAGTCTGAATGCCAACCATTCGTTCAGCCACAACGTGTCGTACGTGCAGAGCACCACTGATGCATCGGCTCAGAAGAGTGTCACCCGATGGCACAAGCTGAGCACACAGATTGGAGCCAGCTACGGCAACAAGTACTGGACTTTGCGAGGCAATGCAGGCTACAGTTTCGACCATAGCAAGAGCGACTATCTCACCGCTGCCACTGTCGGACACGAGCTCACTGCCAGCGCCGACATTTCCTACGAAGCGCCGTTCGGGCTCGAGGTGGGCACATCGTGCAATCTGCGCAAGCCGTTCGGTTACGAGATGGCTGCAGCCAACAAGGCGGAGTGTATCTGGGGACTGACTGCCGAATACAAGTTCCTGAAGAACGACATGGCTTCCGTAAGCCTCAACTGGCGCGACATCCTCAATTCCTACAATGGTTTCCAGGCATCCATGTCGAGCACCAGTTGGAACGAGAGCCGCACCTACGGCGACACATCCATGTTCGTCATCTCGTTCAATTACCGGATGAACGGATTCTAAGTTCCAAAGGTTCTATTCCCAGAATAATATTTGTCACCTGTAGAGCTTCACTTCCTGGAGAATTTTGAGCGTGAGCAGAAGAAATTGTTGGGTGGGAAAAGAAAATGAAAAAAATTAGCTTGCTTATAACGGTCTGAACATTATCGGTTGGCAAAAATAAAAAGAGAAAGACGACAAACCGGTTAAATATCAGCAAATCAATCTTTCTCTTTTGTGCGCCTGATAGGACTCGAACCTACACGCCGCGAAGCACTAGATCCTAAGTCTAGCGTGTCTACCAATTTCACCACAAGCGCATGGCTACAATTACGTAAGCGGATGCAAATTTAGGAATAAATTGTGAGCCAGCCAAACAAATGGGATTTTTTTTGCGTTTTTGCAGGCTGAGGCTTCCTCCAGTCAGTGGTGTGGCAATGATTTTTTTCACGAAGGGCAATGCCGTCGGTATATGCAGGCTAAGCAGACTTGGTGTAGAGTCCGGTCTCATCGTTTCTTACGATGAACTTGCGGAACACCATATTTTTTCCATAATCGTATAGTCTTATTCGTATATCGTTGCTACAATCTTCCGTTCTCCGCCATAGTCGCGGAACTCACATAGATAGAGGCCCTGCCATGTGCCGAGGCTCAGCCGCCCTTCGGCAATTGGAATGGTCAGACTTGCTCCGAAGAGCGAGCACTTGCCATGTGCCGGCATGTCGTCTGCACCTTCAAGGGATATAGGGAAAGATAAGCCACTCTTAAAGGAAAGCACTTGTCATCCGGATGGAGTGGGCAGGAAGGCGGGCGGAAATAGGAGCTAGCTCTCTCCGAGAGCGTTAAAGCGAGCGAGGTTTTCGTGCGCTGTAAATATTGCGAGCAAAGCTCGAGTGTTATCGTCTACGCCCTCGGAGAGAGCTGACTCCTATTCCACGCTCAATCCAGCCCACCCATCCGGATGGCTAACCTAAAGTCCAAAACCCAAAACATTTACCATCCAACTAACCCAAAACATTATTGGCTGAATTCCAATTCCGTACGTATTTCAGCCTACTCCATTCAGATGCTATCTGTGCCATCCGTGTTATCTGTGGGAGATAAGCCATCGCGTGCGCCACATTTCTTCATTTTCTGCGATAGAAATCGCTGTTGCGACAATTATTTTTTCAAAAAATTCATGCAAAGAGTATTGCATAGATGGAAATTGTGTATATTTGCAATCGGATTGCGAGCAAGTCCATCGGTTCGGGTACAAACCCCGTCCTGCAGACAAGCAAACATTCCATGCCTCAGCTCACGCCGAGCCTTTAGTGGAGCACAAACTCCATGACAAGGAGATGAGCGGGTAACGAGGCATAACATAATGAAGGCGTTTACTTGACGTCTTGTCTTTGGCGGATTGAAATCTTGCAAATATCTCATTCTAAGTCAGAGCGCAAGGCAACGGTAGATGTCCATGGGTGTGATTATATCCATTCCGTGTGGTATGTCGCAAGCCATTGTTGTATCTTGTTGGATGCTGCAGGTTGCTTGCATATACGTTTCGCATGGTTGTGATTTTTCATATCGGCGTGGGCTCTGACGTTGCTCGTTCTACTTAGAAGGGCAATTGCAAGAGCCTCAATCCGTGGGACGAGTAACAGGTAGGTTCCCACGTCTTTACGTTTAATGTATTTTGCAGCCCATAGGGAGCAAGGCTTGCACAGACAAACTATAGTTCGCCTATGGACAACAATAAGACAAAAGGAGGATCAACATCTCCATCATCACTTCACCACTACACATCTTTGGGTACTGTGGCGGCATTGTTTGACAGAGCAATTAATCAGTCAAATGATCTCCCCCGAACTTTTGTTTTCCGTGCGTCAAACGCATTATGCATGAATGATAAAATGGAGGGAAAATTGATTGCGGACAAATTCTTCACGAGCTCCGAAATAAAGAAACACTACCAATCTCAACTTGAAAAGATTGTAAAAGAAAAAGGAGAAATATATGTCATTTCTTTCTGCAGGTCAAATAACAAAACAAAATACAATGGTTATATTCCAATGTGGGGAATGTATGGAGATAAAGGGAATGGAGCAATCCTTGTGTTCGACTTTGATAAACTCCAAGATTATATATCTCAACTTAAAGATGTGGAATTATACGAATGTGAATATTGCAATTCAACAGAACTTGCGAAGCTGATTAAAGATCAAAACACTAAGGCAAATGGAACCAACGATAAAACCGAGTTTTTGTCAAATCTCCGAAATAAAGCCTTTAAGCTTAAAGATAAGCATTGGGACTACGAGGACGAATGGCGCATTCTTGCAACAAGCCATGATTTAAAACTAAAGTACAATAGTAAAGGCGTTGTTTCATATAATGAAATAAAAATCCCTGTAAATTGTTTGAATGCTATCATTCTAGGTCCGCTTGTAGATTCTGGCATGTGTGAGAAAGTACTCAATACAGCTATTTCTCGCTTAAAGGAAGCTGATAACACTATCAGTCAAGATATAAAAATTAAACCCTCAAAACTTCAAATTAGATGAGAATGAAAAAGATTAGACTAATGATGTCCATGACACTAGCGTTGATAAGCTTGAATGCCATGGCAGGTGAACCAGGAGTGACCTTCTTGTTCACTAATGGGCAGAAAGCAAGTTTTGCATTTGCCTCCAAGCCAGAGATTAATGTTGGAAGTGACGAGATAACCATTTCATCGTCCAGCACAGATTCTGTAAACTACACGTTTGCCGATGTGCAACGTTTCTATTTCGAGAATGACCTCGAGACAGGC
>CAVHYP010000018.1:0-40514 GCA_963640465.1 Bacteroidaceae bacterium | reverse complement strand
GCTCGGTGTACTGTGCAATGTCTCCACCTTCCATCAGAGCCTTGAAAGCAGCCATGCTTAATTCAACAATCTGCTTTTCAGCATCGGTAGAAGGCTTGAAAGCATCAGAAGCATCAGAAGAGGATTCAGCAGCCTCGGTAGATTCAGCAGAATCAGCCGTAGCGTCAGACTTCTTGGAGTTGCAGCTTGCGAGAGCTACAGATACGAACGCAACAAGTGCGAAATAAAAAAACTTTTTCATGTCCTTTTGTTTTTTGTTTTAAGTTATACATTATGGGCGACAATTCGTGTGCCACCATCTTCTTTGGGGTTATTGGTATGCGTCTCAATTCACATGGTGCGCTGCCGTCGGTTTCCACCTAATGGCTTACACCTTTTATATAATGCCACTTCCTCTTCGCCACAGATGAACCCATGTCTTGGTCGACAACCCAGAGTCGTCATCCGCAGGAGAATGACATTGATTTGACAAATTTAAGTAAACTCTATTGAACAAACAAGAATGTGACTGAAAATTTTATCTGAAAAGAGATTTTATACCCCACAATTTGTGTTTTTCTCATTGTTTTGCTAAGTCTACTTTGCAATCAAGTGTAAATTACACTCAAAAATATCTTCAAAAACGCGGATTCTATCCGATTACCCCCCCCCAGCATAGAACTAAACTACACATAATTAATGCTTTACATTGGAAATTGATGGCTGGTATAAAAGAACTTGTAACTTACAAATATTTTGTGTGATTTGAGCGCAGCACTGATTGTGTCGGCAAATTTAGATGATGTCAGGAGCTAGCTCTCTCCGAGAGTGTTAAAGCGAGCGTGGGAATTAG
This sequence comes from Bacteroidaceae bacterium, assembly GCA_963640465.1. Classification (GTDB taxonomy): domain Bacteria; phylum Bacteroidota; class Bacteroidia; order Bacteroidales; family Bacteroidaceae; genus Colivivens. Next base: position 39,682 of record CAVHYP010000018.1, on the reverse strand, counting down.
TGCGTGGCAGACAAGGCGAGCTGGCGCTCGAGTGTCATCGCCTACTGTTTCGGAGTGAGCTGACTACTATTTTGCGCTCGGTTCCGTGCTGACATTCGGATGGTTAACATAAAACCCCAAACGCAAAACCTAAAACATTTATGGCTGGATCCTAGAACGTGATATGCACAAAAAAGCCCCACAGGCATTGTGCGATGTGGGGCGGATGTGTGTTTCGTCTAGTTGGATTAAGGATGTATTGGGGTGACCTTGTAGCCTTGTTCCTGCAGCATGGCGATGATGCCTTTGCTGGCTGGAGTCGGTAGCAGATGTGCCAAACCTACGGCGACAAGGGTCGGTTGTTTCTTCATGAGGCTTGGTATCTGGGTCATCCAGTACTGGTTGCGCCCGTCGACAAGCTCTTTGTTGTAGTAGCCGTCGGGCTCGGCTTCGGCTACCATCTTGATGATGTCGTTGCCTTTGCCTTGATGGTAGAGTGATTCTACCTGCTCGAGTGCTAGTCCGGTCTTATAGAGACTCATGAGTTTGCCGTAGATGAAGTCGACCATTGACTTGGTGGTCATGTTGTTGAGCAATTCCTTTATGTTGACTGATTTGCTTTCTTCGTACTGCACATAGGCATAGGTGCTGTCGAGCCCGATGCAAAGCACTTTGTCTTGTTCTGCTTTTGGATGTTCCTTCTTGTAGGCTTCATTCTTTGAATTGACACCTAGCATGATGGTGTGGTCCATCATCTGATAGTTCTGTGAGTAACCGCTCATCATGGAGTTTTGTATTTGCTTCACGGTAAGCAGTGTAGGTGCGAGCTGCGCCATGGAGAACGGGTCAATCCTGCGGTGGAAGTTCTCGCCCTGCAAGCCTTGTCCCTGGGGCAGGGCTTTGATGATGGCGTCGAGATTGAAGAATTTCATCGATGCATCGAGCGAGTCGAGTTGATCGGGTGTGAGATAACGTGAGTAGGGATCTGCCTGTGTCATGTCGGTGAATTCTGCCATGATGGGCGGAATCAGGGTCTCTGCCTTGACGCTGTCTTCGTGGCTGAGTCCCAGTTCCGGACTCTGTTTCACTGTCTCGGGATGGAGCAGATATTCCATCTTGAGTTCGGTGGCGAGACAACCGATATGGTCGAGGAGTGAGTCGAGTCCTGTAATCTTGTGGGTGCAGTCACCATGGATGAGGTGAACTGTGCCGAGCAGGTATGAGGGCTGTTTCAGTCCTTTGCCTTCCACTTTGAAGAACACCCCGTCGGTGGTGCTCTGTGCAAGCACTGGTGTGGCTGCTGCCATTGCCAGTGCAATGAAAAGATGCTTGATTTGTTTCATCTGTAATTTATTTGCTATCTATTGACTTTTGTCTTCTATCTTTTATCTTCATGTCGTTTATGGAGTTGTGCCATCAAGGTTTACTTGATGTATTCCATTTTTTCTGCACTCAGTTTCTTTGTGGTTGTGGTGCCGAGTGCCTGGCGTGATTTCTTCAGCACTTTGGTTTCGCCTTCGATTTCCACGTCGCCAGCTCCTTCGGAAATCACTGTCACTTCATCGCATTCCACTTCAAGGTCGATGTCGCCTGCTCCCTGGGATGAAGCAAGGATGTTTTTGCCCTTGATATTTCCTTCGATGTCGCCTGCTCCGTTCACTTCCAATGTGGCATCGCCATTGAGGATAGCTCTGCGCACATGCACATCGCCTGCTCCTTCGATGGTTGCTTTCAGAGAGTTGGCTTTGATACGTTTTACACTGACATCGCCTGCACCCTGTATGCTGACATCGAGGTCGTTGCATTCGAGATTGCGTATGTCTACATCGCCTGCTCCGTTGATTCTGATTGCCAGTTTGCCTACGTTCACTGAATCCTTCAGGTCGATGTCGCCGTCGCTTTCAATCTGAACGGAATGGAGGGTTGGGGCATAGATGTGGAGACGTATGGATGGGATGTTGCTTGAGTACAGGTCTTTGTTCCATGTGGCCAGAAGCCGTCGTGTTGGGATTGTGTCTTCGAGAGTGTCGGCTATGGTCTCGAACTTGTATGCATCGATAGCTTTTTTGTTGCCTTCAATCACTACGCGGAAGGTGTCGCTTTGATAGAACTCGATGTCGGCACTCGACCACAGTTCGATCTCGGAGAATTCATCGATGTCGAGGTTGGTCTTGACTACCTTCCCCCATTTTTCGGAGTCGCGGAATAGCTTTGATCGTACTTTCACCTTGGTGTCGCATGATGCGAGGATGATGACTGCCAGCACTGTTGCCAGCAGGGCTAAACTCTTATTTCTCATTTGCCTTACCTATTATGTCCATTAATTCTTCTTTTGTGATGCCGATGATATGCATCTTCTTTATCAGTTCAGGCACAGACTCCTTGAAGAACTCTTCTTTGCGCATCTTCATGATGTTGTCCTTTGCATCGGGACACACGAAATAGCCGAGTCCGCGCTTGGTGTAGATTATCTGGTGGTTCTGCAGCCAGTCGTAGGACCGCATGACCGTGTTGCTGTTCACCTCCACATCGGCAGCGGTTTCCCTAACTGAGGGTATGCGTTCTTCCACTCCGCTTTTCCCTTGCAGTATGTTGTCGCATATCAGGTCTGCGATTTGCAGGTAGATTGCTTTTTTACCGTTGAACGTCATGGCTACCTCCTTATTTATTTATTAAAGGGACTTATCAGCTGTGCTTTTGTGTAACGCTTGTATGCCATCACGTAGAGTGCTATGGCAAGCAGAATGAATAGAGCGTCAACTACGTAGGCAATGGTGGACAATGATTCAATGATGTCTGCTGCAAGATGGCAAAGCCATTCGTTGTCGCTTTCACCGAGGGTGATGGTTGTTATCATAAAGATGATGAACAATGCAATGCCCAGGAACTGGAGGGTGACGTATGTGATTGGAATGTTGTACTTGTATTTTATTGCGTTTCCAAAGGTGTAGATTCCAGACTGCAGTATTGCCATGGCATAAACCCCGAGTGCTATTGCGTGGAAAAGACTTTCGAAGTATGTGGCGTCGGATTCGCTATTGTTGATGTAGAGCAGGATGTTGTTGCCTGCCCAGTTCATTGGATCGAATGTGGCAGCGAAGAGCGAGTTGACTGCATCTGTGCCGAGTATGCCGATGGTCAGCAGCGCGTTGAACGCATCGCAGACGGTAATGCTTATGGCTCCAATGATGATTGTGCCCACCACGCATGAGCAGATATGCCAGAGGTATTTCTCAAGACTGGTGGCAGGAAGGGTGAGGTTGGTTATTCTTCCTTGCTTGTTGCGAAGCGGATGAAGTACGCAACCGCTTGTGACAAGCAGTTCAAAAGCAAGGGTGGAGAACAGTATTGATCCTGTTGTGCCAAGTCCGGAGAAGGCTTCAGTCAAACCGCCTGTCATCTGATATGCTCCCCAACGCATGAGGAAGGAGCAGACGGTGATGCCGAGCAGGGTGAAGAAGATGACGAGCGTAATGTTGCGGTAGAACCCACTGTTGATGTTCAGGTCCCATTTTGCATAGTTGCAGAATCGTTGTCTGTTGAAGTTTTCCATGATTATTCTCCTTTCTTCTTTTCTTCATTTAATAGTTTGTTGAACACATCCTCAAGATTGATTACTTCGTTGTCGCCAAACAGTTTGTCCATCCTTGTATTGATCAACACTTTGTTCTGGTCAATCATTGTCACATGGTCGAGTAGAAGTTCCACGTCGCGTACCTGGTGGGTTGAGATGATTACAATCTGGTCTTCATCGATGCTGCTTGCCACGATTTTTCTGAACTGGCTCTTCGACGGGATGTCGAGTCCGTTGGTAGGCTCGTCCATTAGCAGCAGGTGGGTTTTGGCGGCAAGGGCAATGCACATGTAGACTTTCTTCTTCTGTCCCATACTCAGTGATCCGAGGTTGATGTCGTTGGGCAGTTCGAAGTTTTCGATGATGCGGTAGAGCATGTCCTCGTCGAAGCGTGGATAGAAGGGCTTGAGCGAAGCCACGAATTTCTTCAGCGGTATTGCCGGCAGGTTGTATTCCTCGGGCACGATGAACATGTCTTCCAATATCTCGGGCTTGCGCAGGCTGGTGTCAGTGCCTTTGTATGTGATCTTACCACCTTCCGGATGGAGCAGTCCCATGATGAGATAGAGGAGGGTGCTTTTTCCTGTACCGTTCTTGCCGAGAAGTCCGTAGACGCCTCCTTCGTTGATGCTGAGACTGAAGTGCTCCAGCACGTTCATCCCTCGTTTGTAACCAAATGTTACATCGTTTACTTCTAACATATTTTCTATGGTTTGTTTCCTTGGTCTGTATGATTAATAGTGTACTACTTGGCTATGACACTGCAAAGGTAGCGCCGTTTTCAATACGCAAGTACTGATTGCTTGCACTTTAACTATTCTTTAACATATTAGAAGGGTGAGATGTGATTGTGGATGGTGGCAGAATGCTTGCTCCTGATAAAAAAATCCACATGCCGGGTTGGCATGTGGACCAAAAAATTATGAAAGACAATTATTGTCGGATGATTAATGTCAAACATCTTGTGTCTGGCGATTAGTGTCTGGCAATTATTACTTGCGACCGTTTTCGAGTGCCCAGCAGAGGCGCTTGCCGTAGGTGTAGTCGGTGATACCTTCTGATGCTGCAGTTACGTTGTCGTAGTTGTAAAGCAACTCGTTGTCTGGGTAAGGGAAGCGGAATGGCAGGTCGTTGTGGCGTGCGTTTGCTCCGTAGCCCCATGCGCAGTGCTCTCCTGGATACTGAGGAGCTGTGATTCCGTCAGAGTAGGTTACTTCGTCGAACATCTGTGTCGGGTAACCTGTGCGGCGGTACAGGCACCATGCTTCTTGTCCCTGCTTGTAGAGTGCAACCCATTCTTCGAGGTAAATCTGTTCGAGTGTTCCCGCGTATGCTCCGTTGCCTGCAAGATATGTGCTTGCATCTGCATCGCTTACTCCGTTGTCGGTCATTGAGCATTTCACTGCGTTCTCGTATGCAGTCTGAGCTGAGTAAGAACCTGTGTTCCATCCCTTGATGGCTGCCTCTGCAATGAGGAACCAAGACTCGGCTGCACGGAAGTATGGAGAGAATCCTGGGTTTGCTGCGTTCTCTGTCTCGTTGATTGACATGTAGAGCGAACCTGGAAGTGAGTAGTTGTCTTTTGGTTCACCATTGTACTGTGCGTTTGCTCCGTGAAGCACTCCGCGATACTCGCCTGTGTTGGCTGCCGGACGGCAGATGACTGACAAACGTGGGTCTGCCTGTGACTTCAGACGGTCGACAAGAATCTGTGGCATGTAGTAGTCGACGGGACGCTCGAGGTAGTTGTCGTACCAAGGCTCACGATAAGATGAGGTTCCTTCCCAGTAGAAGTAGTTGTTCTGTGAACTTTCCTCGATGAACGGATATTTGTCGGGGCTTGACAGGATTTCCTTAAATGTAGCCTTACTTGCTTCGAGTTTGCTTGACATGTTTGAAACTCGCATTGCAAGACGCAGACGGAGTGAGTTGCAGAAACGTTGCCAGTTCTCGATGTTGCTGCCGTAGATGAGGTCGCCTGCTCCGAGATCGTCGCTTCCAAGTCCTTCTGCCCATGAGTCGGCGATGGTCTTGAGGTTTGTGGCGATGCTGTCGTAGACGTCGGAGTCTTTGTCGTAGACTGGCTTGATGTTGTTGTTGCTTATGCCCTGGCATGCTTCAGTGTATGGAATGTCACCGAAGCAGTCTACGGTGAGGAAGTACAAGTACTGCTGCAGGAGTTTTGCCACGTTCTGCATGTTTTTGTTTTCCTCAGGGTCTGTGCGGTCGATGATGTCCTGGAGCTGTGGGATGATGGTGTAGGTCACATACCATTTGTTTCCGAACTCATTGTATGAAGGACGGTAGGAGAATGTTTCGTTCTCGTATGAAGCAACCATGTAGCCCGACCAGTCTGCAAGACGGCTCTTCTCGTTTCCCCATTCGTTGGCTATGCTGTAGAGGCTGTAAGCCAGTACGTTCGTGACAGGGGCAGTGGAGTATGCGTCCGGGTCGGTGTTGATTTCGTCAAAATCTTTTGTACAGCTGTTGAATCCAAGCGCAAGTGCTGCAACGGCAACAGCAGATATATATGATTTAATCTTCATTGTTCTATTTGTTTTTTGATTTGTAAATAAACTCGCTTTGCATTTCTTTGTTAGAATGTCAGGTTAACCTTGAAACCGAGGCTGCGGCTGCTTGGAACTGAAGACTGCTCAAGACCGATACCGTAGCTTGTAGTTGTGACACCTCCTGACTCTGGGTCGATGCGCAGAGTATTTGAACTGTCAACCCAAAGAAGTGCAATGTTGTTGGCTACGAATGAGATGCTTGCGCCACTGATGTACTTTGTCTTCTTGAGCATTTCCTTAGGGAATGTGTAAGTGAGATAGAACTCGCGCCACTTGAGGAATGAACCGTCGAATACGTAAGTCTCATTGGCTGTGCTCATCCATTCAAACCAGTCTTGTGCACTGACTGTTGATGCCTGTCCGTTGGCTACTGCTGTTGCGTAGTCGGTGTAAGTTCCGTCGCCATTGTCGAGTACATAGTGATAGTTCTTCATCATGTCGACTCCTGGAACGAGTGCTCTTTCGCGGATGCCGTTGTCGGCTGTCACTTTGGCTGTACCTGCAGCGTAAGTGTGTGACATTGTCTGTGACCAGATGTCACCGCCAATTCGCATATCAAGCATGAAGCCTGCGCTCCAGTCTTTGTATTTGAAGTCATGACGCCATGAAAGGAGTGCCTTCGGAGTGATGTTGCCGATGATTTGGCTTGAAATTGTTGTTGGCATGCCTGTTGCGTCGAGGATGATTGAACCGTCGTCGGTGCGCTGGTAAGCTGAACCCATCAGATCGCCCCATGAGCTACCTGCCTTGGCGATGGTTGAGATACCCCATGTCCATCCCATGTTGTAGTAGTCGAGTCCGTCGGCGAGTCTCTTGACCTTAGATTTGTCTTTTGAGAAGTTGAATGTAGAGCTCCAGGTGAAGTCCTTGGTCTTGATGATGTCGCCTGACAACTGAATTTCAATACCCTTATTTGTGAGCTCTCCTGCGTTGATCAGCTTTGATGTGATACCTGAAGACTGAGGAGTGGTCACGTAGAGAATCTGGTCTTTAGTTGACTTTGAGTAGTAAGCGAGGTCAAGGTGGAGTCTGTTGTTGAACATTCCCAGTTCGATACCTGCTTCCCAAGTGCGTGCACGCTCTGGCTTGAGGTTGTAGTTGGGCGCTGTCTTCTGCTTGTACATGAGGGTTGTTCCGTTGAATGAAGCAGTTGAAGCGTAGTAGTAAGCTGAGTTTCTGTATGCGCTTGTTGCGCTACCTACTTCGGCATAGCCTCCACGAATCTTGAGGAAGTTCAGTACGTCGCTGCTTGCATTGAATGCTGTGAGCGGCAGGAAGCTGAGGCTTACTGATGGATAGAAGAAGCTGTCGTCGAGTGTTGATGACCAGTCGTTGCGCGCTGTGATGTCGGCATACAGGTAGTTGTCCCATCCGAGTGAAACGCTGCCGTAGATCGAGTTCGAGCGTGTGTGGCTGTGGTCGGTGTTGGGTACTGGTGAAGTTGCATTGGCAATAGTGTAAACGCCAGGCACTGTCAGTCCGTCGGCTTCCACTTCGTCCCATGAATATGAGTTGTCGCGATAGTTGGCACCAAGCATGCCGAGAACGCTCAGACGGTTGAAGGTCTTGTTGGCTGTTGCGATGAAGTCGGCATTGAACTCTGTGTTCTCAGTGATTTGCTGGTCGAAGTAACCGTTGGGATAGTCTGAATCGTAGTAGACACGCTGCAAGCTCTTTGAGTTGTAGGTGTCGACTCCAAGTCTTCCTTCGAACTTCAACCATTCGAATGGCTGATAGAACATAGAACCTTTTCCGTAGAAGCGGTTGCGACGGAAGGAGTTTGTATTCATGTTGACGTTGAAGTATGGGTTTACGTGGAAGCTCTGGTTCCAGTTGTACATGGTGTAGTTGCCCAGTTCGTCTTTCTGATCCCAGTTGTTCTTGAGTGACTTCATGTTGACCTGACGTCCAGTCCATTCGAGAAGGCCGAGCATCGGGTTGTTTGATCCGTAACCCTGTGCAGGGATATTGTCGCTCTTGGTGAATGTGTAGTTGGCACTTACGTCCATCCAAACTTGCTTGTTGAGTTTTACGTCGGCATTGATAAGGCCTCCGTAGCGTTTCTGGTCAGTGTTTGGCACTGTACCTCTTTGTCCGCGGTAAGAGAGGGATGCACGCAGGTTGACGTTGTCAGAGTGTGTTGCGATTGAAACCATGTGGTTCTGGGTGATACCAGTTTGGAAGAAGTCCTTCACGTTGTTCTTGCGTGAAACCCATGGAGTTGCTTCGCCGTTGCTGTCGAACTGCACGAGGTTGATGCCCTGGTCGAGGCGTGGTCCCCATGATTCGTCCATACCGTCCCAGAGTCCGTTGCCAGCTCCGTCAACATATTTGAAACCGCCGACTCCACTCTGAGCATATTCTGCATAGGTCATGCCTTCGCCGTAGAGACTGTAGAAGTACTCGTCGCCGTAGTAGCCTTGTCCGTATTTGTTCTGGAGCTTAGGAATGTTGGCTACCTGGTCGAATGTGATGCTTCCGTCGTAGCTTACCTGTGTTCCGTGTTTCTTGCTACCTTTCTTTGTGGTGATGAGGATGACACCGTTGGCTGCACGCATACCGTAGAGGGCTGCTGCACCACCTTTGAGGACATCGACTGACTCGATGTCTTCCACGTTGATGTCGTTCAAACCTGAACCGAAGTCGATGAGCTTGTAGGCTCCGTCACCAGTGTTGGTGGAGCTGTTGTTGATTGGCACTCCGTCGACAACGATAAGAGGCTGCTGGTCTCGTGCAAGTGAAGAGTTACCACGGATGGAGATGACAGCGCTGGCGCCCACTGCACCACCCATTGTGGTGATTTGGGTACCTGCTGCCTTTCCGGCCAAAGCGCTTGTGAGGCTTACTGGGGCAGCTGCAGCCAACTCTTCAGCACCGATTTCCTGCTGCGCATATCCGAGTGATTTCTTTTCGCGGCTTATGCCGAGTGCGGTTACCACGATGTCGTCGAGGACTTCAGCGTCGGACTCGAGGCGGATAGTGAATATGCCTCCCTTGCCGATGGCAACCTGTTTTGTCTTCATACCCACGTATGAGACTGTGATTGTTGTGAGATTGGATGGAATGTCGGAAATTGAGAAATTTCCATCTACGTCGGTAGACGCGCCCTTCATTGGGTTGCTCCTGTCTACAATGACTGAGGCGCCGATGATAGGAGAACCGTCTGTAGCATCGAGTACCCTACCTGAAACGGAGGTTTGGGCAAATGCTGCGTTTGCTGCTATGAAGCAAGCTGCAAGCAAAAATAGTAGTTTCTTTGCCATACAATTTTGTTTTGTGTTAATAAATGAATGATCTACTCTCTATGTTTTGTCTATTCCTAATAGACTGGTTTTTATCTCAATGTGTTTGCGTCGTCTGCTCAAAGGATAGGGAGCTTTCATGACCGGAATCCTTCGAAAGTGAGTTCCCTTACTTGTTATCGGCTGCAAAAATAAGTAAATTGCTTAGATTGCAACACGATTTTAACAAGAAAATTGCGATAAATATTCATTTTTGTGGTTTTAATCAAAGATTTGTAGTGAATCTTGCAATTTTATAGAGGCGTGAATTGCAACAAAGTCACTGCTTTTTCTTGTTTGCTTTCTTTTGGGTTGGCAATGTCGTAAACTCATGAAACATTTCTTATGTTCGGGGGTGGAAGATGAAAATGTTGATGATGGAAGATGGGTGCACCTTATTATATATAAGGAGAGGATGTGTCTTGCAGTAAAGGGAACTTGCAGATATCGCAAAGGAATTGCTGGCATTGCGGCGTAGGAAACAAAAACCGAAAAAACACCCGAGCCAGTTCATTCGCACTCTGTGCTCATGACAGCGTGGTTCCGTCGCTGGCTTAGGAGAACAATTTCTCCACATTAGGTTTGGACTGATGATTGGACTGATGATTGTCCTCTTGGTTGGTCATTTGATTTGCCTTTTAATTGAGCTGATGATTGAGTCTTGGTTTGAACTCTTGAAGATAGGTTCAAATCTTTCAATCCTTGCATTGCAACAGCGATTTTATCCTACAAAGCAATCTTTCGACCGGACTGCCAATTTTGCTCTCTGGTCAGAGAAATTTTGTTTCCTGGTCAGGAAAATATTTTTTCCTGGTCAGAGAAAAATTTTTTTCCAGTCAGAGAAAAAAACTGCGGTGGCGGACGGCTGTTCTGACTCTACGGATTTTGATGTTCGGGTGATGTTTTTTGTCCTACAATTATTGCTGTCTTCGACGATGATTCCGAGCGCCCGATTTACTGCACAAAACGTGCGTAATTGCTCTTTCTATTTTGCTAAATCGGCCTCTTGAATGGCAATCTTTCGAATGCAGTGAATATTTAGCTAGCATCGTGATAACACGAAAAGAAATTAATCATTATATTTGCAACGTAAAAAGACGATTCTAATAAACATAAAACGAACAATACATTATGGATTGGTCAAACTTAGGTTTTGGTTATAACAAAACAGATTACAATGTACGTTGCTATTACAGAGATGGCAAATGGGGAGAAATAGAAGTTTGTAGTGAGGAAACAATTCCTATCCACATGGCAGCAACATGCCTGCACTATGGTCAGGAAGCGTTTGAGGGACTGAAGGCTTACCGTTGTCCCGACGGCAAAGTGAGAGTGTTCCGTATGGACGAGAATGCGGCGCGTCTGCAGTCCACTTGCCGCGGAATCCTTATGCCTGAACTTCCTACAGAGAAGTTTGAGGCAATGGTGGAGAAGGTGGTTCGCCTGAACGAGCGTTTCATTCCGCCTTACGAAAGCGGTGCTTCACTTTATGTGCGTCCTCTGCTGATTGGTACAAGCGCACAGGTGGGGGTTCATCCTGCAACCGAGTATCTCTTCCTTATTTTCGTTACTCCAGTTGGTCCGTACTTCAAGGGCGGTTTCTCAACCAACCCTTACGTCATCATCCGCGAATACGACCGTTCTGCTCCGCTCGGAACCGGTATATATAAGGTGGGCGGTAACTATGCGGCCAGTCTGAAGGCAAACAAACTTGCCCACGACCTTGGCTACAGCTGCGAGTTCTATCTCGATGCAAAGGAGAAGAAATATATGGACGAGTGTGGTGCTGCCAATTTCTTCGGAATAAAGAACAATACCTACATCACTCCGAAATCAACAAGTATTCTGCCTTCAATCACAAATAAGAGCCTTATGCAACTGGCTGAAGACATGGGGCTGAAGGTGGAGCGCCGTCAGATTCCTGAAGAGGAATTGGCAACTTTTGAAGAGGCAGGAGCCTGTGGCACTGCAGCTGTCATTGCGCCAATCGAAAGAATTGACGACCTCGACACCAAGCAGTCTTTCGTCATTTCAAAGGATGGAAAGCCAGGACCAGTCTGCACTGCCCTCTACAACAAGCTGAGAGGAATTCAGTATGGCACTGAACCAGATGTGCACAACTGGACTAAGGTTGTGATTGAGTAAGGTTGTGATTGAGTAAGGTTGTGATTGAGTAAGGTTGTGATTGAGTAAGGTTGTGATTGAGTAAGGTTGTGATTGAGTAAGGTTGTGATTGAGTAAGGTTGTGGTTGAACAAGTTCATGATTGAGTAAGACTTCATAAATCTCACGATAAAATGCCCCTTCCATTGTTGATGATTGGGGCATTTCTTATGTCTTTTTGATTTTGTCAGTCTTCATTTTTTTCTTGCTTTATCCCTTTTCTTTTCCTTTTGATTATCCTCTTGTCTTTACTTGCTCTGACCTGCTGTTTTCTCATCATGAAGAAGGTGAATTTGGTTTGGTTGAAGGGCAAAATACGAGCGAGAATGGTGCGCAGACCCCTACAATAAGGCTTGATTATGCAGTATTTTTGATTGTGTGCGGAAACACATGTTTTCAAACATATTTAAAATGCTTATGCTGATTTTGAAAAAGTCCTATCTTTGCATTCGAAAAAACTATCTTTTTACCTTTAACAGTTTATGCTTATTGGGGCGGAAAGAGGCGTTCGCGAGAATGTCTCTTTCATTATTTTTTTTAGGTGAGACTTTGTATGCTGTAGTCAACTGTACAAAAGACCTGCTTGAAAGAATATCTTGAAAAGAGCTGTACAAAAGAACTGCTGATTCTTTGGAGAGGAAGCCAAGATCCGAAACCAAGATCCGCTAATTAGGATTTGCCCAAACATATTTGCCTGGCGCTCTAAACCTAAGTCTTGTAATCAATGAATCAAAATAAATATGGAATTTTATGGAATGTTCTCGGGATAAATTCTTAACTTTGCACCTTATTAATATATAAGGTGTGCAATAAACAAACGAAAAGGGCGTTATTGTATTAATGATGGCTCTCTATGTGTGCTGATGCACTGGGCTTGATTGGGAATTTTAATTCAGAATAGTAAGATGATTGACTATATAAAAGGGAAAGTAACAGATTTGACACCGGCTTCGGCAGTCATAGAATGTGCTGGAGTTGGCTACGCCGTAAATATTTCGCTGAATACCTATACTGACATTCAGAACAAGGAAGAAGCAAAACTCTATGTGTATGAAGCAATAAGAGAAGATGCGTGGGTGCTGTTCGGCTTTGCCTCAAAGCAGGAACGCGCTTTGTTTCTGCTGCTGATTTCAGTGTCGGGCGTTGGTGGCAATACAGCCCGTATGGTGCTCTCTTCGTTCTCTCCTGCAGAAGTGGCAAACATTGTTGCTGACGGCAACGACCGCCTGCTGTCAACCGTGAAAGGTCTGGGAAAGAAGACTGCGCAGAAGATAATCCTCGAACTGAAAGACAAGATTGACTCGATTGGCATTGAAGCACAGTCAAGTGGCAATGGTGCCAATACAGTTACATCAATCAACAAGGAAGTGCATGATGAAGCAGTTGAGGCTCTTAAGATGCTTGGATTTCCTCCAGCTCCGACAAGCAAGGTGGTCAAAGCCATCCTTACGGACGAGCCTGATGCACCGGTGGAGAAAGTCATCAAGTTGGCACTCAAGATGCTTTGATAAGTCACCTGAATTACAAGGAATTGAATGAAAACTAAAAAGAAACTGTCACTGTCGTTTGTCGTTTGGACACTTGTGTTTGCCGTTGCGGTGGGCGCAATGTCTGATGCGTCCGTTGTGGCTTTCTTTGATACGTCGAATTCAATGATCCCCGGCGAATCTTCCCCGGCTCAGCAAGCACCAGTGGACACAACCACACATGTGAAGGTGAAGAAGACTGACTATCCGAATGACGAAACGCCTGTAGAGACTTCGCTTGACTTGGCTGACCCCGAGAATCTCAAGCAAGATGTCGGCGAATATGACGAGAAGAGTGGTTACTATAAGATAGGTACTAAACTGGGTGACAACTACTTGAGCGCGCCTTACCTCATGACTCCGGAGGAATATATGCGATGGAATTCACGCAAAGTCCTCAACGAATATTTCCGTCAGCGAAACGATTCTCTGTTCACGCACAAAGGACAGGACAAGTTCGACTTCACCGATATGCACTTCGACCTCGGACCAGCCGAGAAAATCTTCGGACCGGGCGGAGTGAGGATAAAGACGCAGGGAAGTGCCGAACTGAAGATGGGCTTCAACTATCAGTTCACCGACAATCCGTCGCTTGCAGAGCGCAACCGCAAGACCACAGATTTTGATTTCGACGAGAAGATAAACCTGAATGTCAATGCCAGCATTGGTGACAAGATGAGTTTTACTCTTGGCTACAATACTGATGCCTCCTTTGATTTCGATAGCAAAAACTTGAAACTCAGTTATGAAGGCAAGGAAGACGAGATCGTGAAACTCCTGGAAGCAGGTAACGTCACATTCCCATCAAACAACTCGCTCGTACGTGGCGCACAATCACTGTTCGGTATCAGAACCGATTTGCAGTTCGGAAAGTTGAACCTTCAGACTGTGGTTTCGCAGAAGAAATCCAAGTCGACCTCCGTATCGTCAACTGGCGGCGCACAATTGTCTTCCTTCGAGATTGAGGCAAGCAATTACGACGAGAACACTCATTTCTTCCTCTCGCAATACTTCAGAGACACTTACAACCAGGCTTGCTCCACTCTGCCTACCATCACTTCGGGAGTGAACATCACCCGAATCGAAATTTGGGTGACCAACACCTCGGGCGCAACGGAAAACACACGCGATATCGTTGGCTTCGTGGATTTGGGCGAAAGAACAAAGATAAGTAATACAGGCATGTGGAGTGGCTCCGGACCTTCAGTTCCGCAGAACTCATCCAACAACCTCTATTCCACTGTGGTCAACGACTTTGCAGATGCACGCAACATCGACCAGGCAAGCACTGTGCTTGAGACAAGCGGGCTGGTGGGTGGTGTGGACTACGAGAAAGTGGAGAACGCACGCTTGCTCTCCTCCTCTGAATACACACTCAACTCTTATCTCGGTTATGTTTCGCTCAGTTCCAAGCTCCAGGCAAACAGCGTGCTTGCAGTAGCATATGAATACACTTACGGAGGCAACACCTATCAGGTGGGAGAGTTCTCTTCAAACATCAAGGACAACGACCAGGCTTTGTATGTGAAACTTCTGAAGAACACAAGCAATTCACCAAACATGGGCAACTGGGACTTGATGATGAAGAATGTCTACTCGCTCAATGCCCAGTCGTTGCAGAAAGAGAAGTTCAAGCTCGACATCAAGTATCTCTGCGATACTACCGGTGTCTATCTTTCCTATATTCCGGAGGGAGATTTCAAGAATACCACCATACTGAAGATGATGAACCTTGACCGTTTGGACGATAATCTGAAGACCAATCCAAACGGCAAGTACGACTATATCGACGGCTACACTGTTCTTGCATCCAAGGGAAAAGTCATCTTTCCAGTAGTGGAACCGTTTGGAGACTGGCTTGCCACGAAACTTGCCGACAAGGAGCTGGCAGACAAATATTGCTACTATGAACTGTACGATACCACAAAGACCGTCGCCAAGCAGATTGCGGAGAAGAACAAGTTCATTCTGACAGGTGAATACAAGGGATCTTCGGGCAGTCAGATTTATCTGGGACAGGACTATGTGCCTCAAGGATCAGTGGTTGTGACAGCAGGTGGGGTGACTCTGACAGAAGGGTCGGACTACACCGTAGACTACAGTTCAGGATATGTGACCATCATCAACCAAAGCATCATCGATGCAGGAACTAACGTGAGTGTGAGCATGGAAAGTCAGGAGACTTACTCGCTGATGCGCAAGACGATGCTCGGACTCAACTGGACTTACGACTTCTCAAAGAACTTTCAGTTGGGCGGTACTTACATGCGACTGACCGAACAACCGCAGACCACGAAAGTGGCAATGGGCAGTGAACCATTGAACAACACTATCTGGGGACTCAGCGTGAACTGGAAACAGAACAGCCAGTGGCTCACCAACATGATAGACAAACTGCCTTTCATTGAAGCAACCCAACCGTCAAGTATCAATTTTTCAGGAGAATTTGCCCAACTCATTGCAGGCAAAGCCAAGGGAGTGCAGTCGAATGCCTCATATCTAGACGATTTCGAGGAAACCAAGAAAGCCTATGACTATAGCACTCCAAGTGCTTGGATGCTTTGCTCCACACCTTCCGACCTGGAATATGGAAACCTTTCCGATTCAGTGCTTTACGGCTACAACAGAGCACGCCTGGCTTGGTATACCATTGACCCATTGTTCACCCGCCGCAGTTCATCACTCACTCCAGCCCACATCAAGAACGACCTGGACCAGCTTTCCAACCATTATGTGCGTGAGGTCTATGTGCGTGAGGTCTATCCCAACCGTGATGTCAACCAGGGAGAGAGCAACACCCTTTCCATCCTCAACCTTGCATACTATCCAAATGAGCGTGGACCATACAACCTTGACCCAGATGTGGATATCGACGGACACTTGAACGACCCGAAAAAACGCTGGGGAGGAATGATGCGCAAGATAGACGTGAGCGATTTCGAAACATCCAACATCCAGTACGTGGAGTTCTGGATGCTCGATCCGTTCATCTACTCTGGCAAACTTAACGACGGCAAGAACTACGGAGGAAATCTCGTACTCAACCTCGGCGATATAAGCGAAGACGTGCTGAAGGACGGAAAGAAATTTTATGAGAGCGGTCTGCCCGTCAGTGATGCATCGTCAGTTTCTTACACTACTTGGGGAAAAGTGCCGAACGAGAAGAGTGTTGTCTATTCATTCAGCACTGAGAGCGGTGCACGACAGAAACAAGACGTGGGACTCAACGGACTTTCATCCGTTGAGGAGCGTACATATGGGGCTTATGCCAATTATCTGAACAACATCAAGTCGAAAGTCCGTCAGGAAGTCTACGACTCAATCTACGATGACCCGGCAGGCGACAACTACCATTATTTCCGTGGGTCAGACTTCGACACTGAGCACACCTCAATTCTTGAGCGATACAAGCGGATAAACAATACGGAAGGCAACTCTCCGCTTTCAAGCGAGAGTGGTGAATCATACAGTACTGCCTACAAGACTACTCCTGACGCAGAGGATATAAACCAGGACTACACGATGAACGAGTACGAGAACTTCTACAAGTACGTCATCAGTTTGCGACCGGAAGACCTGGTTGTGGGCAAGAACTTCATCGTGGACGAGAGAAAGACATCGGTGAAGCTGAGAAATAAGAACGAGGAAGAAGTTTCCTGGTACTTGTTCCGTGTGCCGGTGGAAGAGGGCACAACAGTAGGAAGCATCAACGACATGAGCAGCATCCGCTTCATGCGAGTTTACCTTACCGATTTCGAAGAGCCGGTAGTCCTCCGCTTTGCATCCTTCGACCTTGTGGGTGGCGAGTGGCGCAACTATTCCAAGGCTCTGTACACCGGTGACAAACCGAGCGTGAGCGGAACACTGGAGACTGCGGCAGTAAATATTGAAGAGAACAACGGCAAGGCACCGGTGAACTATGTGCTTCCTCCAGGAGTAACCCGCGTAGTCGACCCCAACCAGCCTCAGTTGACTCAGTCCAACGAGCAGGCTCTTGCCATTACGGTGAAGAACCTTGCTGTGGGTGATGCCCGTGCCGTTTACAAGGATATGAACAAAGACCTGCGCAAGTACAAGCACGTTCAGATGTTTGTGCATGCAAATGCGCTCGAGGGTGACCAGACATTGCAGAACAATCAGATGAGCGTATTCGTGCGTTTGGGAAGTGACTACAAGAGCAATTACTACGAATATGAGATTCCGCTGACCCTCACTCCCGAAGGACATTACGATACCTATACTACTGCCGGTTGCGAGGCTGTGTGGCCCGATGCCAATATGCTGGACATTGATTTCGACTTACTGACCAAGGTGAAGCATGCCCGAAACGTGGCGAAGGCAAGTAATCAGGCAAGCTATACCCAATTGTATTATGAATACGACCCCGACAATCCAAACAACAAGGTGAGCGTAATGGGAAATCCGTCGTTGGGAGAGGTTAAGACCATGATGATTGGAGTCCGCAATAATGGCTCTTCCACCAATTCAGTGGAGGTATGGGTCAACGAACTGCGACTGCAGGACTACAACAACGACGGCGGTTATGCTGCACAGGGAAACCTCAATGTACAGTTGTCGGACTTGGGTAGTGTCAACCTCACCGGACATGTGGAGAGTGCCGGTTTTGGAGGTCTGGAAGAAGGGATTTCATCAAGGCGTGACGACAATCTCTATGAGTGGGGCATCACCACCAACTTCGATTTGGGCAAACTGTTTCCGGAAGACTGGAAACTCAATCTTCCGTTCTACTATTCATATTCTTGGCAGAAAGTGTCGCCCAAGTACAATCCGTTCGATACCGACATGCTGCTGAAAGATGCACTCGACGAATGTGAAACCCGATCAGAACGGGATTCACTGGCAAACCTTACCGAGTCGGTGGTGAAGAATAAGAATTTCTCGCTGAGCAACTGGAAATCCAATTACCAAAGCCGTGTGCCGATGCCATACGACCCAGCGAACTTCTCGTTCAGCTATTCATACAGCCAGCAGTACAAGACGGGCGAAACCACCGTGTATGAGAACGACGAGAATTGGAAGTTCAACATGAGCTACAGCTATTCGCCCAAGTACAAGACCCTGGAGCCGTTCAAGAAACTCAAGGGAAAGTCGAAGTGGCTCGACATCATCAAGGCACAGAACCTCAACTATCTGCCTCAGAGCATTCAGTTCAATACCGACATAACACGAAGCTACTACGAGTTCCAAGAACGCGACATTGATGCAGGAACGCGGCTTCCTGTTACCTGGTCCGAGCAGTTCCTGTGGAACCGTCAATTCTCCCTTCGCTGGGATTTGTTCAAGTCACTGAAACTCCAGTACACCTCAGCCACCCATGCAGAGATTGAGGAACCATACACCCCGGTCAACAAAGACCTTTATCCCGACCGCTATGAGGCATGGAAAGACTCGGTGAAGACCAGTCTTGCCCATTTCGGACGTCCTCTCACTTATGCCTCTACATTCAATGGTTCGTACACAGTGCCTCTGAGTAAGATTCCGGTGCTCAACTGGATGACACTCGACGGAAGTTATGCAAGTACGTACGGATGGAACCGCGGTACGGAGATGGAAGACGGAACATCGTTGGGACACACTGCCAACACCTCACGCACCATCAATATCAACGGTAAGATAAACTTTGAAACCCTCTACAAGAAGTCCAAGTTCCTCGATGCAGCCAATCAGCGCTTCTCTGCTAACAACAAGAAGAAGACTACAAACAAGAAGACCACAAAGACTTCTGCCAAGTCTACCAAAGATGCGGACAGCAAGGATAATAAGGATAATAAGGAGGGCAAGGACTCCAAGGATGGCAAGGGCGCAGAGGGTACTGACAAGAAGAATGCAGCTGCCGATGCAAAGAGCAAAGGCAATTCTGCTGCCCAAAACAAGAACAAGAAGAGCTTTTCAAAGGAATTTACACTTAATGATTCAACCTACACCGAGGTGAAACACGGACAGAAGTCCAAACGTATCATAGTGAAGGCAACCACTAAGGAAGGCAAGACCTACGACCTGAAGTACAAGAAGGTGGACGAAAACACTATCCGCGTGAAGAACCATGACACCATCCCGGTGAAGATTACAGTGACAGCCAAGGAACCGCTCGAGGATAAGGGCTGGTACAAGACCGTGCAAACCTTGGCTCGCGGATTGATGATGGTGCGCAATGCCAGTTTCACTTACCGCAACACCTACACCATGACGCTTCCGGGATTCAAGACCGAGATAGGCGATGCGTTCGGACAGAAGTCTGTCAACGGTATCCTGTCTCCTGGACTCGACTTTGCTTTCGGCGCAGTGGGCGACGGCTATGTGGACAAGGCAGCACGCAACGGATGGCTCATGCAGAACGACTCAAACATCACCACTCCGGTGACTACCAATGCCACGGAAGACCTGCAGGTGAAGTTGACACTCGAACCATTGCGCGACTTCAAGATTGACCTTAATGCCAGCCGCACTGTCAACAAGTCGAAGAGCATCCAGTTCATGTATGAAGGTATGCCGACCACCCAGAGCGGTAGTTTCAATATGACTGTGATAACAGCAAAGAGTGCATTTGCCAGCTCAGGCAACATCAACAACAACTACAACTCCAAGCCGTTCAATGACTTCCTTGCCAATATCCCGGTTATGCAGGCAAGAGTGCAGGCACGGTATGAGAATGCAATCTATCCGGTTGGCACTGGCAACGCGTATGAAGGCAAGATCTTTGACCCAGCAAACGGAGAGGTCAACCAGTACTCAGCTGATGTGCTGATTCCGGCATTCCTTGCTGCATACACCGGTAGCAACCCGTCGCGCAGCAGTCTCGACATCTTCCCATCAGTGCTGAAGATGATGCCGAACTGGAAATTCACCTATAGCGGCTTGTCTAAACTCTCGTGGTTCTCGCAGCGTTTCAAGAGCTTCAATATCAATCATGCCTACAAGAGCGTGTATGCCGTGGGAGCCTACAATTCATACACCAACTATATGGGCTACATGAACGACCTCGGTTTTGTGCTTGACGTTACATCCGGCAATCCGGTTCCGAGCAGCATGTACAACATCAGTACAGTGTCCATCACCGAGTCATTCTCGCCTCTGATAGGTGTTGACATGACATTCAACAGCGGAATGACAGCAAAGCTCGAGTACAAGAAAACCCGTTCGCTCAACCTGAGCCTCACGTCTGTTGCCCTCACCGAGAATTATTCCAATGACATCGTTGTTGGCTTCGGCTACAAGTTGAAAGACCTCAACCTGTTTGGTGCAAAGCGCATACAGTCCGGTCAGTCAAAGAGCAAGAATATGAAAAAGAACAGCAAGGATGCGAAGGACGACACCTCTACCAAGAGTACATCAAACACAAGGGTGGGAGGCGTGAGCCACGATCTGAACCTGCGTATTGACTTCTCTTACCGCATGCAGAATGCGCTTAACCGAAATATCCAGACCACTGTCGCAACGTCGACCAATGGAAGCACAGCCTATAAACTTGCAGTTTCAGCTGACTACACCTTCAGCCGTCTGCTCACACTGAGTGGATATCTCGATTGGCAGAGAAACGTTCCGCTCGTTACCACAAGCTCATATCCGACCACAACAGCCGATTTCGGAATAAGCTGCAAGTTCTCGCTCACACGATGACGTAGATTCATGACGGTTAGGGAATCTATGGGTTGATTTCATGTGGTTTGATCTGTACCGGTTTCCAAGATTGCCTTTGTAGTGAGAGAATTCAAACGTTTTTTTATGGAATGGTTGTACCTGTTTTTTTATGAGGTATCACCTCGTCGGGCAATGCGGTGCACCTCATCGGGCAATGCGGTGCACCTCATCGGGCAACGAGGTAGTACCTCGTCGGGCATCGAGGTGCACCCCGTTTGATTTTCAGTCATACGAAGCTATTGTACCAATTATATAGAGTGTTCAAAATCGTGTGCGGAATTTTGTCCAAAAAGGGGCGCACCCGACAACGAAGAGAACCCAAAGAACATGGCCGACATGGACTAGTGGATAGTCATACCGGAGAATGTGGATAAGGACAGCGATATTTATTTCCTGTGCACAAATGTGGCGACTTTTGACGAAAAGACTACTTGGGACTATTACAATCTGACGAGGGAGATAGAATGCACCAATCGGCAACTTAAGACAGACCTCAATCTACGTCTCATTCATCATCAGAAAGATGAATGCTCTGATGCCCACCTTTTCTTTGGATTGCTGGCTTATTGGATAGTAAACACTATTCGTTATCGACTGAAGCAAACAGACATGACGCACTATTGGACGGAAATCGTCCGAATAATGTCTACACAGAAAGCAATAACCACGGAAGCAACAAATGCTTTGGGCGAGAGAATCCACCTGCGACAATGCAGCTAGCCGACGAAAGCTGCAACTGACATTTCGAACGACTAAAGTATAAGAAAATGCCATTCAGAAAAATCAAGATAGACAAAATCTGTAGTACACAGTAATGCAAAGCGCAGTAGCTAAATTACTGATACAACAATAAAAACAAGGCAAATAGGTCAAAGTTGGGTTGAGGTTGAAATATGGTGTAATCATCTTTCTCTACAAGACAATACTTGGGAAAAGTAAAGCCGGACTTGTCATTGCGACATGTCCGGCTTCCAAAGATATAGATTTCAAGTATATTAATGTAGTTTACTCTACTGAGTAGTCTAGCTTGCTCATGCGAACGTAAGTTGCATAGCGGTGCTGGGCTGCTTTCTTTGATGCATCGAACAGCTCTTGAGCTTCATTTGGTTTGGCCTTCTTGAGTGAGAGGTAACGTACCTCTCCGTCGAGGAATGCCTGGAAGTTATCCCAGTTCGGTGCTTTTGAGTCGAGCTGGAACGGATTTTTGCCCTGCTCTGCGAGACGTGGGTCGAATCTCCAAAGGTGCCAGTAACCGCATTCTACTGCTTTGGCTTCCTCTGCCTGGCTCTTGCCCATACCGCCCTTGGCTTTCAGACCATGGTTGATACATGGAGCATAACCGATGACGAGTGACGGACCTGGGTATGCCTCTGCCTCGCGGATTGCCTTGAGACACTGTGCGTTGTCGGCTCCCATTGCAACTTGTGCCACATAGATGTAACCATAGGTGGTCTGCATGAGTCCGAGGTCTTTCTTGGTGATGCGCTTTCCGCCTGCAGCAAACTGTGCAATGGCTCCAAGTGGGGTTGACTTTGATGACTGACCTCCGGTATTTGAGTAGACCTCGGTATCGACTACGAAGATATTCACGTCTTCGCCTGATGCCAATACATGGTCGAGACCTCCGTAGCCTATATCGTAAGCGGCACCGTCGCCACCGATGATCCACTGTGAACGCTTAACGAGGTAGTGGGACAATTCTGAAAGCTGCTTGCAGTATTCGCATCCTGCCTCACGTCCTTTGACGATAAGTGGATTGAGTTTGGCTGCTGCTGCCTTTGATGCATCTGCATTGTCCTTGCCGTCAATCCATTCCTGGGCCGCTGCCTTGAACTCGGCTGGTGTGCCTTCCTTGGCGATGAGCTCGTTGAGGATTGCTACGATGCGTGCGCGCATCTTCTTGTTGGCAATGGTCATTCCAAGTCCGTATTCGCAGAAATCCTCGAACAATGAGTTTGACCATGCAGGACCTTGTCCTTTCTCGTTCTTAGTGTATGGTGTTGATGGGATTGAACCTGAATAAATTGATGAACAACCTGTTGCGTTGGCTACGATCTCTCTGTCACCGAACAGCTGTGAAATCAGTTTCACGTATGGAGTCTCTCCGCATCCTGAACAAGCTCCTGAGAACTCGAACAGTGGGGTAGCGAACTGGCTGAGACGTGGGTTGGACTTGACATCGACAAGGTCTTGCTTTGACTTAACCTGCTTTACGCAATATTCCCAGTTCTTTGCTTCGCCCAGTTCTCCCTGGAGCGGAACCATCTTGAGGGCTTTTGCTCCCTTGTTTCCCGGACATACGTCTACACAGTTGCCGCAACCAAGACAGTCGAGAACACCCACTTGCATGCGGAACTGCATGCCCTTGAGTGGTGCCGGTGCCTTGATTTCAATCTTTGCTGCATCGAGTTTTGCTGCTTCGTCGGCATCCATTGCGAATGGACGGATACAAGAGTGTGGACATACGAATGCACACTTGTTGCACTGGATACAGTTGGCTGGATCCCACTGTGGAACGAATGCTGCAACACCACGTTTCTCGTAGGCTGCTGTGCCCTGTTCCCACATACCGTCTTCATATCCCTTGTATGCTGATACTGGGAGAAGATCACCGTTTTGTGCATTGATAGGACGCACGAGCTTGTTGATGAACTCTGGGTCGTCGTTCTTCTCTTCTGGTTCATCTGGAAGTTTTGCCCATGCAGGGTCAACAGTAAGTGTCTTGTATTCACCTCCGCGGTCAACTGCTGAGTAGTTCATGTTTACCACATCCTCACCCTTGTTGCCATAGGATTTGACGATGAACTTCTTCATTTGTTCGATTGCAAGGTCAACAGGGATTACTTCGGTGATGCGGAAGAATGCTGACTGGAGGATGGTGTTGGTACGGTTACCAAGTCCGATTTCCTGTGCAATCTTTGTGGCATTGATGTAGTAGACTGTGATGTTCTTCTCTGCGAAGTATTTCTTGATTTTGTTTGGCAGGTTCTTCACGAGTTCGTCTCCGTCCCAGATGGTGTTGAGAAGGAACTGTCCGTTCTGACGCAGACCGCGCAATACATCGTACATGCGGAGATATGCCTGTACGTGGCATGCCACGAAGTTTGGAGTCTTTATCTGGTAAGTGGAACGGATTGGTGTGTCCCCGAAACGAAGGTGAGAGCAGGTGAATCCTCCAGACTTCTTTGAGTCGTAGGAGAAGTATGCCTGGCAATATTTATTAGTGTTGTCACCTATGATCTTCACTGAATTCTTGTTTGCACCTACTGTTCCGTCGGCACCAAGTCCGTAGAACTTTGCCTCGAAGATGCCTTCGCCGCCAAGTGCTTTCTCTTCCTCGATTGGGAGTGAGTGGAAAGTAACGTCATCGACAATTCCCAAAGTGAAGTGGTTCTTTGGTTGTGGGAGTTCGAGGTTGTCGTAGACTGAGAGTATCAATGTTGGTGTGACATCGTAAGAACCTAGTCCGTAGCGTCCGCCAACGATGAGTGGGGCATTCTCCTGTCCGTAGAATGCGTCTCTTACGTCAAGGTAGAGTGGTTCTCCGTTTGCTCCTGGTTCCTTGGTTCTGTCGAGCACTGCGATGCGCTTGACTGTCTTTGGAACTGCTTTCAACAGATGTTTTACAGAGAATGGTCTGTAAAGGTGAACGGAAACCATACCGTACTTCTTGCCGTTGGCATTGGCATAGTCGATGGCTTCGCGTGCTGCTTCTGTGGCAGAACCCATGAGGATGATTACTTTGTCGGCATCTTCGGCTCCGTAGTAAGAGAAGAGGTCGTACTTGCGTCCGGTGATTCTTGACATCTCCTTCATGTACTCTTCAACGGCTTCAGGCACTGAATCGTAGAATGGGTTGCATGACTCGCGGTGTGGGAAGAAGGTCTCGGGGTTTTCTGCCATACCCTTTGCTTCGGGGTGTTCTGGAGAGAGTGCACGTGTGCGGAATTCTGATACCTTGTCCATTGGTACGAGTGGACGGAGATCTTCCATGTCCATCTCCTCAATCTTGTGGTACTCGTGTGAGGTGCGGAATCCATCGAAAAAGTTGATGAACGGCACGCGTGTCTTCAATGCTGTGAGATGAGCTACTGCACTGAGGTCCATGACTTCCTGTACTGAACCTTCGCAAAGCATGGCGAATCCAGTCTGGCGGCATGCCATGACGTCGCTATGGTCGCCGAAGATACAGAGAGAGTGGGATGCTACTGTGCGGGCTGATACATGGAATACGGATGGAAGGAATTCTCCTGCTATCTTGTACATGTTAGGAATCATAAGGAGAAGTCCTTGTGAAGCAGTGAAGGTGGTTGTGAGTGCTCCTGCCTGGAGTGAACCGTGGACTGCACCTGCAGCTCCAGCCTCTGACTGCATTTCCTGAACGAGTACTGTGTCGCCAAAAATGTTCTTACGGCCTTGAACCGCCCATTCGTCTACATGCTCTGCCATTGGAGACGATGGGGTGATAGGATAGATGGCAGCTACTTCTGAGAACATATATGCAATATGTGCAGCTGCCTGATTACCATCACAGGTAATGAATTTTTTCTCTTTAGCCATTTTCTGTTAGAGTTGTATGTTTAAAATATATCTTGTTACTGTTGTTATAGATGTTTGTGGTTGATAAATGGTCTACGACTGGTTGTGTTTGCCATTCATTTAACTGTCAATAATCAATAGAGGAAGCCGAACAGCCAGAGTGGTATGAGGTTGCCTTCGCCCACATCTCTCTGGTTGACTGCGAATATGACTTTCGACTTGTTCTTCTGGCGCGCTCCGTGTTCGATGACGCGGAATTCCTGCTGTCCGTCGATGAGGAATGAGCAGATGTTGCCTGCCTTGTTGACTTTGTGGTCTTTCCAGACTGTGTTGCAGAAGAAGGTTTCAAGCACGTCGTGTTCGTCGAATCTCTGTGGGTAGAAACTGTACATCAAGTTTGAATTGTGGAGGAGTACGCGTGCCGGCTTCTTGGGGAATTCGTCGCCCTTGGCATAAATCATGTTTACGAGGCGTGCTTCCATGAGGTACTTTATGTAGTTCATCACTGTGGCTCTCGACATCCCGAGTTCCACTGCCAACTGACTGATGTTTGGTACGCTGCTTCCGCTGTTTGTCAAGAGATAGAACATCTGCTTGATTTTTGGCAGATACTTCAGCTCGATTTGTTTGATCTGAAGGATATCGACCTCAATCATCATGTTCATAGTCTTCAGCAGGTTCTCTGAATAGTTGGTCTGTTCGAGGAAGAAGGGATAGAATCCGTGGTGCAGGTATTCCTGGAAGTAGTCGCGCGGATTTGCTTTTGTCACGATTTGTGTTGCAATCTTGGTGTGGTCGGCAAGAATCTGGTCGAGTGTATATGCGGGGAAGAAACTGCCTGTACGCAGGTTGTAGAATTCACGGAAGGAGAATCCTCTCAGGTTGTAGGAATCGACAATGCCATTGAGTTCGGGGTTGTCTTCCTTGAGCCGCATGACTGACGACCCGGTGAATACAATTTTCAGTCCGGGATAGCGGTTGTAGCATTCACGCAGCTGTTTGCTCCAGTCGGGCTGTTTGAACACTTGGTCAATTAGCAGGACTTTACCTCCGTTGCGGTAGAACTCGTGGGCAAATTCTGTTATGCCGATGTTCTGTACATAGAAGTTGTTTGTATTAATATAGAGACACTGATGATCGTCTGGGGAATAGTGCTCTTTTGCGTACTGTAGTAAGAACGTAGTTTTTCCCACACCTCTTGCTCCCTTGATTCCAATCATACGCTTTTTCCAGTCGATCTCGTCCATCAAATCTCTGCGTACCGGTGCATTCAGGTTCTTTACTAAGTATTCGTGCGTACGGAAAAATGACTCCATATTAAATCTCGTTTTTTGTTGTACTGTGTTACGATGCTTTCTAAATATTTTTGCAAAGGTACGACTTTTAAATGATATTGCAAAGCGGAGTTTACAGAAAAAGTGAATTATTTTGTCTTTCAGTGGTTTTCAATGCCAATACGGGGTGCTTTAGCTGTGTTCGGTTGATAAAAAAGGATGCACGTTTACAGTGAAATCCGTGCATCCTCTGTGCTTATTATATCAAGTTTATTTTATCAAGTCCATTCATCAAAGATTCTTCTTCCAGAAGTCTACGATGGTTTTGCGCAAGTGCAGGCTTGTTCCCTTACCTTCGCTTATGCCGTGGGTGCGCATCGGGTAGCTTACCTGGTAGAATATCTTACCCAAAGAGATGAGTCGGTTTGCCAACATTTCGGTGTTCTGATAGTGGACATTGTCGTCGCCTGTTCCGTGGATGATGAGCAGGTTGCCTTTTAGTCCTTCAGCAAAATTGATTGGACTGCCGCGGAAATATCCGTCGGGGTTGTTCTGCGGTGTGTTCATGTAGCGTTCCTGGTAAACGGTGTCGTACAGGCGTTGGTCGGACACGAAGGCGATGGCTACGCCTGTCTTGAATACATCGGGGTAGCGGAACATGCTGTTGAGGGTCTGTGCTCCGCCTCCGCTCCAGCCTGTGATGCCGAGACGGGTGGAATCCATATATTCGTAGTGACGGCACAAGTCCATGATGCCGCGTGCCTGGTCTTCGCTGGCTGCCACTCCAACTTCTCCGTAGATGCATTTCCTCCATTCACGTCCGCGAGGGCAGTTGGCACCTCTGTTCTCTATGCTGACAACGATGTAGCCTTGGTTAGCGAGATAATGCCAGAACAGGTCGGTGCTCCAGATGTTTTGTACTGTAGCTGATGCCGGTTCGCCATAGACATAGTCGATGACAGGATATTTTTTCGTTGGGTCGAAGTCTGCTGGTTTGATTATCCATGCGTCGAGCATGAGGTCTCCGCTCTTTACCTTTACGAATTCTTTTTTGGGGAATCCGAAACTCTCCCACACTTTCTGTCCCTCGGCATTATCTTCCATCTGGTGGTCGAGGCTCCATTTGCCGTTTTTGCTCATCCTCATCATGCTGTATTGTGGCAGATGGTTGGCTGACGAATAGGTCTCGATGGCATAGTCGTGCTCGGGGGAGAAATCGTAGTAGTATTGTCCTGCTTCGGGTTTCCCGTTGTGGCACATTGCAGTGATGTTTTCCACTGTGCCGTTGCCCATTGCCTTGGTGCGGAACATGTAGAGTTCGGTAGCATTGTCGGGTGATGCGGAGAAATAGATGTATCCGTTGGCTTCGTCGAATGCAAGTTCGCTTACCACGTCGAAATTGCCTTTTGTGATGCAGTCCCATTTTTTTCCATCGGCTGACACTCTGTATAGGTGACGCCATCCGTCGCGTTCTGACGTGAAGATGAAGTATTTGTTGCCGCTGAGCCAATGAATGTTGTCGTTGGTTTCAACCCATGCCTTGTCGGTGTCGGTGCACAGCACTTGTGGCTGTGTGGCATGTCCGTCGGTCACTGTGGCAGTCCATACTGTGTTGGTGTTCTGCGGGCGGTTCATCTGCTGGATCATCAGTTTGTTGGTTCCTGGGATGAACTCCATTCTTGGCAGATAGTTCTCACGTTGGTCGCCTGGGATTCCGAGCCATTGTGTCGGTGTGCCTTTGGCTGTGATGTTGAGCACTCCGATGTGTACTGCAGAATTTGTGGTTCCGGCTTTTGGGTAGGGGAAGTGTTGGACGGTGGGGTAGACGTTGCTCACATTGTCGATGATGTCGAACCATCCTGTACCGCTGGTATTGCTTTGCCAATAGGCGATATTCTTGCTGTCGTTGCTCCAACGGAATCCGTCGCGGCAGTCGAACTCTTCTTCATACACCCAGTCGAATGTTCCGTTGACGATGGTGTCGTTGCCGTCGGTGGTCAGTTGCTGGATCAGTGTGTCGGCCATGCTGCATGACTCGAGATAGATGTTGTTTTTTGAAACGTAAGCCACTTTGGTTCCGTCGGGTGAAAACTTAGTGAACATGAGGCTTGACTCGGGAAGGGTAGCTCCGAGTTGGCGCTTTTCCTTTGTCTTCAGATTGACGAGGTAGTAGTCGCCTCGTGTGGCATACCTCCATACTTTCTTGCGGTTGGTGAATATCAGAGCGTAGGATGCGTCGCTGTTGATTGCGCTGTAGTTCTCGCTGTCGGTTATGGCAGCGGACTCGTATGGCATGGCTTGGGTCTTCTCGCTTACTGGAAATCCCTCGGATGGATATTTCTGTGGAATCAGTGTCCATCCGCCGCTTACTGCATCTTCAAGCGTGAGTTCACGATGACTTGTCTGCGCAAAGGAATTTAGTGTGAAAATGGCAAATAATGCCAATGGTAATAATGACTTGTTCATGTTTGCTTCTGTTGATTCAAATGACCTTACAAAGATAGACATAAAACTGATACATTCATTCAGTTTGGGCGAAATTTTAAGGAATTCGAGTTCCGTAGCTATAAAACAAGGCTTAAAAGACTGCTTGCCTTTACTGATAAACTCTCACGTAGTCGATTTCGTATCGCAGCGGAAAAGCATCGTTGACTGGCTCACCTCCGTTGTCTCCTCCGATTGCAAGATTCAGCAGGATGTATTGCGGCGTGTGGAACGGACATTCGTTTCCCCCTTTGTTGCCGTTGACTGTTTTGGTGAGGTCGATGTCGTTAAGCAGTTCTCCGTCGAGATAAATCCGGATGTATTCTGATGTCCAGTCCATTGTCCATGTGTGGAACTTCTCGCTCCAGTAGGGATCTTTGTCGAGGAAATGCTTGTAGCCGGTTTTCTTTGAGTTCCAAACTGCTCGGTTATTGTTGTCGCCCCAACATGCGTTTGCGAGGATGTGAGGAATCCCGTTTATGTGGTAGTATTCCATGACGTCAATCTCTCCGCCCGACGGCCAACCGTATTTGCTGCCGAGTAACCAGATGGCTGGCCATGCTCCGACTACAGCAGGGATTCGTGCTCTCACTTCCATCCTTCCGTACAGGAACTCGAATTTACCGCGAGTGTTGATGCTTGCAGATGAATAGCGTGCGTATTGCTGTCTTGTCCTCCAATCATGGTTTCCGGCATTGTGGCTGTAGTGTGGATTAGCGATACTGTCGATGCGTCCTTCCAATACCAGAGTGCCGTTGATTTGGTATGCATTGTCTTCTTGATACCATTGATATTCATGGTTGCGTACGAATCCATTTTCGAAGTTCCATGAGTTTATGTCTACTGGACCTTCAGCATTGAATTCATCGTGCCATACAAGCTTTTGTGCTTGCATGGATGTGATTCCCAGTGAAATGATGATGGTGAGGAAAAGTTTGTGCATGGCTGTGTTGGACTTTATTTATCGTTGTTCAGTAGATCGGGGCGCAGCCTTGCGGTTCTTTCCATTGACTGCTGGAGTGCCCATTCTTCTATCTTTGCTTGATTGCCCGACAGTAGGATGTCGGGGACAGTCCATCCTTTGTAGTTGGCTGGACGGGTGTAGACTGGTGCATCGAGCAGGTTGTCCTGAAAGGAATCGGACAGTGCGCTCTGTTCGTCGCCAATTGCTCCGGGGATAACTCTGACGATGGCATCTGCCATACACGCCGCAACGAGTTCTCCACCTGTGAGTACGAAATCGCCAAGGCTAACTTCTTTTGTTATGAGATGCTCACGGATGCGATAATCTATCCCTTTGTAGTGGCCGCATAGGATGATGATGTTTTCCTTGAGCGACAGTTCGTTTGCCATCGGTTGATCGAACTGCTGTCCGTCGGGAGTCACGAATATTATCTCATCGTAGTTTCTTTCGGCTTTCAGTGCTGATATGCATGCATCGATTGGTTGGCATTGCATGACCATGCCGGCAAATCCTCCGAAGGGGTAGTCGTCTATCCTCCGGTGTTTGTCTTCCGTGTAGTCGCGGATGTTGTGGACGTATATTTCTGCCAGTCCTTTTTTTTGTGCTCTGCCCAGTATGGATTTGTCGAAGAAACTGTCCAAAAGCTCTGGTACTGCTGTAAGTATGTCGATTCTCATTGTTCTTGGTCTTCTGTGATAGGGAATGTAGGTCTTCCGTTTAGCCTCGGGCGTTGGTTTTAGCTTTGTCAGGAATGAAAAAAGACTCTGAATCTAAACGCTATGTCTCGATTTTCAGAGTCTTTCTATTGCCGTCTGCCTGCGGACAGTTGACTACTACTTTAAGATACCGAGTTCTTTGAATGAGTCTACGAGTGCGGAAACACAGCGGTCAACTTGCTCTTTGGTGTGTGTTGCCATGAGGGCTACACGAACCAATGTGTCTTGTGGTGCACAAGCAGGTGGAATGACGGGGTTGATGAACACTCCCTTTTCAAATGCTTTTTTGGTTACCTCGAATGTCTTCTCTACGTTGCGTACGTAGAGTGGAATAATCGGGCTCTCGGTGTCTCCGATTTCGAATCCTGCATCCTTGAATGCCTTGAGTGCATAGTTGGTGATTTTCCAAAGGTTTTCTATGCGATCTGGCTCGGACTTAAGAATGTGGAGCGCTTCCATTGCTGCTGCTGTTGCTGCCGGAGTATTACTTGCACTGAAGATGTAGGTGCGTGAAGTATGGCGCAAATAGTTGATTGTGTCTTTGTCGGCTGCAATGAAACCTCCGATTGAGGCGAGTGACTTTGAGAATGTACCCATGATGAGGTCCACGTCGTCGGTCACCCCAAAGTGGTCGCATGTGCCTCGTCCGTTTCTTCCGAACACTCCGATACCGTGTGCTTCGTCCACCATGATATTTGCGTTGTACTTCTTTTTTAGTTCAACGATTTCAGGCAGTTTGGCAAGGTCACCTTCCATTGAGAACAGACCATCGGTTACAATCAGCTTGATTGCCTCCTGACGACATTTCTTGAGTTGTGCCTCAAGGTCTTCCATGTCGTTGTGCTTGTAGTGATAGAATGTTGAGAATGAAAGCCTGCGTCCGTCTACGATTGAAGCGTGGTCTCTGTCGTCTCCCAGGATGTAGTCGTTGCGTCCTGTGAGTGCTGAAACGACACCAGCGTTGACGCTGAAGCCTGTAGAGTAGACCAGTGCTTCGTCTTTTCCGACGAACTCTGCCAATTCATGCTCGAGCTGGATGTGTAAATCAAGTGTTCCGTTGAGGAAGCGTGAGCCTGCACAACCAGTTCCGTATTTCTTGATGGCTTCGATTGCGGCATCAACGATGCGCTTGTCATATGTGAGTCCCATGTATGAGTTGGAACCGAACATCAGAACTTTCTTGCCATCCATTACCACCTCTGTATCCTGGTGGCTGTCGATTTCTCTAAAATAAGGGTATATGCCAGCTTCCATGTATTTCTGCGGCTCTCTATACTCCTTAAATCTTTCTTGCAATAAACCCATAATTCATTGTGAGTGCTACTTAAACCCTTGGGGCTTGGTGGCAATATAATTATAAGGTAATCCCGTCTTATATACGCCGAACACTCTATCTATTTTTATTATTAATTTATTTGGTTCAATTCATTGAATTGTCCGTACAGGCTGCAAAGGTACGAAAAAAACTCTCATGCTCAATAGTTTTTAATGGAAAAATGTGCTTTGGGTAAAAAAACATGGTCAAAAGGGCGCATGGCTCATTCTTTTTCTTTATTTTTGCATCCTAATTTCAACATCACCTTCAATGCAGAAAAAGAAGATTGTATTTATATATAACCCGATATCCGGAGTGTCTGGCAAGAAAATGATCTTGAGACAAATTGACAAGCGTCTTGACAAGGATTTGTTTTCCTACGAGATACGGAAGACTTCGTATGCCGGTCATGCCAAGGAGATTGCGCGTGAGGCTGTGGTTGCGGGTGCGGATATTGTATGTGCCATTGGCGGTGATGGAACGATGAATGAGGTGGGATGTGTCTTGGTGGACACCAATACTGCTCTTGGCATCATTCCGTGTGGGTCGGGCAACGGTCTTGCACGTCATCTGCATATTCCGCTTGACGCAATCCGTGCCATCGAACTTATCAACAGTTGCACTATTCGCAAGATGGATTACGGATCGATAAACGGCCATCCTTTTTTCTGCACGTGTGGAATCGGGTTTGACGCTTTCATCTCCGAGAAGTTTGCCAAGTCACGGTCACGAGGTCCGCTGTCGTATGTCGAGAATGTGTTGACCAATGGTTTGAAGTACAATCCGGAAACTTATGGCATTGACATTGTGAATGAGAAGGAGGAGAAGAGTGTGCAGAAGGCATTCCTTATCTCGTGTGCCAATGCATCGCAGTATGGCAACAATTTCTACATTGCACCGCAGGCATCGGTGAGGGATGGTCTGCTTGATGTCACAATCATTAAGCCCTTCACTGTCATTGATGCACCGCAGATTGCCTTGCGCCTGATGAACGGTAAAATAGAGAACAACAATCATGTCAGCACGTTCAGGTGTAAACGTCTTGTCGTTCATCGCCCTCATGCAGGTGTGATTCATTTCGATGGTGACCCTATGGAGACTGATGCCGAGGTAGATGTGAGGATTGTACCGAAAGGACTTTTCTGCGTTTGTCCCAAAGAGGAAGGAAGGATTGATATGGCAGAGAACATACAGACGGTGATCCTTGAACAGTTCCGCATGATGCAGATGCGTTCGGAGGAACTGATTGAGGTGAACCGACGGACAAACAAGATTCTTCTCGAACAAACCCAAAAGACCAATCTGAAAATCCGTGAGCAGTTCAATAAACTGATAGATAAACTGAACTTGGGTAAAAAGTAGGGTGGGCTGCCTGTGATGGGGTTTGGCTAAAGGATCAAAGTATAGACCGATTGTATAAATAAGAAGTGTACTTATATTATATAAAAGGGAGGTAAGTCCGTTTGACGGTTCTTGCCTCCTTTTATTTCGGCCTATAGGGCTTTTGCTCTTGCGTTTATTCTTGAATTCTTACTGAGGGTCTTTGTTCTGTCTCAGAGCTTTTATTCTTGAATTCTTGCCAAAGCCTATATTCCCAAGTCTTTATTCTATTCAGAAACCTTTATTCTATTCCGAAGAGTTTCTTGAGCCCATTGTCTACTCCGCTGAATCCCATGAATGCCATGGCGAGCAGGCCTGCGGTGATGAGTGCTATCGGCATTCCAGTCACTGCTTTTGGCAGTTTTGAGAACTCCAGCTGTTCGCGCAGTCCTGCAAAGAGTATGAGGGCGAGTGCGAAGCCGAGGGCTGTGGAGAATGCGTAGACTACTCCTTCGAGCAGGCTGAAGTCTTTCTGTATTACGAGGATTGCTACTCCGAGGATGCAGCAGTTGGTGGTAATCAGGGGAAGAAACACTCCGAGTGCCTGGTAGAGTGACGGTGATACTTTCTTGAGAATGATTTCAACCATCTGCACTAGTGCTGCAATGATGAGGATGAATGCAATGGTTTGGAGGTATGCCAAGCCTGTGGGGTCGAGGATGTACTTCTGTACGAGGTAGGTGACGATTGTTGCCAGTACGAGTACGAAGGTTACCGCTGCGCCCATGCCTGAGGCTGTGGTTATTTTCTTTGATACTCCCAGAAACGGGCATATTCCCAAGAACTGTGACAGGACTATATTGTTTACGAATATAGCTGTTATAAATATCAATACGTATTCCATATTTATGCCTTTCTTATTTTATGCCTTTCTTAATTTGTTGACTAATGCGATGAGATAGCCCAGTACGATGAATCCTCCTGGTGCGAGCACGAACATCAGCATTCCGTAGTTTTCGCCCTGGAGTGTGGTGCCGAAGATGGCGCCTGTTCCGAGAAATTCACGGATGGCTCCGAGCAGGGTGAGTGCGATGGTGAAGCCGAGTCCTATTCCGATTCCGTCGCACATGCTGGCTATCGGTGTGTTCTTGGCTGCGAATGCTTCGGCTCTGCCGAGGATGATGCAGTTGACCACGATGAGTGGAATGAACAGTCCGAGGGTGGCATAGATGTCGGGCACGTATGCCTGCATGAGCATCTGGAGGATTGTCACTAGTGATGCGATGACTACGATGTAGCATGGGATGCGCACCATGTCGGGGACGAGGTTCTTGATGAGTGAGATGAGAAAGTTCGACAGGATGAGCACGAACATTGTTGCGAGTCCCATTGACATTCCGTTGATGGCGCTGGATGTGGTTCCGATGGTAGGACACATTCCGAGGAGAAGTACGAAGGTTGGGTTCTCCTTTACGATGCCGTTGAGTATGACTTTGAAGTTATTCATTGTTTCCTCCTTCCTTTGTTGGTGCGGATGCTTTTGCCTGCTGTGAGGCTCCAGTATTCGCATTGGTGTCGTCGTTTGTCAGTTTGTCGTAGGCGTTCTGCACTGCGAGCAGGAATGCGCGTGAGGTGATGGTTGAGGCTGTGATGGCGTCGATGTCGCCTTCTCCGCCTTTGGTTACTCCGAACTTGACTTCACCTGGTTTTTTGCCGATGATGTCTCCGCGGTTGCCTTTCTGGAACCATTCGCCTGCCTTGGCTCCGAGTCCCGGTGTTTCTGAGTGTTCCAGGATGGTGTAGCCGAGGACTGTGCCTTCGGGGTCGAAGCCTACGAGGACTGTGAGCGGACCGCCGAATCCGTTGGTGGTGCTTTGTATGGCTGTGCCTTTGTCGGACTTGTAGAAGATGTAGGTGTCGACTGTGTCGGTTTCGTACTGGAAGTTGCTGTTGAGGTCAACTCCCATCACTTGCTTGATGCCTTTTGCAAGGTTGTCGGCTTTGATCTTCTCTATCTGGCTTGATGTGGCGTAGTTGACGTATGCGAGTGCTGCGCCTGCCACTACTGTGATTACCGTGAGGACAATCACCATGTTTGCGAGTGATGATTTTAGTTTTTTCATTTCTTGACTACCTCCCCGAATCTCTTTGGTTTGCAATAGTTGTTTATAAGAGGTGTGAATGCGTTCATGATGAGGATTGCGAACGACATTCCTTCCGGATAGGCTCCCCAGTTTCTGATTACTACTGTGAGGAATCCGATTGCCACGCCGTAGATTACCTGTCCTTTCTTGGTCATTGGTGAGGTGACGTAGTCGGTTGCCATGAACACTGAGCCGAGGAGGAGTCCTCCGCTGAGGAGTTCGTAGACTGGTGACACGTAGGTTGCCGGGTTGGCGAGGTTCATCAGTCCTGAGAACACGAACACGGTTGCAAGGATTGACACTGGGATGTGCCATGTGATGATTTTCTTTGCGAGCATGTAGATGAGTCCGATGATGATGGCTATGGCGCTCACTTCGCCGAGGCATCCGCCTGTGTTGCCCACGAGCATATCGATGGCTGATGGCAGGTTGCTGATGCTGGCATCACCTTTCATGATTTGGCTGATGACTGCCAGTGGGGTGGCTGCTGTCTCGCCGTCGATGGTGAGGAAGCTTTGTCCGGGCACTGGCCATGTGGTCATTTGCACTGGGAAGGAGATGAGCAGGAAGGCGCGTCCGGCGAGGGCGGGGTTGAAGAGGTTGCATCCGAGTCCGCCGAAGGTCATCTTCACTACGCCGATGGCGAAGAGTGCTCCGATGATTACCATCCAGAGTGGAATGTTTGACGGGAGGTTGAATGCAAGCAAGATTCCTGTTATTATGGCTGAACCATCAGTGATTGTCGGTTTTTGCATCTTCAGCAGGTATTTTCCGATTGCCCACTCGAAGAATACGCATGAGGCTACGGAGACGGCTGTCACTGCTATCGCACCTAGTCCGAAGAAATAGAATGAACAAAGAAGTGCGGGGATGAGTGCGATGCACACTCCGTACATGTTCTTCTTCACGCTATCGCCTCCATGCACATGCGGTGATAATGATACTGTTAGTTTATTCATTTTTCTCTACGATTTGTCTGTTGTTTATTTTTTTGCAGAACGAGCTTTGATGATTCCCATTACTGTTGATTTGCCGAGGCGTATGTAGTCGAGGAGCGGACGGCTGGCTGGGCAGGTGAACTGGCACGAACCGCATTCGATGCAGTGTGTGACGTCTTCTTGCTCGAGTCGTTCCCACATTTGCTTTTCTGCGCACATTCCGAGGAGGTAGGGTTCGAGCCCCATTGGACATGCTTCCACGCACTTGCCGCAACGTATGCAGTTGGACGGTTCGTTGCGCTTTGCTTCTTTCTCGTTCATGATGAGGATGCCCGACGAGCCTTTGCATATTGGCACTTCGGTGGTCACGAGGGCTTTTCCCATCATTGGTCCGCCGCCGATTACTTTGCCTGTGTCTTCGGGCAGTCCGCCGCAGGCGTCGATGAGTTGGCTCATCGGTGTGCCCATTCGTGTGAGGAAGTTGCTTGGGTGGGCGAGGCTTTTGCCGGTGACGGTGACGATGCGCTCGAAGAGTGGCTTGTTTTTCATCACTGCTTCATACACTGCGAAGGCTGTGCCTACGTTCTGTATGATGGCTCCCACGCTCACCGGCAGTGCTGGCGGTGCTGGTACCTGGCGGTTGACCACTGCGTCGATGAGTTGTTTTTCGCCTCCTTGCGGGTATTTCACTTTGAGGGGTACGATTTCTATCTCAGGATATTCTTGTGCCTTTTGCTGCATGAGGCTGATGGCATCGGGCTTGTTGTTCTCGATGGCGATGAAGCCTTTGCTTACGTTTGCAGCTTTCATGAGGAGGGTGAGTCCCACTAGGATTTCGTCGGAGTGTTCGAGCATGAGTCGGTGGTCGGCTGTGAGGTAGGGTTCACACTCCACTGCGTTGATGATGACCCATTCGGGTTTGCTTCCCGGTGGCGGCATCAGTTTCACGTGTGTGGGGAAGCATGCTCCTCCCATTCCCACTACTCCTGCGTTCTGTATTTTCTCAATGATTTCCTTGCCTGTGAGCTCGGGTTTGTCTTTCAGCTTTACGAGGTCGGCCGAGCGGTCGATGCCTTCTGCCCATTCGTCGCCTTCCACGGTGATGATGATGGCTGGTTTCTTGTATCCGCTTGCGTCGATGGCTGTGTCGATATTCTTCACTGTTCCCGAAACGGATGAATAGATTGGTGCTGACACGAATCCGCCTGCTTCTGCTATCATCTGTCCCACTTTCACTTTGTCGCCTTTCTTTACTACTGGCTTGGCTGGTGCTCCGATGTGCTGGCCCAGTGGGAATACGGCTGTCTTTGGCAATTCGGCTATTTTTATCGGTTCGCCGGCTGAGAGTTTGTTTTCTGCCGGATGAACTCCACCTATTTTAAATGTCTTCATGCTTTCTTCTCCTTTTTAAGTCCCAATAATATTTGTTGTGATGGAAGGAGTGGGGCGTTGTAGCTGTAGTCTGTGCCGACTGCTGCTGCGTTTTCTTTCTCTCCTTGCACGAGGTCAACTGCTCCTGCCAGCAGATATTGCTGTGAAGGGAGCAATGGTGCACCGTATTTCACTTCAATCTGCTTGCCGTAGGGCAGGGTGTTGGTGTTGGCTGGTTTTGTCTTCTCTGTGGCTGGGGCTGCTGTGCCTGCTGCGTTTGCTGCTGCAGGGCGTGCTGCGCTTTTCTTTGCCACTGGTTTGAGGGGTTCGCCCAGCATGATGATTGATGACTTTGGACATGCTTCGATGCATGAACGGCACTGGGTGCACTTGGTGGCATCGACGTGTGCCACATTGTCGGCAACGGTGATGGCGTCGAATCCGCACACTTGCTGGCACTTGCCGCAACCGATGCAGGACACTGCGCACACTTTGTTGGCTTGTGCTCCCTTGTCTTTGTTCACACACTGTACTACCACTCCCTGGCGGTTCTTGTCGACTTCGCGGATCTCGATGATGTTGCGAGGACATGCCTTGGCGCAGGCGCCGCATGATGTGCATTTTTCTCTGTCGACTTCGGGAAGCCCGGTTTCGGCATTCATCTTGATGGCGCCGAACTGGCATGCTGACACGCAGTCTCCGCAGCCCAGACATCCGTACTGGCATTCGGTTTCGCCCTGGCATGTGGTGTTGGCAATGCGGCAGTTCTTCACTCCGTCGTAGCTCACCACTCTTGGGCGGAACTCGCATGATCCGTTGCAGCGTACCACTGCCACTTTTAGTGCACTTTCAGATGCTTTCATTCCGAGCAGGGCAGCCACTTTGTTCATGCACTCCTGTCCTCCCACAGGGCAGAGGAGCCCGTCAATCGACCCTTTGTCCGCTGCTTTCACGCAGGCGGCAGCCATTCCTCCGCATCCGGGGAATCCGCATCCGCCACAGTTGGCTCCGGGCAATGCTTCGAGCACTTGTCCTATGCGGGGATCTTCCTTTACTGCAAATTTCTTTGCCACTCCCCACAGCACGAGGGCTGAGATGAGGCCGATGGCTCCAAGAACAATTACAGCAACTAGAATTACGTTTACCATAATATCAATAAGTTTTTATACAATTTTTTCAATCCAAAATTCAAACTTCTTGCTGATGAGTCCGTTCAGCATGTGCAGCACTGTGTAGTATGCCGCAAGAATCAGTGCAAGTCCGCCTGCTGCGCTCAGTTCGCTCAGTCCGATGAGGTTTATGGCAGCGAACATCCAGACGACTGTGAGCATCAGCGGTACGACAAATGCCAGAACTACAGCGCTCTTCCCCATTGCAGTCGAACCGTAGACCGTTACTTTTTCCCCGACACGATAGTCCGTGCCGTCTCTCCGGCATTCAATGATTTTCTCCTTGCTTTCGGCTGTGTTGCAGAGGTTTCGTGCCGTGCAGGCACTGCATGCCGACGACTGTAGGATTTTCACTTCCACTTTGTCTCCGGTAATTCTCTCAATCAAGCCACTGTGTTCGATTCTTTCGTTCATCGTGCAAAGTTACTAAAAGTTTTTTTGCCACAACTCATGTACAGTACTTTTTATTACATAAGGAGCGAAAAAATATTCGTTCGGCTTTGATTTGTAGTTTGACCGCCCTGTAATTCCGGCTGGTTTTCCTTCTGCGGAAGACTGCGGACGGCGGGCCCCGGTTTTGCCCCGAAAAATTTCTCTGACTAGAAAAAAATATGGTTCATCCGACATTTCGAGTGATGCGACAGTCATGCAATGCATATAGTCTTAGTTTGAAATACCTTTCGTCCCTAAATCCATA
>CAVHYP010000017.1:19897-41540 GCA_963640465.1 Bacteroidaceae bacterium | reverse complement strand
ACCGCGACCAACTCATCGAGAACTATAAGGTGAGCCTTGCCAACCTCGGCAAGTGTGGTATCCACACCATTTGCTACAACTTTATGCCGGTGCTCGACTGGGCACGCACCGAGCTCGACCATCTTTGGGCAGACGGCAGCACATCGCTTTATTTTAACAAGGTGAAGTTCGTCTACTTCGACAAATACATCCTCCAGCGCAAAGGCTGTGAGACAGACTACAGCGAGACAGAGCTCCAGACAGCACAAACCATGCGCAAGGAACTGGAGGCAAAGGGTGGGGGACAGCTGGCTGAGTTCGACTCAGCACTAGTCGACACCATAATAGTGAAGACCCAGGGCTTTGTGAACGGAAACATCACCGAGGACGACAAGAACCCCGTGAAGCTGTTCAAGGACCTGTTGGCGCTCTACAAAGGCATCACACGCGATCAGCTGCGCGCCAACATGAAATACTTCCTCGAAGCCATCATGCCAACGTGCGAGGAATACGGCATGAACATGTGTGTGCATCCCGACGACCCACCAATGCAGCTGCTCGGACTTCCGCGCATCGTGACCTGCGACGAAGACATCAATTGGTTTCTCCATGCAGTCGACAATCCGCACAACGGACTTACCTTCTGCTGCGGAAGCCTCTCTGCTGGCATTCAGAACGATGTTCCGGCACTGGCACGCAAATACGCCAAGCGCACTCATTTCGTTCATCTGCGCAGCACAGACGTGTTGCCCAATGGTGACTTCATCGAAGCCGACCATCTGCACGGACGAGCCAACCTCATCGAAGTGTGCAAGATATTCCAGGAACAAAATCCAAATCTCCCGATGAGAGTGGACCACGGACGCACCATGCTTGGCGACGAGGATAAAGGCTACAATGCCGGCTATTCGTTCCACGGACGCATGATGGGACTGGAGCAAATCGACGGAGTGATGGCAACAGTGAAATACATGATGGAAAATAAATGACAAAACGAGCAACGACTATGGCAGATTTAAGAAATAAGATTGCAGTTGTGACCGGAGGCACAGGAGTGCTCGGCAGCAACGTAAGTGAAGGACTGATAAAGGCAGGAGCAACAGTGGTAGTGGTGGGCAGCCGTCAGGAAACAGTAGACAAAGCCCTTGCAAAACTGACACCAGTGGCACAAGAACACGCCACATCGGTCAACGGATATGCCTGCAATGTACTCAAACACGAAGAAATCACAGCGATCACAGATCGGATAAAGGCAGATTACGGACGCGTGGACATCCTCGTGAATGCAGCCGGCGGCAATGTGGCAGGAGCAAACATAATGGACGACATGAATGTGTACGACTGCGACTTTGAAGCCCTCCACAAAGTGGTGGACCTCAACCTCTGGGGTACAGTCTATCCATGTCTCACCTTCGGCAAAATCATGGCAGAACAGAAGAGCGGCTGCATCATCAACATCAGTTCCATGGCAACCTACGACGCACTCAGCCGCGTGATGGGCTACAGCATAGCCAAGGAAGGCGTGAATGCGCTCACCAAATGGCTGGCGCAAGATTTCGCACGCAAATACGGCGATAAAATCCGTGTGAACGCCATCGCCCCAGGCTTCTTCATCGGCGAACAAAACCGCAAGGCACTGCTCAACGACGACGGCACACTCACCGAGCGCAGCCACAAAGTGCTCAACAAAACACCGATGCGACGCTTCGGCGACATCTCCGAGCTCAACGGCATCGTCTGCTTCCTTGCCAGCGATGAGGCAAGTTTCGTGACCGGCAGCATCATCCCGGTTGACGGCGGATTCAGCAGTTTCAGCGGAGTGTAAAACCAGCTTTCAGTTGGATGCAAGCTCTCCATGACGGAGTGTGATGCCTACAGTTAAGCCTTTCCGATTAAATACAACAGAACAAAAGACCAAACAAAGAAAGATGATATTAAACGCAATAAGTTCGCAGCTGCCCCAGTACGCAGACTTCCAGGAGTGGCTGCAGGACACCAGTTACATAGAAATGATTATGAAGGGACTGCTCATAGGCATCATAGCGTCGGCGCCCATGGGACCCGTAGGCATACTCTGCATTCAGCGTACCCTCAACCGCGGGCGTTGGGAAGGCTTTGCCACCGGATGCGGTGCAGCCATGTCGGACTTCGTCTATGCCATCATCACCGGCTTCGGCATCAAACTCGTGGTCGACATCATCGAAGACCCCGTCATTGCAATGTGGCTCAAAATGATTGGCGGCGTCCTGCTCCTTGCGTTCGGAGTCTACACCTTCGTGTCGAAGCCCAAGGAAAGCATCAAGACCGTGAAGCGCAACAAAGGCACACTGCTCCAGAATTTCATCACCGGCTTTGCCGTCACCTTTTCCAATCCGCTCATCATATTCCTCTTCATAGCAACCTTCTCGATGTTCACCTTCATTATTGTCGACAACATTATAGCCCAAGCCATCGGCTTCCTCTTCATCATCGTCGGCGCGCTGCTGTGGTGGTACGTCCTGGCATGGGGAGTGAACAAGGTGCGCAACAACTACAACATCCGCATCATCTACTATATAAATAGGGTGATAGGCATCGGAGTGGCAATCGTTGCCATCCTCATGATCATCTACACAGCCACCGGCCATGCCATCGACCTGTCAGAATTTAAGATACCGCTGTAAGGAGGAGGAAGCATGTCGACCCATTCCAGTTTGGACTACGGATTTTATTCCAGTTTGTCTCCGGATTCATTCCAGTTGTACACCGGATCTATTTCAGTTTGTCTCCGAGTTCATTCCAGTTTCACTCGAGATTACGACATTTCCCGTCGTTCTCGACTCCAAAAGCCTCGACTTTCGTCGATTTTCGGATTAGAAAACAAACAGTGAAGACATACTGGCAGATCCAAAATCCAATACATTTGCACCGGAAAAAGGCTGTTTGAAGGACATTTGCAAGTCTCATTACAAGCTATGGAGAGAGAAACTTTCCACTACTAAGCTAAACAATGCTTCCGACAAGAAGCAAAGTACAAATATTTACAAAATTTTCCCGCCAGAAAATTTGCATAAGTCGATTTTTTTCAGTAACTTTGCATCGTAAACAGAATACAGAAAAATCAACTACTCAAAGAACTGAAATATGTCACAGATGATAAAAAACATACTCACTGCAATGCTGGTCATAATCCTCTCAGCAGCTTCCGCCGCAGCCCAGACGCTGAACATCGATGTGAAAGGACTGGCAGACGGAACGAAGATTGTCATAGAACATGCAGGTACTTTCGTTCGGCAGGACGTATTGCAAACCGCAGAAATCAAACAGGGTAGGGCACAGTTCAGCTTGAATGCTGACGGACCACGCGGCTACAACATCCACCCCGCAGAAGCCTACGGACACAGCACAGTGGTGCTGTCACCAGGCGAAAAGGCCACTTTCAAGGCTACTTATGAGCGCTACGGCGGTACAGACCGGGAAGTCTACAATGTCAAAGACGTAAGCGTCAGCGGTTCGCCAACACACGACTTCTATCTCGCCAACAAAGCCGACAGAAAACATCTGAACGAAATCTACAGCAAGATGCAGGAGGACATGAAGCCCACAAGAGAGAAACTCTACTCCATGGACCGCGCATCCGACGAATACAAAGCGTTTGTAAAGACCGACGAATACAAGGCGTTCGAGAAAGGCGAGTCCGACTTCTTCAAACTTGTGGAAAAAGCGCTCATGGATCCAGTCTACAAGCACAGCGACTCGTGGTGGGGACCATTCTTCCTCTGCTCCGAAATCAACCGCCTGTCCGAACAGCAGAAACCCATTTACGACCAATTTTCGGAAACCGCAAAGAACAGCTTCTACGGCAAAGTCATAAAAGAACAGGTGATTCCCGAATCACTCATCGGCAAGCAAATGCCCGACTTCAAATTCACCGACCATGCCACACAAAAGGAAATGAGCGTGATGGACATCTGCAAAAATCACAAATACGTGATTGTAGACTTCTGGGCATCATGGTGCGGACCCTGCCGCAAGGAAATACCAAACTTCAAGTCGCAGTACGAAATCTACAAAGACCGCGGATTCGAGATTGTGAGCATCTCTGCCGACACTGACAAGGAAGCATGGCTGAAGGCACTCGACGAAGAACAGACACCATGGCCCAACGACATCGACGGCGACAAAGGCTTGTGTCAGCTCTATAAAGTGTCGTACTACCCGACAGTATATCTGCTCGACAGCAAAGGCAAAGTAGTGGCAAAAGACGCTGATGCACGAGGTGAGAAACTCAGAACACTGCTGAGCAACTTATTCAAATAGAGAGTAACATGTTCAAGCAGAAAGAAATATGATAGCGAACCTAGATGAAAATAGGGGACTAATAAAGAAAACAAAGCGCCAAAGAAAGAAACAAAATCAAGATACTGCAGAGGAAAGAATAGGGGTTCAAAACAAAAATAGGGGACTTCAAAAGAAAAATAGGGGTTGCTACGAGAAAAAAATAGAAACTACAAAAGGAAAAATAAGATACAACGAATGAAGAAATTGCACTTGATCAGCTGTTTACTCCTTGCAACCATAGGCTTCACATTTGTAAAAGCCGGCAATGCCAACGACCTTGACTCAGCTTCGTCAAACAGCACCAGTGCAACAGCAGCCGACACTACCGACAACGAAGACAACTGCATAAAAGAGATTGACAGAGTGATTGCAGAGACCGACATCCTCATCGCCGAAGTCGACTCCGAAGCAGTGGAGGAAGTGGCAGCCGATTCAGTGA
Organism: Bacteroidaceae bacterium; assembly: GCA_963640465.1. Lineage (GTDB taxonomy): Bacteria > Bacteroidota > Bacteroidia > Bacteroidales > Bacteroidaceae > Colivivens. Next base: position 36,802 of record CAVHYP010000017.1, on the reverse strand, counting down.
TGAAGAAATGGGGACCGGTGGTCAACGCCATTGCAACCATAGAAAGCCGCAAGAACGCCGGAGTCGTGTCACGGTGCGGCAACTACGTAGGCTTCCTGCAGATTTCAAAAGCACTCGTTAACGAATGCAACATGATTCTCCGCGAAAAGAAATACACCTACAAAGACCGGCTCGACAAACAGAAAAGCTACGAGATGTTCGTCATTATCCAAAACCGCCACAATCCCGAAGGCAGCATTGAAAAAGCCATCCGCATGTGGAAGTCTGGCGACGCCAAGTGCATGCAGCGCAAAAGCCGCACCGAATCATATTACCGCAAAGTCATGAGCATTTACTCCGAGGACGACTGGATAATCTGAGACACGAATATCACGAATTCTAAAATCCCGAAGGTTTGGATTCAAGAAATATTTTCTTTGACCTGGAGGTTCGAGTTCAAGATTTATTTACCCCGAAGGTTCGAATATTCGAATTACTATGTGGCAGAATTGAATTTTGATCACTAAACCAAAACATTAATAGTCCGTTAATCCGTTATTATTTTTTTTCGAGGATTCGAATTCAATGAAGATTTATAGGCTATTGAGATTTTCTATTTCTAGGATTAAACATAACATTGATTCCGGCTTAAAAATATCGGAATCGATACAAATGGATTTTCAGCGATTTGCAGATTCATCAGCATCTTCATCCACAACTTTGCAGTGTCCTCATTCTCAACTTTGAATTGTAATTGATTATTAGTTGAATTGTAATTTTGTCAACCCAAAATTTTTCCGTATCTTTGTACCGCAATTCAAAATCACATCATGTCGCGGATTCGGACTCACACATGATTACAAAATCTGATGAGGATTTCATGGGACATACGAGATTCCATGCTACACAAGATTTCATAACCAAACAAAAACTTCAAAACTAAAAAACAACAGCCTATGACAGCCACAATAATTGTCTTGATATTGACCGTTGCTTTTTTCATTTGGGGACGCATCCGATCAGATGTCGTCGCAATCACAGCCTTGGCAGCCTTGCTCTGTGCAGGCGTACTGACTCCGGCTGAAGCCCTGGCAGGATTCTCGTCAACCATCGTTGCCATGATGGTCGGACTCTTCATTGTTGGTGGAGCCATATTGCGAACCGGACTAGCACAGACCGCCGGACGCAAACTGATGATGATTGCCAAAGGAAACGAAACACTGACATTCATACTGGTAATGATTGCCACATCGTTTATCGGAGCATTCGTAAGCAACACCGGAACCGTGGCGCTGATGATGCCGATAGTCATAAGCATGGCTGTACAAGGCGGATTCCAGGCATCACGAATGCTCATGCCACTGGCTTTTGCAGGTAGCCTCGGCGGAATGCTCACGCTCATCGGAACACCGCCCAACCTCGTTATAAGCGACACGCTCGTGGAACATGGATACGAAGGCCTGAGCTTCTTCTCATTCTTTCCCGTAGGCTTGATCTGCGTCGGGCTCGGCATCGTGGTTCTTATGCCCTTGAGCCGCTGGTTCCTCACCAAGAAAGACTCAGGCAAGAAATCCGGCAGCGGACGATCGCTGTCCGACCTTATGTCGGAATACCAACTGACGGAAAACGTGAGCAAATACCGGGTTGATGAAGGTTCGGCACTCGACGGAAAAACAATCCGCGACCTCGACCTCATGAACAGCTATGGAGTTACTATAATAGAAATAAGGAGTGAACGCAAGCTCTACAAAGGACTGATTCACGACGTGAGCCAGAAGGCAGCTTCGCCCACAACCATGCTGCAAGCCGGCGACATCATCTATTTCCTCAGCCGGAAAAAAAACGTGGAACGGCTGGCATCTGAATGCAAGTTGACACGCATGGACGGATCAGAACTGAATTTCTACGACCTCGGACTGGCAGAACTCGTGGTGATGCAAGGTTCACGGCTCGAAGGAATGCGCATCAGCGAATCGAAAATCCGTGAGCACTGCGGAGTAAATGTCCTTGCCATACGGCGCAACGGCGATTATCTCACCGAAGGACTCAGCAAATGTAGACTGCACAACGGCGATGTGCTGCTGGTGCAAGGCGACTGGAAAAGTATCCTCACACTGAACAACGACAACCAGGACTGGGTGTTGATCGGACGTCCAGAACAGACAGCAGGCAAGGTGCTGCTCGACTACAAAGCCCCTACCGCAGCTGCCATCATGCTGGCAATGGTTGCAATGATGGTGTTCGACTTCATCCCAATAGCCCCAGTGACGGCAGTCATGATTGCAGCCGTGCTGACAGTCGTGACCGGCTGTTTCCGCAATGTAGAAGACGCCTACCGCACCATCAACTGGGAAAGCATCATGCTCATAGCAGCCATGATGCCGATGTCCACAGCACTTGAAAAGACTGGCGTATCATCCTTAGTGTCAGAGATATTGGTCAACTTACTCGGACAATTCGGACCCACGGCGCTGCTTGCCGGTATTTATTTCACCACATCGCTGCTCACAATGTTCATCAGCAACACAGCCACAGCCGTGCTCATGGCGCCCATAGCGATGGTGGCAGCCCAGCAAATAGGTGCAAGCCCCTACCCCTTCCTCTTTGACGTCACCCTCGGAGCAAGCATGTGTTTTGCCTCGCCGTTCTCCACACCACCAAATGCCCTGGTGATGAAAGCCGGAAACTACACGTTCATGGACTACGTGAAGGTCGGACTGCCGCTCCAGCTCGTGATTGGCATCGTCATGGTGTTCGTTCTGCCGCTGCTATTTCCGCTGAAAGGTTGAAAGGTTAAAAGTTAAACTCTGGCTATCAAGCATGACGAAACAATCAGTAGGATTCGTGTCTGTTCCGTAAATTCCGACAAATGGATTGACACAATCCACCATTACGACCAACTATCTCGGGCAGTCCCCTACCCCGTCCTCACACATCTGCAGCCGCCATGCCAGCCAGTTTTTGTTTCCCAGTCAGAGAAATAATTTTTCCTGATCAGAAAAAAAAGTTTTTTCCAGTCAGCGGCAAAACAGGGCAATGGATGGCAAAACATAGGAAGAAGAAAGAATTTGTAGTTGTTGATAAATTTTTATCGAAAATAATTTGGTAGTCTAAGAAAAACTTCGTAGATTTGCCACCGAACAAACAAAACTAATATTTGCGATTTTATGACAGACCTCTACATTCAATTCGGTTCATTGTCAATGCTGCTGCAGATTTTCTGGACCTGCGCCGTTGTGGCATCGTGCGTTTTCCTGGTGCAGACGGTGCTGACACTCATCGGAATAGATACCGACTACGCTAATGCAGACTTCGACTCAAGCGGTACGCTCGACCTCGGAGGGGGCATCAACCTCTTCACCATCAAGAACCTCATGGGCTTCCTCACCGGATTCGGATGGACAGGAGTATGCTTCTGGGACTCAGTACCCAGCCGCACAGCACTGATTCTGCTTGCCCTTGCCGGAGGCAGTCTCATTGTCGTCATCTTCGTGTTCATCTACAAGCAGGCAAGGAAACTGGAGCACAACGGAGCGTTCAGTATTGAGGCAACACGCGACAAGGTGGCAGACGTCTACCTGCGTATCCCCGAAGGCGGAAGAGGCAAAATTCAGATAAGCATCAACGGATCAGTACAGGAAATCGATGCCATCTCCGACAGCATTGCCGAAATCCGTACCGGATCAAAAGTGAGAGTGACAGACGTCATCGACCACGAAACCGTACGGGTGAGACCGATAAACGAGTGAATATGCAGACTAAAAGGGCCCATATAAAAGCAAAACAATAGAACAACGTATATTATAATACAAGGTGTAAACCCAGTAACAATTGACGAATATGGAAGTATTTTTGATTTTTGTAATCATCATCGTGGCAGTAGTATTCTTCGTTGCCATAGTCAACAGATATAGACGATGCCCGTCCGACAAAATCCTCGTAGTCTACGGCACTACAGGCAAGAAAGGTTCAGCCAAGTGCATACACGGCGGAGGTACATTCGTGTGGCCAATCATCCAGGACTACGCCTACCTCAGCCTCACCCCAATCAGTATTGATGCCAACCTCACCAATGCACTGAGCCGGCAGAACATCCGTGTCGACGTGCCCAGCCGCTTCACCGTCGGTATCTCCACCGACCCAGAATACATGGCAGCAGCCGCAGAACGTCTTCTCGGACTCACACCCGGACAAATCCAGGAACTCGCACGCGACATCCTCTTCGGACAACTCCGCCTGGTCATCGCAACCATGAGCATCGAAGAACTTAACAACGACCGCGACAAATTCCTTGAAGCCATAAGCGCCAATGTGGAAGTGGAACTCAAAAAGATAGGTCTGCGACTCATCAACGTCAACGTCACCGACATCAAAGACGAGTCGGGCTACATCGAGGCACTCGGACGCGAGGCAGCAGCCAAAGCCATCAACGAAGCCAAAGTGAGAGTTGCAGAGCAAGACAAACTGGGAGAGATAGGTAAAGCAGAAGCACAGAAAGAAACCCGCATACGCACCAGCGCAGCCAATGCCGATGCAGTACAGGGAGAGAACGCAGCAAAGATAGAGATAGCCAACTCCGAATCAGCACGCCGCCAGGCAGAAGCCGAAGCACAGCGCAAAGCAAACGCAGCCGAGAAAGTGGCAAACGCAAGGGCACTGCAGGAAGCCTACGCAGCCGAAAAAGAAGCAGAAGAGTCACGTGCCGAGCGCGAACGCTCCACTCAGACAGCCAACATCATCGTGCAGCAGGAAATCGAGAAACAACGACTCATCATCCAGGCAGAAGCCGACGCAGAGAAAGTGCGCGTGAATGCCAAGGGAGAAGCCGACGCCATCTTCGCCAAGATGGAAGCCGAAGCAAAGGGATACTACGAAGTGCTCACCAAGCAGGCAGCAGGTTACGACAAGATGGTGCAGGCAGCAGGAGGCGACGCCAACAAAGCCTACCAGCTCCTCCTCATCGACAAACTGCCTGAACTCGTGAAGACACAAGTAGAAGCTATCAAGGGCATCAACATCGACCATGTCACCGTTTGGGACGGCGGCAACAATGCCGACGGCAAAGGCAGCACAGCAAGCTTCCTCTCCGGACTCATGAAGAGCATTCCGCCACTCAACGACCTCTTCGAGCAAGCCGGACTCAACCTGCCAGAATACCTGGCAAAGAAGAAAGAAGAAACAACTTCAGAAGCCGCCGAGGCAGAGGAAGAAAAATAAAAGACATGTGAACGCAACCATTTATAAACAATTTAGGTAATAAGTATACATAATAATATTGATTATAAAGATTAAGTTAAGCAAGAGCTTATTAGGTATTAAGTATTAATTTAGGTATTAAGTAAAAGTCTTGAATCTCTGATATCTAAGCCCAACGGCTTACGATTCAGAACAAAAAACAAGCATGTGAATGCAACAGTTTTATTTATTTAAAAGCTTCATCCTCCAATGCCTCAAAAGCAATGGAGAGAAAAAAAGCACATGTGAATGCGTGAAAACCATGAAGCTTTTCATTATCTCCATCAGTGTAGCTTTGGGCAGCAATGCCCAATCGCTACATTTGACTTTGTCAGTGGAAAACACATGGCAGCAGGAAAGAGAAAACGAACCAGTAGTACTGAAACTCAGTGAACTGAGGGAACTTGAGAAAAAGCTCGACTTCCAGGTGAAGTCAGCTAAAGTCACGACAGGAGGCCAAGCCCTACCCTATCAACTCGACGATATTGACGGTGACAACCGCGCAGACGAACTCGTGTTCCTTGCCGACATCAACGGCAAGACCACCCAGACATACAACGTCACACTCCGATCTGCCGACGACACCACACACTTCACGCCACGAGTGTACGCCGACATGCAACTCGACGACAAGCGAGGCAAACATCCCTTCATCACCTCCATCGAGACACCCGGCAACAGCTACATCTACAGCGACCTCTACCATCACGGAACCGCCTTCGAGAGCGAACTCACAGCCTACCGCATCTACTTCGACCACAGGCAGAACATCGACATCTACGGCAAACAGATCCGCAGGCTCGAACTAGCCGACACCCACTTCTACTCCGCCCCGCAGCAAATGCAGCAAGGCTACGGCAACGACGTGCTCTGGGCTGGCAACAGCATAGGCTGCGGATCATTCAAAGGCTGGGACGGCACAGCGTCAACCAACATCGAGCCCGTCACCACACGAGGACAGAAAGTTGTGGCAACCGGGCCATTGCGCACCGTGGTGAAAGTATGGGACTACGGATGGAATAGCCTCAACATGACCCAGTTCTACATACTCTATGCCGGACACCGCGACTGCGAAGTCCACGTAACATTCGACCGACCGCTCACCAGTGAAACCTTCACCACCGGAGTGCAAAAAGTAGGTAGCCAACCTCAAGGATTCGCCTCCAGCAACGGCATCGCAGCCTCATGGGGAAGCGACTATCCCGAGATGGGAAAGAAAGACCAATATCCACCCGAAACCGTGGGACTGGCAGTGTACGTGCCCACCCAGTTCATACAGTCCATCCACGAATCCGACATCAACTACCTCTTCGTCCTCCATGCGCCCAAGCAAACACAACTCAACTACCACGTGAGCTTCTGCGCCGACAAAGAGAAGAAAGGTTACCACAGCGCAGCCGAATGGTTCGATGCAGTCAACGAATGGAGAGAACAACTGGAAAATCCGATGAAAGTCAAGATAAGAGAAATAAAGAAGATGTGATGCAAGGACTAAAGTGTAGATAACAAAGACTAAAGTAAAGATAATAAGGACTAAAGCGAAGGTGAAATAGAGGAAGGGAATAATTGGATGAGAAGGAGAAGAGGGAAATAAGATTGACACGAATCAAAGAAAAAAGAAGTGAGTTGCAAAATAAAACTGCGCTAATTGCGTTTTAATAGTAAACGACCGAAGTCGCAATCAACGACACGAGTCAAATCAATGACCGAAGTCAAAAAAAGCCGACAACAAAACAACCGTTAGCCTATGCAACATTCTACCTCAGATTCGACTAAAAGAAATTTCCAACTCGACTCCATCACATCGTTCGAGCAAATGAGCGACATCCCGAGCCTGCACCCAAGCAGCAAAACCATGGATTTCATCCGGTATTTTGCCCACACCTTCAACGCAGGAGCTTTCGTGTAAAACACCCCGAAGCCTCCAGGCAGAAAGGGAACTCAGTGACACCACTGGAACTTCACTGCAGGAATACAATCTCAGCGAAAACGCTTGATCGCACTTGTAGAAAAGAATACTTCAGTGAAGCAAGCGAAGCCATTGAAGCGTTCCTACAGAAAAGCAAAGCCTGTGACACCGCTGGAGCCATGCTGTAACAAACAAACATAACAAACAGAAAGATAACGACAAACAGAATAGAAAGTTGAAAACATCAAATGTATTGCGGTTGCTTGCGTCCAACAAAAACAGCAAGCGACTTGCGGACTCTCTGATCAACAAGAAATCAGATATAGTGGTGAATGGCCTCTCTGGTTCATCCTCCGCTTTGCTGTTTGCATCCGTATTCAAGACTCTTAAAGACAAAGAAAAACCACTGCCGCCACAACTTTTCATCATGGACGACGAAGAAGAAGCTGGCTACTTCTACCATGACCTCACACAAATGCTCGGTGATGAGGACATACTCTTCTTCCCCTCATCCTACCGACGTGCAATAAAATACAACCAGAAAGACGATGCTAACGAAATACTCCGGACCAATGTGCAGACCAGCGTCTGTGCACCTACACCGCAAAAAAGCCTCATCATCGTCACCTATCCCGATGCCCTTGCCGAACGCGTCATCTCAAGGCAGAAACTCTCCGACTTCACCATCAACATAACCAAAGGCAATGAAATCGACATAAGCCAACTCGAGACCAAACTCAATGACCTCGGTTTCATTTACACCGACTATGTCTACGAGCCCGGACAGTTTGCCATCCGCGGAAGCATTGTCGACATCTTCTCCTACAGCAACGACGAGCCCTACCGCATCGACTTCTTCGGCGACGAAGTGGACAGCATCCGCACCTTCGACATTCAAAGCCAACTCTCCGAAAGCAAAGTCGACGCCATCACCATTGTGCCCGAACTTCAGGACAAAGCCGACTGTCAGTACATTCCATTCATATCCTTCCTCCCTGCCGACACACTTGTCATTGCCCACGACCTTGACTTCGTAGGCAGCAAGATAGAAATGGCAAGAGAAAGCGGATTCAGTAAGCAGGCAGTCATTGAAAAGCAAACCTTACAAGTCGAACCTTCCGCCACCGGCTTCATCTCATCGAAAGCCGAATTCGACGAAGTGACCAAAGGCCTGAGGAAAGTGCTCATATCAAAGACAGTACCAGTTGATGCCGACAGTAAAGGCAAATGCATCCACATCACATTCGATACCATAGCCCAGCCACTTTTCCACAAAAACATGGAGATGCTCACTTCCGAACTTGAGCGGCTCATCGGCGAAGGCTACCGCATTCTTGTGTTTGCCGATAGCGAAAAACAAATACAGCGACTTGAAGGCATATTCGATGCCAACCGCAAGGGAGAAAGCCTCATCACCTTCAGTCCGGTCAACAAAGCCATCCATGCAGGATACAGCGACAACGACCTCCGCCTCTGTCTCTTCACCGATCACGAGATATTCGACCGTTTCCACAAGTTTAATCTCAAGAGCGACAAAGCGCGCAAGGGTAAGATGGCGCTCACACTCAAGGAAATACAGCAGTTTGAAATAGGCGACTACGTGGTGCATATTGACCACGGCATCGGTAGGTTCGGAGGACTCGTATGCGTGCCCACCAACGGACGGATGCAGGAGATGATAAAAATCCTCTACCAGAACGACGACATCGTCTACGTGTCAATCCATGCCCTCAACAAAATATCCAAATACAAAGGCAAGGAAGGGGTTCCGCCACGTCTCAGCCGCATAGGTACAGGAGCATGGGACAAAATGAAAGAACGCGTAAAGACCAAAGTGAAGGACATTGCGCGCGACCTCATCCGCCTCTACTCACAACGCCAGCAGGAACAAGGCTTCGCCTACAGCCACGACAGTTATATGCAGCACGAACTCGAAGCCAGCTTCATCTACGAAGACACACCCGACCAGCTGAAAGCCACCCAGGACGTGAAAGCCGACATGGAGAGATCACAGCCAATGGACCGACTCATGTGTGGTGACGTAGGTTTCGGCAAAACCGAGGTAGCAATCCGTGCAGCCTTCAAGGCGGCAGCCGACAGCAAACAAGTGGCAGTGCTTGTGCCCACCACCGTGCTTGCCTACCAACACTACAAGACCTTCACCAGCCGTCTCCACGACTTCCCCGTACACATTGAATACCTCACACGCGCACGCAACAAAGCATCAGTGAGTAAAGTACTGAAGGAACTCAAGGAAGGGAAAGTCGACATCATCATCGGCACCCATAAACTCATCGGCAAAGATGTGAAATTCAAGGACCTCGGACTGCTCATCATCGATGAAGAGCAGAAATTCGGAGTGGCAGTGAAAGAAAAACTCCGTCAGATGAAAGTCAATGTCGACACTCTCACCATGACTGCAACCCCAATTCCACGTACACTCCAGTTCTCACTCATGGGAGCACGCGACCTCAGTATCATTCAGACGCCACCACCCAACCGCTACCCTATTCAGACCGAAATCCACACCTTCTCACCCGAGATCATTGCCGAGGCAATCAATTTCGAGATGAGTCGAAACGGACAAGTATTCTTCGTGAACAACCGCATAAGCAACCTTGATGAAATCAAGTCACTCATCAACCGCTACGTGCCCGATGCAAGAGTATGTGTGGGTCACGGACAGATGTCGCCACAGGAACTTGAGAAAATCATCTACGACTTCATGAACTACGACTATGATGTGTTGCTTTCAACCACCATCGTGGAAAACGGAATCGACATCCCCAATGCCAATACCATAATAATCAACTCTGCCCACAACTTCGGTCTGAGCGACCTTCACCAGATGCGTGGACGAGTAGGACGCGGCAACAAGAAAGGATTTTGCTATCTCCTTGCCCCACCATTGGCATCGCTCAACGACGAGTCACGCCGCCGACTGCAAGCGCTTGAAAATTTCTCAGACCTTGGTTCGGGCATGCAGATAGCCATGCAAGACCTTGACATCCGAGGCGCAGGAAACATATTGGGTGCAGAGCAAAGCGGTTTCATTGCCGATCTTGGTTACGAGACATATCAGAAGATTTTGGCAGAAGCAATGGACGAACTGAAGTCGGAAATAAACCTCGAAGAAGCAAACAAGACCGACGGCACAGCACCAACAGTGATGCCCGACATCTTCGTGAGAGAAACCACAGTCGACTCCGACTTCGCAGCCTACCTGCCCGAGAGCTATGTACCAAGCAGCAGCGAGCGCATGAGTCTCTACCGCGAACTCGACAGTCTTACAAAGCAAGAACAACTCGATGCCTACAAGGCACGGTTGATTGACCGTTTTGGCAATCTGACAAACGAAGCAGAAGAACTGCTGAAGATTTTGCCTCTGAAATGGGCTGCAGCCAAACTCGGTGTCGAGAAAGTCACACTCCGCGCTGGCAAGATGTTCCTCTACATGGTAAGCGACTTCCATAGCCAATACTATGACAGCAAGGCATTTGAGAAAATCATCAACTATGCCTCATGGCATCCGCGTGATTCAAAACTCAGCGAACATGACAAGAAACGTACGCTCGAACTGAAGAACGTCCGCTCAGTCACCGATGCCCTCAATATCCTCATCACAATTGAGCAGTCGGAATCAACGACAGACAAATGAGCATGGGGCCGTTGGACAATGAACATTGCTTTGTAGGTCGATGAACATAAATTACTGAACAATAAGTATATGTTCTTAAAACAAATTAGTTCACTCGAAACTGTGGAAAAGCAGGATAATAGACAACCGGTCATAAGTCGTCGAACGAACGGTCGCATATTAAAGGACAAACCTTCATCATGCTTTCATGCTTACGGAACGTTTGCTGAATTATTTCAAGGACTGACCCGGTTGAAGGAACAAGTTTATCCAGTGTAGTGGATTGTTTGAATTATTTTCCGTACCTTTGCAGCAACGTAGAAAGAAACATTGTTACATCATGGACAAAATACCAAGTTTTACTATAGATCATTGTCGGTTGCAACCCGGCATATATGTGAGCAGGAAAGATGAAGTAGGCAGGGAAACCGTTACCACTTTTGATATACGCATGAAACGTCCCAATGCAGAGCCATGTTTGCACAACGGTGCAATCCATACCATTGAGCATCTTGCAGCTACCTATCTGCGCAACAATGCCGAATGGAAAGACAGAATAATTTACTGGGGACCAATGGGATGTCTTACAGGCAACTATCTGCTTATCAGAGGAGATTTGCAGAGCAAAGACATCGTGGATTTGATGATTCACACCTTTGAGTTTATTGCCAGTTTCAAAGGAGATATACCAGGGCAGGCAGCAAAGGATTGCGGCAATTATCTGCTGCACGACCTTCCCATGGCACGTTACGAAGCACGCAAATATCTTGAAGTGCTTAAGAATATCAAGCCTGAGAATTTGGTTTATCCGGAAGACTGAAGACCCTGTCCAACCCTTCACGTCCTCGTGTATCGTTGCAGTTTTCTGCAGCACACTTACATACTTAAAATCAATTCAAATGAACAAATAGAATTGAGAATGCAACCGATTTGCACTCTTCATCGCATTAAAATTGCAAAAGCACAAAGGTATTTGGGAAATTATTTATAACTTTGTCGTTGGTTTGCGCAAAACGAACCCAGCCCAATGACAGCAACCAATGTGGAGCAATCTGAGGATCGGAAAGATGTTCCTTGCACGAAGGCGCTCCAGTGATTAAGAAAGACAGAAGAAAAGGTTAATGAAAGATTTGAAAGACTTCAGTTTCGACGATTTGGTTTTAGAAGATACAGCACGTGGCACATCCATCTCGGTAATTACCGACATGGACATGACGATGTCAAACAAGAAAAACATCACAGCGGTTGAGGATGAGGAATATCCCATCTTGCCGCTGAGAGGTTCAATGCTTTTCCCCGGAATATTGCAACCCATCACTATCGGCAGGAAATCCTCCATGATGTTGATGAAAGATGCGGAAAAGACAAAGAAACTGATTGGTGTGTTCAGTCAGAAAGACCCAAAAGTAGACACACCCACCAGCTCTGACCTCTATCCCTACGGTGTATTGGCAAGACTCGTCAAGTTGATAGAACTGCCCGACGGAAACAAAACGGCTCTGATTCAAGGATATTGCAGAATCAAGCTGGTTGAGGCACACGAAGGTCCGCGCTACATGATGGGACACATCCAGAATGCAATTGAAATCGAACCGACAGCAAAGGACAAAGAGTTTTCTGCCGTCATCGATGCAATGCTCGATGTTGTGAAGAAATATTCAGACATGGGATATCTGAAGGGATTTGATATCTCCATGTCATTCAAAGGGCTCAACAGCAAGAAGTTCCTCGTCAACTACCTCAGTTCATCTCTGTCAATCTCCGAAGACGAAAAATTCCAGTTGCTTCAGGAAGACGACTTGACAAGCAGGGCGTTCCGCTTGTTGAGCGTACTGAACCGCGAAGTGCAATACGCATCTCTCAAAGCCAAAATCAGCATGCGCACACAGGAAGACATCAGCAAACAGCAGCGCGACTACTTCCTGCAACAGCAGATAAAGAACATGCAGGAAGAGTTGGGAGAAGGCGGATCGAGCTATGCCAGTCAGTTGGAAGAAAAGGCTTTCACGAAGAAATGGGATGAAAAGACCGACGAGATTTTCCACAAGGAACTTGGCAAGCTCAAGAAGATGAACCAGCAGACACCAGAATACCAAGTACAATCGGAATACCTGGAAATACTCCTTTCACTTCCATGGAACGAAGAGACAAAGGACGGACTTAACCTCAACAATGCGGAAAAAATTCTCAACAAAGAGCACTACGGCATGAAGGAGGTGAAGGAACGTATCTTGGAATATCTCGCCGTACTGCAACGACGCGGTAACCTCAAAAGTCCGATACTCTGCCTCTATGGCCCTCCCGGAGTGGGAAAAACCTCATTAGGCAAAAGCATCGCAAAGTCAATGAAGCGCAAATATGTGAGAGTTTCACTCGGAGGTGTGCATGATGAGGCTGAAATCCGCGGACACCGTCGTACATATATCGGTGCCATGCCTGGACGAATAATCAAGTCGATACAGGAAGCAGGCTGTTGCAATCCTGTGTTTGTGCTTGACGAAATCGACAAAGTGGGACAAGACAGTGTGCATGGCGACCCGGCATCAGCCCTGTTGGAAGTACTCGACCCGGAACAAAACATTGCATTCCACGACAACTATCTCGACTGCGACTTCGACCTGTCTAAAGTAATGTTCATTGCCACCGCAAACAATATCAGTGCAATCCCTGCTCCTCTACTCGACCGAATGGAACTCATCGAGGTAAGCGGATATCTGACAGAGGAGAAGATAGAGATTGCCAGACGACATCTCATTCCAAAAGAACTGAAGAATGTAGGCATGGACGAACTTGGCATAAAATTCTCAAAGACAGCAACAGAGAAGCTGATAGAGAACTACACACGTGAGTCGGGTGTCAGAGAACTGGACAAGCAAATCAACAATATACTGCGCAAACTCACGTTTAAGTATGCGAAGAACAACACATTGCCGCAACATGACTTGAAACCAGAAGACATCGTGGAGATTCTCGGTCCAGAGAAGTACACTCGCGACAAGTATCAAGGCAACGATTACGCAGGAGTGGTAACTGGACTTGCATGGACATCAGTTGGAGGTGAAATTCTTTTCATCGAGACCAGTTTGAGTAAAGGCAAGGGGCAGAAACTCACACTGACAGGCAATCTGGGCGACGTGATGAAAGAGTCTGCTGTTCTTGCTCTCGAATATCTGAAAGCTCACGACAACATGCTTGGAAATGACCCCAGAGTATTTGAGAACTGGAATATCCACATCCATGTGCCCGAAGGAGCAGTACCTAAGGACGGTCCGTCCGCAGGAATCACCATCTGCACATCATTGGCATCAGCACTGACCCAGCGCAAAGTAAGAAGGAACCTGGCAATGACCGGAGAGATTACACTGCGTGGAAAAGTATTACCCGTCGGTGGTATCAAAGAAAAGATACTGGCTGCCAAACGTGCCGGTATCACAGACATAATAATATGCAAGGACAACGAGAAAGACATCCGACAGATACCAGACATATACCTTAAAGGTGTCACCTTCCATTATGTGGAGAACATGAAAGATGTACTCGACTTCGCATTGCTCGATGAGAAAGTGGACAATCCGATTGACTTCACCATCGAAGAAACCGACGACAAGAAAGAGAAGAAAGGAGAATAATCTGCAAGCGAAATAGCCATACAATAATGCTGACATTCGAACTTCAACATACCGACGACAAGACTAATGCCCGTGCGGGAGTGATTACCACCGACCACGGACAAATACAGACTCCGATATTCATGCCAGTGGGAACGCTTGGCAGCGTTAAAGCTGTTCACCTGCGGGAACTTAAAGATGACATAAAAGCTCAGATAATACTGGGTAACACATATCATCTGTACCTTCGTCCTGGCATTGAAGTACTGGAGGCAGCCGGAGGGCTGCACAAGTTCAATGGGTTCAACCATCCGATGCTGACCGACAGTGGAGGTTTCCAGGTGTTCTCGCTCTCAGGCATACGCAAGATCACATCAGAAGGAGTGGAATTCCGCAGCCATATCGACGGCTCAAAGCATTTCTTCAGTCCAGAACGTGTGATGGATATCGAACGGTCAATCGGAGCCGACATCATGATGGCATTCGACGAATGTACTCCTGGTACAGCAGACCACGATTACGCAAAGAAATCGCTTCAACTGACAATAAACTGGCTTGACCGTTGTGTCAAGCGTTTCAACGAAACAGAGCCGAAGTATGGTTACCACCAAGCTCTCTTCCCTATTGTACAAGGATGTACATACAAAGACTTGAGAAAACAATCTGCAGAATTTGTTGCAAGCAAAGAAGCTGAAGGCAATGCCATAGGAGGATTGGCTGTAGGAGAACCAACCGAAGTCATGTATGAGATGATAGAAGTGGTAAATGCGATTCTACCCACCGACAAGCCCCGCTACTTGATGGGTGTTGGCACACCACAGAACCTGCTTGAAGGAATTGAGCGTGGTGTCGATATGTTCGACTGCGTCATGCCAACGCGCAACGGAAGAAACGCAATGCTGTTCACACGCCATGGTACTATCAACATGAGAAACAAGAAATGGGAAATGGACTTTTCTCCACTCGACGAAGAAGGAACGTCATCCGTTGACCTGACCTACACAAAAGCCTACGTACATCACCTGTTCAAGGCACAGGAACTGTTGGCAATGCAGATTGCCTCCATTCACAACCTCGCATTCTACCTTTGGCTCGTAGGCGAAGCCCGTCAACATGTCATCACCGGAGACTTCTGCATTTGGAAAAGCAAGATTATAGGGGAATTGGGAAGAAGAATCTAAGACAGACAAATGGCATAAAGACCATAGCAGCTGACATACGAGGAACTGTACAATGAGAAAACTGAAAATAAGAAAGGCAGACAAACTCACCAGGATATACGATTGGTGTATTGAGCATAGCCCAGTCACAAGGCTTGACCGATATATCATCGGGAAATATCTCGGCACATATTTCTTTTCCATTGCTCTGATCATCAGCATCGCTGTAGTGTTCGATATCAATGAGCACATAGACAAGTATATAGCAAAGAAAGTACCTGCTTCAGAGATTGTCAACTACTACATAAACTTCATCCCCTATTATGCCAATCTCTTCAGTCAGTTGTTTGTCTTCATCAGTGTCATATTCTTCACAACCAAACTGGCGGAGAACTCGGAAATCATTGCGATGATGTCAACTGGAGTGAGTTTCAACCGACTCCTGCGTCCATACATGATTTCAGCAGCAATACTGTGCGTACTGACATTCATCATGGGAGCATATATCATACCAAAAGGCAATGTGCAACGAGTAGATTTCGAGAATACATACCGGCGACGCAGTTACGCCAACTACACAAGCAATGTACAATTGGAGGTTGACACTGGAGTCATCGCCTACATATCCAGGTACGAGGACAACATCAAGACCGGTTATGACTTCACGCTCGACAAGTTTGTCAACAAGAAACTGACAAACCACTTGCAAGCAACCATGATACAATACGACACTCTGTCGGAAGAGCCCAACCACTGGATCATAAAGAATTATCAAGAACGAGACCTACGCGGTACGAAGGAAGTCATTACCTCCGGTGCACGATTGGATTCCGTAATCAATATGGAGCCACAAGACCTTATAATACATAAAGGTCAGCAGGAGACACTGACAAATCCTGAACTGTCGAAGTATATCGAACATCAGAAGCAACGTGGATTTGCCAACATACAGGCATTTGAAGTGGAATATTGGAAGCGTGGAGCATCATCATTCGCAGCTTTCATACTTACCATCATCGGGCTCTCCCTCTCTGCCAAAAAGCGCAAGAACGGAATGGGTATATCTTTGGGTATAGGTCTGTTGCTCAGCTTTGCCTACATCATGTTCCAAACCATTTCCTCCACATTTGCCATCAATGCGAACTTCCCGCCAGTATTGGCTGTATGGACACCAAATATCGTATTTGCATTCATAGCTATCTACTTTTACAAAAAAGCGACCAAATGAGAAACTTGATTATCGACATAGGAAATTCATGTGTAAAGTACGGAGTGTTTGACAACAACAAACTTCTATTCAACAGCAAGAATGAAGGGCATTCCTTTTGCAATATTGCAGAAGTGGCAACTAAGTACGGCACACTGCATGGTATAATC
>CAVHYP010000017.1:0-19887 GCA_963640465.1 Bacteroidaceae bacterium | reverse complement strand
GTATAATCTGTACGACAATCAACCTCGATGACGAACAAAGGAAAGAATTGCTTGGTATGAATCCGGACATGGCATTCATGGACTACAAGACTGCAATCCCGATAAAGAACTTGTACAAGAGTCCACAGACACTTGGCATGGATCGACTTGCAGCAGCCATTGGAGCATACAATGAAACAAAGAACGACACATTGATTATAGACCTCGGTACGGCCATAACCTATGATTTCGTAACGAAAGCCGGGGAATTTGTTGGCGGTAATATATCTTTAGGCATGGAGATGCGTTTCAAGGCGCTGAAGGATTACACATCACAACTGCCACTGGTCAGTCCCGATGGTCCACATCCTTCATTGGGAGAAGACACCGATACAGCCATAAGATGCGGAGTGCTCGACGGAATGACGTATGAAATTGAGGGCTATATCCGTCAATTTACCATAAAACGCCCCAATCTATGCATTTTTTTTACGGGTGGAGATGAATTATATTTTGAAGATGAGATAAAAAAGCGTATTTTTGCAGATAAATTTATTGTAATGAAGGGACTAAATGAAGTACTGATGTATAACGAAAGTCTTGAGAGGTCTCACAAAACAAAGTAATAAGCAGCACTGGATAATAAGATGAAGATAAAAACACAACACTGTCTGTTGTTTCTACTGATGGCAATGACAAAGACTTCCTCAGCACAAAACGGAGTCAACTCTCCATACAGCCGCTATGGTTTTGGTATTCAATCAGACAGGTCTATGGGATTCAACAAAGGTATGGCTGGTGTGGCACAAGGATTCAGAGAAAGCTCCATAATCAACACAGCAAACCCTGCTTCATATTCAGATGTAGATAGTCTGACTGCGATATTCGACCTTGGACTGACATTCTCCAACGGCAATTACAAGATGGAAGGTCTGCAACACAATGCGAAAAACACAAACTTGGATTACGCTGCATTCCATTTCAGAGCAACCAAAGGACTGGGTGTTGCATTGGGAGTTCTGCCTTACACCAACATCAACTATAGTTTCTCATCAAACAGTGAAGACGTAACAGGGACTGACGATATAACATCATCCTACTCCTATTCTGGTAGCGGAGGTCTGCATCAAGCATTCCTCGGATTGGGTTGGCAGGTGTTCAAGCCTTTGTCAATCGGTGTAAACGGAAGTTACTTGTTTGGAGACTATACGCATACGATGACCATGTCGTTCAGTGAAAGTGGAGCCTACTCCATCATAAGAGGTTATTCTGCAACCATCAACACATGGATGTCAGACTTCGGACTGCAGTATACAGTCAACCTCGGCAAGAAAGACAAAGTAGTGATTGGTGCAACATACGGATTGGGACACAACATCAACAACCAAGCAATACGCTACACCGAAACCTACAACTCATCATCATCTTCAGTGGAAGGAATATCCGGTGACACAATAAAGAATGCATTCCAATTGCCTCATACATTCGCAGTCGGTGTGACATACTATAAAAATAACAAATTGAAGGTTGGTGCAGACTTCGAACTGCAGAAATGGAGCAAATGCAAATTCCCTAGACAAGCAGAAGACGGAGTGTACGCAAGCTTTGCCGGACAACTCAACGACAAGATGAAGATTTCCGTAGGAGGAGAATATACACCTAATTATAATTACAAGACAACTCGTCCAGGTAGATTGCTGTCATACAAGTTGGGTGGATATTACAGCAAGTCGTATGCAAATACAGACCAAACTGGAACCATCAGTAACAAGCCGTACGAGTACGGAGTATCAGCCGGAGTGACCGTACCAATTGCCAACAAGAACCTGTGGTATAACATGCCAAAGCTGAACCTAAGTGTTCAATGGGTACACACCAACATACCGTACCTTACAAGCACAGGCACTTCACGTACAGTAAGCAAACTCACAGAGAACTACTTGAAGTTTACAATAGGACTTACATTCAGTGAAAGATGGTTCTACAAATGGAGAATGCAATAACGAATGCGTTCGGAACTTACGAAACAATCATAAAACAGATATAGAGAACAATCACAATCAAACAGCAAAGAGCTACAAAAACATGAACAGAAGAATGAAGAAGAAAGTATTATTAGCCGTCATGGCGACTACAGCAACATTAAGTGCATCTGCACAAGGCTATGCTGGAACATCATTCAACGACCGTATCGGACATGGTCAGGACAGTATTGACGTAATAAACAACTTCAGTCTGTACCGTGAAGCATTCAAAGAGCGCAACTATCAAGAAGCATACAATGCATGGAAGGTTGTCATTGAGAAAGCACCTCTTGCACAAATACGAATTTATCAGGATGGTGCCGTAATCTGTGAGAACCTAATCCAGAAAGAGACTGATGCAGCAAAGAAGGAAGAGATATTCAACACACTGATGAACATGCATGATTTGCGTATCAAAAATCTGGAAGACCTCAACTCATTTGCCAGCAAGACTACATACACTACAAAGGGTAACATCCTTTGCCGTAAAGCATACGACTACTATTGCTTTGCTTCGAAGAAAGACAATGAAGAAGCATACAGAATCTTCCGTTCAGGCATTGACGACCTTGGACAGAACGTAGACGCTTATGTGCTCTATTACTTCATCGAGTGTTCTTACAACAGATTTGTTGCACACCAGGACGACAAGACACGTGACGAGTTCATCAACGACTACATGAACTGCAACGACATCTGCGACCGTTTGTTGGATGAAGCAAAGTCATATCCTGCACAGGTAATACCTGCCAACCCAGAGTCAGCTGATTCTACAGAATGGGAGGAAAGAGTCGTTCTTTCACCTGAAGCAGAAAAAATCATCATGAACTACCAGCCTACCCAGAACAAGTGTAACGAGCTCTTCGTAAAGTCTGGTGCAGCTAATTGTGATGATCTCACCAGAATTTATGAGACAAAGGTAGAGAGCGCCAAAGGCGACCTTGCCGAGCTCAACAACATTCTGAAGATTCTGCAGAACTTCGACTGTGACAAGTCCGACCTCTACTACAAAGCAGCTGATTATGCATACGAGCTCAACAAAACTCCAAGCGCAGCACTCGGTAAAGCATCCAAGTTGCTCAAAAATGGCGACACTACAAATGCAATGAAATATCTGCAAGAGGCTATCGAACTTGAGACCGACGCTTCAAAGAAAGGAAAGACCGCATATACCATCGCAACAGTTCTTTATAGCAAAGGCCGTGTAAGTGAGGCACGTCAGTACTGCAACACTGCACTCAGATACACACCTTCACTTGGTAAGGCATATCTCATGATTGCCAATTGTATCGTACGCAGTGCTCCAGCAGCAAGCCAGGATTCAAAGAAGATGCTCAGCAGAAGCTACTACTATTGCCTTGCTACCGACAAATGTTTGAAGGCAATCCAGGTAGACCCTTCATGCGCAGGTGCAGCACACCGTCAGATTGCAAACTACAAGAACGGTTACTATCCAAAGAGTGAAGCATTCTTCGCAGGCGTAAAAGCCGGTGAAACAGTGTCTGTCATGGGTGAAACCACAAAACTGAGATTGCGTTAATACAAATTGATGAGTTATTCACTTAGAATACTGACAACCATTAGTCTCATGGGATATTTCTGTCTCATGGGACTATTTAGTTGTCAGAACGAGGATGAAAACAAGAGCACGGAGATTATCAACAGAAACAGTATGCCTACACTCAGCAGTTATGGCGTAAGCACACTTATCTCTGACAGTGGCGTGATCCGCTATAAAATCATAAGCGAAGAATGGCTGGTATTCGACAAGACCGAGCGACAGCATTGGTCATTTGAAAAAGGACTGTTCATCGAGAAGTTTGGCAACAACTATCATGTTGAAGCATTCATCAATTGCGACACTGCCTACTACTACAGCGAAGAACAACTGTGGGAGCTGAGAGGACGGGTATGTGTGAAGAACCTCAGGGGTGAGACCTTCAAAACCTCGCTTCTCTATTGGAATACCAATCAACATGAAATCTATTCGCCTGCATATATGATAATAGATGGCATAGAGCAAGACCTCGACGGATACAACTTCCGTTCTAACGAAACCATGACCGATTACATCATCCATTCGTCATCCGGAGCATTCCCTATGGGAAAGGATCGCGAGATTCCCGACCGCAGTGAAGAGGACGCAGCTAAATTCCAATCGGATACAACAGCAGTGTCAAAATCATGATTTTTCCACAAAAACAGAGCCAATATATTTTTTTTATGCCTCACGTTGACTCTGTTCGAGGAAAAATTATTATCTTTGTACGGTTTTTGCACTATCTACCAATGACGTTCCATCGCAACGCCACAAAAGATATCGCACAAAGTGAATAATAAAAAATAAAAAAACATAGAATTATGGCAGCATTAGGAAAAATCAGAAAACACGGAGTATTGCTTGTGACAGCTATCGCCATAGCACTATTCCTATTCGTTGCTGGCGACTTGATTCGTGGAGGAGAAACCCTCTTCCACAAAAACCAGCAGAACGTAGCCGAGATTGCCGGAAAGGCAGTTTCAATTCAAGAATATCAGAAGATGTTCGACGAATTGCAGGACTACTATGAGATTGTAAACGGAACTTCAGTTTCTGGAGAGGATGACCTTAACCGCATCAAGGATGAGGCATGGCAGACTTATGTTCAAAACACACTTATCGCAAAGGAATGTGAGGAACTGGGCATCACAGTGACTGACGCAGAAGTAGCTGAAATCATTAAGAACGGACAGAGCCAGCTCCTGCAAGTGCCACTTTTCATGAACCGTCAGAGTGGACGCTATGACTACAGCATCGTACAGGCATTCCTTAATGAATACAAAACTCTGAAAGAATCAGGCAACGTTCCTGAACAGTATGAAAAATACTACACATACTACATGTTTGCACAGAAGCAGATACGCAACCAGTACCTCACTCAGAAGTATCAGGTTCTCTTGTCACAGATTGTGCTTTCAAACCCTGTAGAAGCAAAACAAAGCTATGCTGACCGTACAAACGAAACAGAAGTTTTGCTTGCTTCACTCAATCTGTCAAAGATTGCAGACGACAAAGTGACTATAACCGACGATGAGATTAACTCCAAATACAAAGAAGACAAAGAGAAGTATCAGCAGGTGATTGAGACACGTGACATCAAATACATTGATGTTGCTGTCACACCAAGCGAACAGGACAAAAAAGATGCAGAGCAATCTATCAATGAATCATACACAAAGCTTGCTGCTGCAACCACAAACACTGCATCAGGAAATGTATGCCGCCAGGCAACAAGCTTGCTGAACTTCAACGATTTGCTCAAGAAGAAAGATGCATATCCACAAATGATTGCAGACCTTCTCGACAGTACAGCTGTTGGTACAACCACATTGCCTAAGTATGACGCAATGACCAATACATACTACACATTCAAAATTCTCGACAAGCAGACTCAAGCCGACAGCGTTCTCTACCGTCAACTTGCTGTGACCGGTGCTGATGAAGCTGCATCAAAAGCTTCTGCCGACAGTATCGTCAACGCTCTCAATGGAGGTGCTTCTTATGCAGACATAGCGAAGAAATACAACCAGAAGTCAGACAGCGCATGGATTTCTACATCACAGTATCAGAACGGCAACTATCAGACTGACGATATTACAATGCTCAAGACTATCTATAGCCTGCAGCCAAATGAAGTGAAAGCCATCGAGCTCACAAATGGTTACAACATTGTAGTACAGGTACTTGAGCGCAAAGGTACAGTCGAGAAATACAATGTGGCAGCTATAGTCAAGACCCTCAACTTCTCTGACGCCACTTACAATGCAGCATGCAATAAATTCAATTCATTCCTTGCTCAAAACAACACAAAGGAAAAGATTGAAGCCAATGCAGAGAAGAGCGGTTACAATGTTCTCTCTTATCCAGACGTAACAAGCAACAGCCATAACATCGCAGGTATTCACGGTACACGTGAAGTTCTCAAATGGTTGTTTGATGATGCAGACAAAGGTGATGTAAGCCAGCTCTACGAGTGTGGTGACAATGACCACCTGCTTATCGTAATGCTTGATGAAGTCAATCCAAAAGGCTATCGCCCACTCAGCAAGGTTTCAGCAGACATCAAATCTCAGCTTGTCAACGAGAAGAAAGTTGAAATGTTGGCTGAACAGCTAAAAGGTGTCAAGTCTATTGCTGATGCAAAGTCGAAGGGTGCAGAAGTTGACACTGTAAACCATATTTCATTTGCCAATCCAACATTCGTACGTGCAACCGCATCTTCAGAAGCTGTTGTAAGTGCCGCTGCATCAAAAGCTACAAAAGGTGCGTTCGTTGGTCCTGTCAAGGGAAATGGCGGTGCATACGTAATGCAGGTAGTCAACAAGTCAAAGACTTCAGAGAAGTTCGATGCTAAACAGGAAGAAGAGCAGAATGCACAGGTTTACTTCCGTGCAGTTGCACAAACTGCAATCAACACTCTTTACTTGAAAGCTAACGTAACCGACAATCGTTACAAGTTCTTCTAATCAAATAAAGATCTTGTACTAGACTCATAATAGGTGTAATGACGGGCAATCTATCATTACACTTTATTTATTATAGGGCTATTCTTTGCCAAGTGAAAAATTATGTCTAACTTTGACACCAAGAAAGCAACATCATAACTAAAAACTATACAAACATGAGACTAAAACAAATCCTTGCAGGTGCTCTATTCGCAACTGCATGTACAGCAAATGCTCAAGTTACGATCAACATTGATGCAGCAAACAGAGGACCGAAAATCAGTCCAACACATTATGGAATCTTCTTTGAAGACATCAACCATGCTGCCGATGGTGGCTTGTATGCAGAACTGATTAGGAACAGATCGTTCGAGGACGACTCAATGCCCGGAAGAAGAGGCGGACATCCCGATCAATCCGAATCTTCTTTAAACAGTTGGTACACTGTTGGAAGTTCTTCCATCAAACTGACAACCGAGAACTTACTGAATGAAGTCCAGCATCATGCCCTTGATGTCACCCTTTCCAAAGCCGGTGACGGAGTCAGGAACGAAGGTTTTTGGGGCATCAATTCTGTAAAGGGTAGAAAATACAAACTGTCGTTTTATGCAAAGAGCAATGGTAAGTTTAAGGGCAACGTAACTGCAAAGCTACAGACTAAAGACGGCAAAGAACTTGGTTCAACCACAATCAGCGTAAAGCTCGAAAAGGAATGGAAGAAATTCACCGCTGAGATTGTCGCTACAGGCAATGACCCGAAGGCTGAGTTTGTTCTCACTGCCGACAAAGCCGGTCAGTTCCAGTTGGATGTAGTAAGTCTGTTCCCTCCCACATTCAAAAACAGAGAAAACGGAATGCGTCCCGACTTGGCACAGATGTTGGCGGACATGAAGCCTCGTTTCATGCGATTCCCTGGCGGATGTTTCGTTGAAGGACAGCAAAGTCCTGACAATGCCTTCCGTTGGAAACGCACCCTCGGCCCTATCGAAAATCGTGAGGGACATGCCAACGTAAACTGGGGCTACCGCACAAGCGATGGTATCGGTTTCCATGAATATCTTCAGTTGGCAGAAGACATAGGTGCAAAGCCTCTCTTCGTGGTCAACGTAGGTATATGGCACGGTGGATGCACTCCATACGACCAGATTGACGAATGGATTCAGGAATGTCTCGATGCTCTAGAGTATGCCAATGGCGATGTAACAACAAAGTACGGCAAGATGCGTGCAGAAGCCGGTCACCCCGAGCCATTCAATCTTGAGTATATCGAGATTGGAAACGAGAACTACAATTTCCACATGGACAACAACTCAGACCAGAGCGACCACTATCCAGAGCGCTATTATACATTCTACAAAGCGATAAAGGCAAAATATCCTAATGTTCATTGCATTGGAAACGTAGAATCATGGGGAACCGACAATCCTTCTTGGCGTAATGACTATCCAGTGGAAATGGTCGACGAGCACTACTACCGCAATCCAAAGTGGTTTGCTGACCGCTTCAATAAGTACGATTCATACGACCGCAGCAAATACAAAGTATATGTAGGCGAGTATGCAGTGACAAGCCAGTTCGGAGACCTCGGCAACCTCAATGCAGCACTTGGTGAAGCTGTCTATATGATGGGTATGGAAAACAACTCAGACGTTGTAGTCATGAACTCCTACGCTCCTATCTTCGTGAATGAGAACGATGCCAAGTGGCGTCCCGACATGATTCGCTTCAACTCACAAAAGGTAATGGGCACTCCTTCTTACTACGTTCAGCAACTCTTCCCGAACAACATCGGAACACAAGTTGTAAAAACTTCATGGGACTACAAACTCACCATGCCAAAGGCAAATACTGAGGAAGAAGCAAAGCCAGTACAGATTGGTTTGGCTACATGGGGAACAACAGTTCACTATCGCAATGCCCAGCTCATCATTGACAACAATACAGTGGCCATCGGCGACTTCGCCAAGTGGCAAAAGCAAAACGGTTCATGGAGCGTGAAGGACAAAGAGTTTGTCCAGACTTCATCTGATCAGCCGGCAATTGCCCTTTGTCCTGAAATGATTTCTGCAAAGAAATACATCTACAAGATGCAGGCAAAGAAAGAGGAAGGCGCAGAAGGATTCATGTTGATGGTCGGCTACAAGGACAGCAAGAACTATACGTGGTACAATGTCGGTGGATGGTCAAATTCACAGAGCAATGTTGAACAAGCCATTGGCGGTGGCAGGTCACAGCTCGCAGCCAACAAGCGCTTCACTGTAGAAAACGACAAATGGTACGACCTTCAGGTAGACGTTGACGGCGACAGTATCAAGTGCTATATCAACGGCGAACTCGATTTCGCTTGCAAGACTCAGAAGAGTACAGCTATGGAAGGAGTTTACGCTTCCACAACCATCGATGATGCCACAAAGACCATGTACGTGAAGGTTGTGAACGTCGGCGAAGGATTTGCAGACGGAACAATCAACTTGAGCAACTGTTCAGTAAGCACAACCGACAAGTCTGCAGTAAGCCTCACACGTCTTTCGTCAGCTGACGGCAACGACGAGAACTCACTCGACAACCCGAAGAATATCTACCCGACAGCAGGATCTGTCAAAGCAAGCAGTCCCACAAAGATTGACTTCCAGGTTCCAGCCTTCTCGGTAAATATCATCAAGGTAAAGATTCTGTAAACACACATGGCAGGCTCCCGAAGGAGAACAATCCTGTATTACCAATCCAACAGACCTGCCGCAACATAGAGAATGGGGCTTGCCAGTCCCATTCTTTTTTTCATCAGCCAAACATGTTTCATCAGCCAAGCATATTTTCATCAATCCATACACGTTTAATCAACCCACATATTCTCATCAGTCCACATGAAATATTCCAAAACACTATTCCTACTGACATACATTTTCATTTCTGCAGTAACAGGCATCCATGCCCAGGTATCGTTTGGAGCCTCACAGTTGTTCAACTCTGGCTGGCTCTTCAGCATGACCGACACAGTAAATGTTCTCCAACCATCATTCGACGACAGTCATTGGCGCAAGATCGACTTGCCTCACGACTGGTCAATCGAAGGCACACCATCCCCCACCCTTGCCAGTTGCACAGGCTATTTGCCGGCAGGCATCGGATGGTATCGCAAGCATTTTCAGGTAAGCAACGACAAGCCATTGCATTTCATCTATTTCGAAGGAGTGTACAACCGCAGTGAAGTGTATCTCAATGGTCATCTTCTTGGCAAGCGTCCCAATGGTTATGTGTCATTCATGTACGACATGACCCCTTATCTTCAGTCCGGCGACAACGTGCTTACCATAAGAGTCAACCACAGCAGATATGCCGACTCACGCTGGTACACCGGTTCAGGCATCTACCGCAATGTATGGTTGATTAGTGCAGCCAATCTTCACTTCGACCAATGGGGAGTAACCTGCACAACAGGTAAAATATCTAACGACAAGGCACAAGTGAATGTAGGGTTCAGCATTAGCAGCATGAAGCAGAACCAGGACATGAATCAGGACAAGGGCTTTGTTACAGTCACAGCCAGTCTTTTCGATGCCGATGGCAAACAAGTCTGCACAGCAAGCAAAAAATTGACAGACAGTCTTGGTACAATGCAGTTTAGCATTTCCAAGCCACATATGTGGGACATCGACACACCTTACCTGTATACCCTCCGTCTGCAACTGAAAAAAGGCAATGTCATGCAGGACACCACATCCTTGCGCATAGGCCTGCGTTCCCTCGCCTTTGATGCCAACAAAGGGTTTGCAATCAATGGCAAATGGATAAAAGTGAAAGGTGTTTGCATCCATCATGACGCAGGAGTACTTGGTGCTGCCGTTCCACGCGAAGTGTGGCGTCGCCGGTTCCTCACCCTCAAGCAGATGGGTGTCAACGGGCTGCGCATGAGCCACAACCTGCAGGCACCGGTCGTCTACGACCTTGCCGACGAGATGGGATTCCTCGTCATGGACGAAGGGTCGGACGAGTGGGAATATCCCAAGCGCAAGTGGATGGCAGGATGGAACAGAGGCACTCCCAGTTACGACGGATCCTACGATTTCTTCAATGAATGGATTGACACCGACATTCGCGATATGGTGCGCCGCGACCGCAATCATCCAAGCGTATTCATGTGGAGCGTAGGCAATGAAGTCGACTATCCCAACGATCCTTACACCCATCCAATACTCGACGGCAACAATGCAACCATCAACCAACCCATGTATGGAGGATATAAGGAAAATGCACCGCGTGCCGAACGCATCGGATTTATTGCCGAACGCCTTGCCAAAATCATCCATGCCAACGACCCCTCACGTCCTGTGACCGGAGCAATGGCAGGTGTCGTGATGAGCAATCAGACGATTTATCCAAGTGTCATCGATGTGTGTGGATACAACTACACCGAAAACCGCTACCGGGAAGACCACGCTGCCTATCCTCGTCGCATCATCTATGGCAGCGAAACCAGCACCAACCTCTCCTCATGGAAGGCTGTGCGCGACAACGCTTTCATATTCGGGCAATTCGTATGGACCGGATTGGACTATCTCGGAGAGTCAGGGCAATGGCCATCACGCGGACTAAACACCGGACTCGTGTCCTTCTCGGGAACAATGAAGCCACGAGGCCATTTCTTCCAGGCATTATGGAACACCAAGCCCGTCATCTATATCGGCACACAGCCACTTCGCAAGGACGGTCCCGACCGGCGTCCCGGCAATCTTTCCACCGATGCATGGGACTCGTGGAACTATGCCAAAGACCAATCCATCCGTGTTCTCTGTTACACCAACCAACCCTATGCGCGCCTGTTGCTCAACGGAAAGGAAGTCGGCAAGAAAAAGAAGTACGATGATTCCACAGGAATAATCCATTGGGACATCCCCTGGCAGGCAGGAACATTGAGTGTGGAAGGGATTGACAGCCAAGGTACTATAACTGCCACCTATGAAATAAAGACACATAGTGAAGCAAAGACACTTCATGCACATGTCGACAGCCTGGGCCATAAGCCCGGGGACAAGATTGTACACGTATGGATCGACATCGTTGATGATGCAGGAATTCGGGTTCTGAAGGCGCACAACGATGTG
The DNA here is from genome assembly GCA_963640465.1 of Bacteroidaceae bacterium. Taxonomy (GTDB): domain Bacteria; phylum Bacteroidota; class Bacteroidia; order Bacteroidales; family Bacteroidaceae; genus Colivivens. The sequence continues at coordinate 8,297 of CAVHYP010000017.1, read as the reverse complement.
ACGTGCGAAGTCATTGAAGGAGGCAAGTTGCTTGGACTTGAGAATTCCGACAACTCCGACATGACTGCGCCCCAAGCCAATCATCGCAATGCATTCCGCGGCAGACTCCTTGCATATATCCAAAAGACATCACAGAAAACAACCATACGTTTCACTGCAGAAGGATTCAAGCCAGTGGAGATTCAACTCTGAGCAGCCGTCAGCAGTCCGCCTCGGTCCTACAATTTCCGGAGTTTAACCACAAGTCGGGCAAGCAGCACAAGTCCGCGCACACACAGTTCGGTAGCCATGGCAATCCAAACGCCAATAAGTCCGTAAGTGCCAGCAAGAAAGGCTGCGAGAGGAATCCTCACAACCCAAATACTGCTGAAGTTGATGATGCTCGGAATGATAGTGTTGCCCGTACCCACGAATATTCCGTAACATACAATGGATGTGGCAAACAGCGGTTCGGCAAATGCCTCAAGCCGTAGCACGCTGGCTGTGAGTTGCTGCACGCTTTCGTTAGGACTCATCAGCGTCATCAGTTCCGGAGCAAAGGCATACATTATGGCAGCAAAACCAGTCATGATGCACACGCCCATTCCCAGCGTGATATACGAGAAGCGCCTTATCAGGTCCTTCCTATCAGCCCCCATACTCTGCCCAATCAGTGTGGTGGCAGCGTCGGCAACACCATAGCCCGGCATATAGCAAAGACTCTCTATGGTGATTCCGAAAGCATTGGAGGCAATCGCCACTGTGCCCAACGGCGCAACGATAATGGTAGAAGTGATTTGCGCCCCACACGAGATTATCCTCTCCATACCGATAGGCAGTCCAATCATGACTGCCTTTTTTATCACCCGGTTCTCTGGCATCAGCCCACCGTACAAGTTCAGTCGCAGTTGCGAACGGTTCGAAGATATATATACAAGGAGCAATACAAAGCCCACACACCAAGCAGACAGCGTGCCGAGAGCTGCGCCAAACACACCGAGTCCCAGTCCCGGGCACATCACCTCCGTTCCGAGGAACGGAATCTCCCGGGCAGGAAATATGAAGAAGAAGTTGAACACCACATCCATTGCACATATCGTGATGCTCATCACGCTCGGCACTTTCATGTTTCCGCTGCAGCGCAACATGCTCGAAAACAGATGATAGAGGATATAAATCGGCAGCGAAAAGGCAAAGACAAGGAAATACAGATAAGCATCACCCACAATGTCCCTGTTGCCGCCCAACCAAACAGGCAGGTTTCTGCTTATGCCACACCCCACCACCAAAGCCAAAAGACCGAAGAACGCACAAGCCACGAAAGCCTGGCGCAGCACATTCTCAGCCTCCTTCTTTTTCTTTGCACCGTAGAGATGAGCCACCTGCACCGAGAAACCCGAGGCCACAGCCGTGCAAATGCCACCGAACATCCACGTGGTGGTTGCCACCAGTCCTATGGAAGCCGAGGCTTCGGCACCCAGACTGCCCACCATCGATGCATCGATGTATTCCATCACGATAGTTGAGAGTTGCGACAAAACGGCAGGCAGACTGAGGAAGAACACCAGTTTCAGTTGTTCCCTCAGCCCCACATCAGTCTTCGAGTGAATCACACTCTCAAGCCATGCCTGTGTGGTCACCAGCCACCTCCCCTTACTTTGCTGCTATCGCTTCAATCTCGATGTCAGCTCCCTTGGGCAATGCAACCACGGCAAAAGCCGACCGGGCAGGATATGGTGCTTCGAAGAACTCGGCATACACCTCGTTCACCGCAGCAAAGTCCTTGATGTCGGTCATCAGCACCGTCACCTTCACCACATTCCCCATCGTCAGCCCAGCCTCTGCAAGGATATTCTTGATGTTCGTAAGGCTCTGCCGTGCCTCCGCCTTTATTCCGCCCTCGGCAAACTCGCCCGTAGCAGGATTGATTGGCAACTGACCGCTCACATAAACAAAACCGTTGGCCTCAATTCCCTGACTATACGGACCTATAGCAGCAGGGGCATTCTTTGTGGATAGTTCTTTCATCACTGTATTCATTTCTATATAATCTTGATTCACGAAGTCTAAACTGCGTGCAAAGATACGAATTAAATACCAAAAGCCCCCGTGCATATCGAATTAATTTGTAATTTTGTAGTCACATAAAACCAAATGAACATGAATATAACAGAACGATTCCTTGGATATGTGGCATTCGACACACAGTCTGACGAAGACTCATCCGATTGTCCCAGCACACCCAAACAACTTGTCTTTGCCGAATATCTCAAAAACGAACTGCAGGCAGAAGGACTGGCAGACGTGGAACTCGATGCCCACGGCTACATCTATGCAACCCTACCCTCCAACACCGACAAAGACATCCCTACCATCGGTTTCATCTCCCACTACGACACCAGCCCCGACTGCTCCGGCAATGATATCCGTCCGCGCATCGTATCCAACTACGACGGAGGCGACATCCTCCTGAGCGAAGGCATCGTCAGTTCACCGGCAAAATTCCCCGAACTGTTTGCCCACAAAGGCGAAGATCTGATTGTGACCGACGGACACACCCTCCTGGGGGCCGACGACAAAGCCGGAATAGCAGAAATCGTACAGGCAATGGTACATCTCCACCAGCATCCCGAAATCAAGCACGGCAAAATCCGTATCGGGTTCAATCCCGACGAAGAAATCGGCAGAGGCGCATCCCTCTTCGATGTCAGCAAGTTCGGTTGCCAGTTTGCCTACACCATGGACGGAGGCGAAGTGGGAGAACTCGAGTTCGAGAATTTCAATGCAGCGTCAGCCAAGGTCAAAGTCAACGGCTGCTCCGTACATCCCGGATATGCCAAAGGCAAGATGGTCAACGCAGCCCTCGTGGCAACCGAACTCGTGAAGATGCTTCCGCAAGACGAGACCCCCGAAACCACCGAAGGCTACGAAGGCTTCTATCATCTCACCGACATCCGCGGCAATTGCGAGTCAGCAAGCCTCTCGTTCATCATCCGCGACCACAACCGCCACAAGTTCGAAGCCAGAAAAGAACGCATGGAAGAAATCGTGGCTGTCATCAATGCCAAGTACGGAGAAAACACCGCCCAACTCAACATTGTCGACCAATACTACAACATGCGCGAAAAAATCGAGCCAATGATGTACATCATCGACATCGCACGCCAGGCAATGCAAGAGGCAGGCATCACACCCCACATCCAGCCCATACGCGGCGGCACCGACGGAGCCCAACTCTCCTTCAAGGGACTCCCCTGCCCCAACATCTTTGCAGGCGGCATAAATTTCCACGGTCCCCACGAGTTCTGTCCCGTACAGTCGCTCGAGAAAGGAATGGCAACCATCGTCAACATCTGCCGGATAGTAGCGGACCGGTAACACCCATTCAGTGCACAACGTATTATTCGTTCACAAACGAGCGATAGTGATCGACAAGTGTAAAAGCGCTAGGAGCGCAATACTGTTCCAATAAGTCAAAGAACGGAAAAATAGGAGCCAGCTCTCTCCGAGAGCGTAGACGATGACGCTCGAGCACAGCTCGCAATGTTTACAGCCCACTAATTTCCGCGCTCACTTTAACGCTCTCGGAGAGAGCTAGCTCCTAGCGCTTTTACGCTTGTCGAGCACTTTTGAACGAATAATACGTTATGCATGAATTAAGCGTATCATACAGTTCCTCTGCATAGCAACCCAAAACATAAAACGCAAAACATTCATGCCGCACGTGGTTTATTTGCTGCACAGCAGGTTTATCGCTCGAAGCGGTTCGGTGGTGGCGAAGCCACTGGCGGTGGGGTTATGATGCTGGAGTGGAGAGCTTGCTCTCCTAAGCCGGCGACGGAACCACAGCGGCATGAGCACGAAGTGCGAACGAACCGGATCGGGAGTTTTTTCCGGTTTTTGTTTACTACAACGCTCGAGCGTCAGCTCGCATTGAATAGATACCCGCCCTCGTCCCTACCACGACTAAAAACACACAAGAGATAAGACCATAACAACCAGCATCTCAGAAAACAGAATATTACTTCTTATAGATCAAAATCCATCTGATACACTCTGTTTTGCATACATTTTCACACTAAATGTTGCAAGACAGAAAAAAATTTCACACCTTTGTGTACAACAATATCAACAGATTGCGATAACCGAAGAAAGACATTGACATATTGCCATTCAATGGATATCACATGTATGCAAACAAAGAGAAATGACAATGACAGTGAATATGGAGTTAACCCAACAACAAAACAAAGTGTTTGAACAGATAAAGGTATTCATGAAAAGTGATGCTTCTGTTTTCATCCTTCGAGGATATGCCGGAACGGGCAAAACAACGATGGTAAAAGTCATAGCGGACTATCTTGAAGAAATGAATGAAGTAGTGTTGATGGCACCGACAGGACGGGCAGCCAGAGTGCTTCATGCCAAAACTGGGAAAATCACATCCACCATTCACAAAGCTATATATGGCAAAGCATGCATAAAGGCAAAGGACGTAAGAGATATCGCAAACTCTGAATACAAACTTGTATTCCCCGTTATTCAGAATGAGCATAGTGGAAAACTTGTCTGTATCATAGACGAGGCATCCATGCTGTGTTCAAGGAAAATAGAACACGAGTTGTTTGTCTTTGGCACCGACAATCTAATGGATGATCTATTCACATTTGCACGACCAGCATTTGGAGGAAAAGTGATATTTGTTGGAGATCCAGCACAGCTACCACCGGTTGGGGAAAATGTATCTAATGCATTGAATCCGGTCTTCTTTACGACAAAAGGTCTAAAGGTGGTTACCGCTGAACTTACAGAGGTTCTTAGGCAGAAAGGCGATAGCGTTATTCTGAAAAATGCGATGATGATTCGTGATCTTCTCAAAACGGAGAAACGCAATCACTTGGTGTTTGAAGAAAAGAAAGGAGATGTAGAGACATTAAAGTCAGAGGATTTTCTTAATACATACCTGAACTACCGCAAAGAATCCGGCAAACACGACAGTGTGGTGATATGTTATTCAAATCGTGCCGCAACCGAGTATAATAAAGAAATCCGAAAATCTTTGTATGGGAAAGATGTTCCAATTCAGGTAAATGACATTTTGCTAATCACTCAAAACGATTACAGATTGGGACGTATGAACGGAGAATTTATCCCTGTTTTATCTGTGGGCGACAGGATTCAGCAATCAGCTCCTGTATATGCACAAATCGGGCAAGAAAAAAAACGTATCGTTATCACTCTTAACTTTATCCAAGTGAAAGTAACTGACTGCATGGGCAATCCTATGTCATGTATGCTTCTGGAAGATCTACTGACTAGCGATTCTGCTTCAATATCAATAGACGAGAACAGGGCACTTTACATAAATTTCTGTATGAGGCATCCTGGTCTTAAGCAAGGTTCAGAAGCATTTGGAGATGCACTAATCAACGATGTCTTCTATAATGCAATTAGAGCAAAGTATGGTTACGCCGTTACAGGGCACAAATGTCAGGGCGGAGAGTGGGCAACTGTCTTTGTAGACTATACGGACAGAACAGGTCTCAATGACGATTGCCTGAGGTGGGCATATACAGCAACAACCCGAGCCCAAAAGACGCTTTACATCACCAATCTTCCCCACATTACACCTTTCTCAAAATTTCGTTTTGACCCCATTCAAAAATGCAAGAACATAGAACCGAAGTGCAGAATTACAGATGTTGTAACTGACACACCTTACCACGATACACAAACCGACTCATTCCTGAGAGCAAAGTATCAATGTATTGTACACAACATGGAAGGTACGCCATACCATGTAGTATGCGTACAAAGCAAACCATATTTGGAAATATATCAGGTTCAGACACCTGACGGAACAGAACGATATGACATCAACTACAAAGCCGGTGGAATCTTTCTGCCAGCCAAAAATTTCAAGACTACCACTCACACCACACAAATACTGCTAATGCTGAATGACGAAAGAGTATGGCCATTTGTCTTCAATTATCATCCGTCAGACGAGATACACGAGAAATTATTCCATCTGATAAAGTCCGCGTGCGACAGTTTGTCAATACAGATGACTAATGTCATAGAAAATGCCGAGGACTATAGTGTAAATTATTACATGAGGACTTGTGGAATATTCTCATACATAAAGATATATGTCAATAGTGACGGATTTGTCACTTATGCAAAACCAATGTCCATGACAGGCACAGATGACAACGAATTGAAAGCCTTGATTAATGAAATATGTAACAATTTCATAGAGTAAGTATGACTGAGATTAAAGTTATTACCGATATGTGTAAAGCCGGAAAAGTCCAGGAAGCTTATAAACTTGCACAAGACAACTGTACGGCAGAAACAAATTCGCCTTGGGCTCAAAGAGCTTTGGGATGGGCTCTGTATTACATTATAAAAGCTGATGCAGAGGTCGGAGATTTTACGAAACTGACAGAGCATCTCGACGAGCTAAAGGATCTTGATTTACTGTCGGTTGACAACGACAGTATGATTTACAGCAATGTAGAGTTTCAAATTGCGGCATTCACCAAGAAACACATTTATCCGACTGATACTGAAGCTAATTCCAAGTTATCAGCATTCTATCATAGATTGAAGGATTATCAGTGCCGACCTTCACGAGGACATTCATTTCTACTCCAGACATACATCAAGTTTGAATCATGGGACGAGATGATAGACTTCATTGACTGGTGGGATTTGGACAATCTTCTCCCCGAAGATTATACTCCATTTGAAACACAAGGCGGACAAAAGCTTATGACATTGGCAGAACGTGCATTCATAGCAAAGTCCAAGGCCCTATTGAATCAGAACGACAACGGGAGAATTGAAGAGTTTCTGCCAAAGTTGGATAGTTTGATGACAAACCATCCCCAAATGTTATACACCGGCTACTACTATGGCAAACTACTACTCAAACTTGGTGATAACGCCGACGAAGCACTGAACGCAATTATTCCATTCGCCAGAAAGAAGTCAACAGAATTTTGGGTATGGCAACTATTGAGTGACATATTCACACACAATAAGGAAAAACAATTGGCATGCCTCCTTCGCGCAGTTCATTGCAAAGCCAAAGAAACGTTCCTAGGCAAAGTAAGAATAAAGCTTGCAACTATATACATCCAAGCCAACCAACTTGACAAAGCGAAATTCCACATAGATGCCATTACACGTTGCTATGTATCGCAAGGTTGGAAACTGCCTTACGAGGTAACCAACTGGATACATCAACCATGGATTGACACAACCTTACCAAACGGAAATGCTTCAATCGACTACATGGGAATAACGAATCAAATACTTTGCGAAGGAGCAGAAGAAGCTATTGCAATAGTGACATACATCGACCTCAGCACCCATCGTACAACATTGATTTACGGATCAGAGAAAAAGATGTCTTACAAATTACGGATTAAGACTTCAGTCGGTTCAATATTGAGAATCAACTACATCAAAGAAACAGATGGCAAGCCAAAGATACTCAATGCCCTAAAAGCCACATTACCGAACGCCCTCACCTACATAAAAGAGACAGAGGGTACTATAAGCAAAAGAGAGAATAACGAATATGCATTCTTGAATTCCCCAGTCGGTCCCTGTTTCCTATCTCCTGTTGTAATACAAAAATACAACATCAAGAACAAAGAACGAGTCAAAGCACTCATTGCATACGACCATAACAAGAAGAAAAATTCATGGAATTGGACATGTATAACAGTCAAGAAGTAAGGAAGAAGTGAGCCAATGCAACACCACATCATATTTGGAATACCCTCCAACCACGTATATATCGGGTATTTGATACAGATACCAGTACCATTACACCGCTAAGCTGCGGTATCACCCATCCGCTACGCATGGTACCAAAAAGCCGCTACAGCGGCACCAAAACGTTTACACTATCACATAAAACAATGGAACAAGAACTTTTTGGAGCAAACTGAAGGAAACAATGCTGCAGATACTGAATATTACAAACGGGCAAACGGATATCACCGGAATTGGTGAACAGGTATTGACTGGAATACGCAAGGACCCACAACGACCGATTTCAAAGCCTCATGACAACCTGTATTATGGGGTTGTATGAACGTACAGCATGAGGTTGTATGAACGTACAGCATGAGGTTGTATAGTTGTACAGCATGAGGACCTATAGTTGTACAGCATGAGAAACCGCACCCGAGAATCACGATTTTTCATGAACGAAAGTGAACGTGGAGTGAATATTTATGGATGTGGGGTGAACGAAAATGAACGGGATGGCAGGTTGGGTAAACCGTCCCAGCGTATCA
>CAVHYP010000016.1:0-43629 GCA_963640465.1 Bacteroidaceae bacterium | reverse complement strand
GCTGTCCGTTAAAATGTGTACCTTTGTTCATAGTTACGTGTTTTATTTGCAAAAACAAAAGTAACTAAAAGGGCTGAATTCCAAGCGAGGAATCCAGCCCTATCTTTTTTATGCTCAAAAAGTTTTAGCGGACAGCAATAAAAATATTTCTGAATCTATGATATGCCTTATTGCAACGCTCAATCCTTACAAACGTCAACAAGCTGAGACCATCGCTTCCTCCAAGGGAGTGAAGGCGTTGCAGACGGATGAGGCGGATGTTATATTTCGTAGATTCATAATAGTTCCAAACATAACCAACCATTACCAATGAAATTGATAAAGAGTATTCTTGCAGTGTGCCTCCTCTGTCAGCCCACGATGATGCAAAATGCATGAATCTTCTGACTACAATCACTAGTCATTTGCAATAGCTGAAGAAGGCATTGTTCTCAGTTTCTAGTTACTTGCAAAACGACATGAAGGTATTGATCGCAATCAGAGGCTTCATGCAAAACGACATGGAGCTTTTGACTGTAGTTTCTAATCACTTGCAAAACTGCTTGAAGACTTTGCAAGTTCGCACGGCCTATTTGTGGAAACTGGAGAGGCATGATGTGTTCTGCTTTCCGTGAACTGGAGAACCGTCCTGAAAATTGCTTGAATTCAGCCTTATAGCGCAGAATGTTTCGTTGCCTAAAATTTTTGGTACTTGAAATACAATTAGTCTGATTATTTATTCCGAACTTTGTAACTGAAATAACTAATAACAATTGAATATTTGGAAACAATGATGAAACGCAATCCTTTGGTAGCCCTTTGTATGGGCATGGCATTCCATGGTGCGGCATTCGCACAGAACCCTATCGTACAGACACAACTGACCAGCGACCCAGCGCCTATGGTGGTTGGCGACCGCATGTATGTCTACACCGGACACGACGAGGACGGTGCCGATTTCTTTTGGATGAACGAATGGCGTGTCTACTCATCGACTGACATGGTGAACTGGACCGACCATGGTGCTCCGCTCAATCTCTCGTCATTCTCCTGGGCTGACGACAGGGCATGGGCTGCGCAGACCATCGAGCGCAACGGCAAGTACTACTGGTATGTCTGTGCCCACTCCAAGTTGAGCGGCGGCATGGCCATTGGCGTGGCTGTGGGCGACACTCCTATTGGCCCGTTCAGGGATGCTCTCGGCAAACCGCTCTTCGACAATGGGTCGTGGGACAATATCGATCCGACAGTTTTAATTGACACCGATGGACAGGCTTACCTATATTGGGGCAATCCACATCTCTACTACGCACTGCTGAACGAGGACATGATAAGTTTCAAGGGCGGAGTGAAGGACAAGGAGAAGGCAGACGACAAAGGCGAGGTGGGCAAGATAACCCAGACCATTGAGGGCTTTGGCTCACCCGATGCCGAGAAGCGTGACAGGAACGTGAAGTACAAGGACACATACACCGAAGGTCCCTGGATGATGAAGCGCGGCAAGAACTACTACATGCTCTATGCTGCAGGCGGTGTGCCCGAACATATCGCTTACTCCATGAGCAAGAAACCCCTCGGTCCGTGGAAGTACGTGGGCGAGATAATGCCGCTGGAGGACACAGGCTCGTTCACCAATCACTGCGGAGTGGTGGATTTCAAGGGCAATTCCTATTTCTTTTATCATACCGGCAAGTTGGGTGGAGGCTTCGGCAGAAGCGTGGCAATCGAGGAGTTCAAGTTCAATGCCGATGGCACGTTCCCCATCATCCACCACACTCGTGAGGGAGTAACACCCATAGGCACGCTCAATCCCTACCAGCGCACTGAGGCAGAGACCATAGCCGACTCCAAGGGTGTGAAGTCCGAGTGGAACGATGAGACAGGCGTGTATATCTCAGAAATCAACACCGAAGACTATATCAAAGTACGTGAGGTGGATTTCGGCACAGCCAGTCCGCGCCAGTTCACCGCTGCAGTAGCCAGCGCTCTGCAGGGCGGAACGATTGAAGTGCATGCCGACTCGACAGGCGGCACACTGGTGGCTTCGCTTGCCGTTCCCCATACCGGAGGTTGGGAAAAGTGGCAGACACTCACCACTGCCGTTACATCACCCATAACCGGCAAGCACGACATTTACTTCGTGTTCAAGGGCAACAAGGGCGGCAAACTCTTTGCCTTCGACTGGTGGCAGTTCACCAAATAATCAGACTCCGACACACGGAATCTATATCAAGAACGTCAAGAAATATCTGGCGAAGTGATGCCAGCATGAAATGATTGATATGGCTGCCCTTCGGATTACTGGTGCGGCAGCCCATTATTCTAAATCTTTTATCACATGACAATGAATATGGAAAAACGATGGTTGGCAGTAGTTCTGATGGCATTTTGTCTTGCTTCGGCAATGACAGCCAAGGACGTGAAGACCGACAATTCTACAAGATTATGGTATGATGCCCCGGCCGACCACTGGCTGGAGGCATTGCCGATAGGAAATTCCCACATGGGAGCAATGGTGTATGGTGGCGCGAAGGAAGAGAATATCCAACTCAACGAGGAGACCTTCTGGAGCGGCGGACCACACAACAACAACAGCAACAAGTCGTTGGCGCTGTTGCCGGAAGTCCGCCAGTTGATATTCGACGGCAAGGAGGAAAAGGCTGCGGATATCATCAACAAGAACTTTCTGCCTGGTCCCCATGGCATGCGTTTCCTGCCGATGGCAAACCTGCACATCACGATGGATGAAGATGGTGACCCCCAACGGTTCTGTCGTGAATTGGATCTGCAGACAGCGCTGTCGCGCACTACCTTTACCCTCAATGGCGTGAAATACGAGCGCACCACCTTTGCCTCTCTGGCCGATGGGGTAGTGGTATGCCACATCAAGGCGAGCAAGGCAGGCAGTCTGTCCTTCTCTTTCCGTCTTGATGCTCCGTTCGATCATCAGGTTGCACCCAAAGCAGACGGACTCGTGCTGACTGTGAAGGGACAGGACCAGGAAGGGATAAAGTCCGCCCTCACTGCCGAATGTGTGGCAGAGGTGAGGACTGATGGCGATGTGCAGATAATCACCGGCAACGAATCCAATGGCGGCAAGCCCAATGGCGCAGTGAAAAATGCCACGGAAGCAACCATCATCATAAGTGCTGCCACCAACTTCGTGAACTACCACGATGTGTCGGGCAATGCATCGCAGAAGAATGCCGATTGTCTCGACAAAGCAAGCAAGTACGACTATGCCCAAATGGAGAAACGTCATGTGGATGCCTACCGCAAGCAGTTCGGCAATGTGACACTGACACTTCCTACCGACGGCAATTCGCAGTTGCCTACCGACCAGCGACTCGACAAGTTTGTGGGGAGCAAAGACATGGCAATGGTTGCACTGATGTTCAACTACGGCAGATACCTCCTCATCTCCTCATCGCAGCCCGGTGGACAGGCCGCTAATCTGCAGGGAGTGTGGAACGACAATCGCAATGCACCATGGGACGGAAAATACACCATCAACATCAATGCGGAGATGAACTACTGGCCCGCAGAGGTTACACGCTTGAACCAAACCACTGAGCCGCTTTTTTCTCTCATCAAGGACTTGAGCGAGACCGGTGCCAAGACTGCCCGTGAGATGTACGGATGCAGAGGCTGGATGGCTCACCACAACACTGACATCTGGCGCATAGCAGGACCAGTGGACGGTGCACAGTGGGGAATGTTTCCCAATGGCGGTTCCTGGCTCTCCACCCATCTGTGGCAACACTATCTTTACACTGGCGACAAGTCCTTCCTCAAGCAGTGGTATCCGGTACTGAAAGGCGCAGCAGAGTTCTATCTCGACTATATGCAGACCCTTCCCGGCACCGAGTGGAAGGTGACGGTGCCTTCGGTCAGTCCCGAACAAGGACCTATGGGAAAGAGCACAGCCGTCACTGCAGGGTGCACGATGGACAATCAGATTGCTTTCGATGTCTTGTCGAATGCCATCCATGCATCGGAGATACTGAATGTGGACGCGGCAGAGCGCAAGGATATGCAGGCATTGCTTGGTCAGATTCCGCCAATGCAGATAGGCAAGTACGGACAGTTGCAGGAATGGATTGCTGATGCCGACGACCCGAAGAACGAACACCGGCACATCTCCCATCTCTATGGTTTGTATCCGTCAAACCAAATCTCTCCGTTCACTCACCCCGAACTGTTCCATGCCGCAGCCAACACACTGAAGCAACGTGGCGATATGGCTACAGGCTGGAGCCTTGGTTGGAAGACCAATTTCTGGGCACGCATGCTCGACGGGAACCATGCCTTCAAGATTATAAGTAATATGCTGCATTTGTTGCCAGCCATAGAAACCAAGCACTCTTCGACGAAGGACGGCCGCACATATCCAAACCTCTTTGATGCACATCCGCCTTTCCAGATTGACGGCAACTTCGGTGTGACTGCCGGTATTGCCGAGATGCTCCTGCAGAGTCACGACGGTGCCGTGCATTTCCTTCCCGCCTTGCCTGATGATTGGGCAGACGGCGAGGTGACAGGACTTGCAGCCCGCGGAGGATTCGTGGTCGACATGAAGTGGAGTGGGGGCAAACTCAATGCAGCCAAGGTCTATTCCTCTATCGGTGGAACTATGCGCATCCGTTCGTATGTGCCGTTGAAAGCCAAAGGAATGAAGGCTGCAGAAGGCGAATGCCCGAATGCATTGCTTGCTTCCGCTGTGGTCAAGCAACCGCTTCAGCAGCCTCGTGTGGATGAGGGCGTCAAAGCCAACATCCCGACAGTATATGAATATGATTTGGAAACGAAGCCCGGCAAGACGTATGTAATTAGTCCTTTGTAGACGAAAATTCTACTGCTGTTGCCTAAGCCTTATGCTTCGACACTTTTCAAATCGATGAGTCCTTTGCCCTGGTCGTCCAATTCGATGGCCAGGGCGATTGTTTTGCGCCTGTTCGCCTTGAATGGTTCAGTGTATTTGTTTTCTCTGATTTGTCTCTCGGCAGCTACAATCCCACCGTTTTTCGTAAGTTTCAGTTCCAGCACATAGATGTAGTTGGTGACTTCCACCACCATGTCTATCCTGCCGGTTGCGAGCATGCGTTCCACTTCCACTCGGCAGCCGATGGTATTGAATATGGTGCTCATGATGAGTCGGTAGCGCCCCTCCATTCCCATCGATGCTAGTTTCTTGTTGCTGTATGGCACATCGGCAATGAGTGCCTTCAGTGCAGTCCTTGCATCATCGATGTTGCCCAACTGCAGAGCAAGCATGAGGTCTGACTGTATGGATTGTACTTCGCCAATCTTCCGAAGGGTGAGTGCAGGCAGTACTGTGTCGTAGAGTGCTTGTCTTACCTCTTGATTCGGGAATCCAAGAGTGTACACATCCATTTTGTAGTCTTTGATGGTGAGATAACCCGACTGGTACAGAAACAATTCGGCACCGCCTCCTGCTACATCCGAAGTCTCAATGGTTTGACGTATGAGATGACATTGGTCGAACTTTCCCAACTTTACAAGCGCAAATATACAATATTTATTTGGAAGCACTTGCATGACTTCCGCAACTTCTTCTTGTTTATGCCAAATTCTGGTTGATTGTTGCCATTACTTTGCTTGACTGTCGAGCGTCCTTTGCTTGATTATCGACCTTCCTCATCTTTATTATCGACCTTCCTTCGTGTTTCTTCTCGTTTGAAATCAGTCAGCTGAATACGACATTTTGATGATATTTACAAGCCCTGCCTTTTCACCCTTCTTATTGCCCCCGATTACCCAGTTTTTTTTCTCTGACTGGAAAAAATTTTTTCTCTGACTAGGAAAATAAATTTCTCTGGCCAGGAGAATAAAACGGGCAGATTTGCGGGTCTTGTCTCCCTCACTGCAAAGCACGAATTTCTCCCGGATTTAACATTTCTGATTTTGTCATGCGTTTGGGGATTTTGTACGGATGGGTGGGTTGGATTGAGCGCGGAATAGGAGTCAGCTCTCTCCGAAAGCGTAGACGATTGCACTCGAGCGTCAGCTCGCAATGTTTGCATCGCACTTGTTTTACACCCCACAAGTCCACGCTCGCTTTAACGCTCTCGGAGAGAGCTAGCTCCTAGCGCTTGTACGCTTGTCTAACGCTTGTGCTTCTATTACAGCCCGCTTACCTGCTCGTCCCATCCGGACGGTAAGTCCTTTGCTTTAGGAGATGCTTTCGCAAAAAAAGCCTCCGATGCTCACGCACCAGAGGCTCCAATCAACATAAGTAAATAAATAATTTCTTTGTGTTATGAAAAAAACTATTTTGTTATTTCGTTTGTCTTGTCTAATTAGCTACCTGAAGCAACCTTAACAATCTTGTAGTACTTCGTTGTAGTTGAAGAACTACCTTCACCTGACGCGGTTGTTGTCTTGATGTACTCAATTGCATAAGTAGTACCAGCAGCTGCAGTCCATTTCATTCCTGTGATTGTACGGTTACCTGTATCCTCGCGTGGGATTGCCTCGTAAGAAGGAGCGTCATTACCAGAGGTAATTTCTTCAGCTTTAACCTTTGTAGTTACATTTGTATGCTCCAGTGCATGTTTAACAGAAGCCTCTGTGATTGCGAAACCGTCTGTTGCAGTTACTTTATACAGCTTCATGTTAGTTGAAGTCATTTTTGTAACTGTTCCGTCTTGTGCATAAGCGTAGATTACGTCACTTCCAGCATATTCATCGCTTGCTGTCTTACCCTTCACGTAAGTTGTGATGCTTGGTTTGCTGACAGTAGTGATGGTCTCCTGATTGCCTGTCTCTGTCTCAACCACACAAGCGTCGAAGGTGATAGGATAGAGGTCTGCTGACTTGTCGGTAATCTTGAAGAGGTATGTGTAAGCGTAGTTGCTCTTCCACTGGCAGTATGCAGCCGGAACCTCTACGGTCTTGTAACCAACCTCTATCTTCTCGCCTGTATCCTCTGAATAGAGTTCATACTTAACCTGCAACTTCAGATTTGTTGTGTTGCTTGGGTTTGGAAGAATGGTAGTGTAATCTTCAAAGGTTGCACCTGTGGATGTCTCACCGATGCAAGAGTTTTCCGTAGTGCTTGTCCAAGAGGTGCTGAGCCACTTGTTACCTGTAGTGCTATAGTAAGTCTGCGTTGCAGAGTTATCAGCAACACTAACCTGTGCCTTGTTTTCATCATCGCCGGAAGCTACATAAGTAACGGTGTACTTGGTGTTATCGCCAGCTACAACGAAACTACCATTTACGCCAAAGCCTTTTTCAGTATCAGTAGATTTTTTCTCAACCTCCGTATTACTCTCACCTGTATATTTTATTCCTGTAATCACCACTTTATATCCTGGCACTGTCTCAAAGATACCGAAGCGGATCTTCGACTGGAAGTTGCGGAAGGTCATCTGTACAGCTTTATGGTCATAGCCGTTGCCCTTTGCGATGTTTACACGGTCAGCATAATAGATATTGCCAGTGCTCGCACCCGACTTTACGTCAATGGAGTAGCCCTTAGCATAAACTCCATCTGCGGAAGATGATGTCTGTCCATCGCTTTCTGTCTTCGTGATTATAACCTTTCCGTCTTTGATATCACTCCGAAGAGCCGACACTGCAGTAAAGGTGTAGCTCTCTGCATTGTCATCCCAATACTTGATAGTCTGTGCCTTGCCAGCACCGATGGTACTCTTTACGTTCGTGTCGAAATCGGCATGGTCAATACCCACATACTCCCAGTTATTAGTGTTGCTGGAAGTGGTGTTTGCTGTGCTAGCAGTATACGTCACAACATAGTTCTGGAAGACGGTATTGGCTGCAGTAGCCTTTGTTCCGTCTTTCTCGTTCTTCTCACCCCAAACGATGAACATGCTGCCGAGTTTAGTTGCGGCATCGCTTTCTGTGTATGTGCCATTTGTGATTGTACGTGTTGCATTCGGTGTATTCATGCTGAACGCAATCGGAGTTTCTCCGTTGGAAACAGTTGCGTCGCCAACGAGGTCGTCACTTGCACAGCCAGCCATCATGATGGCAGCTGCACTCATAAATAAATACTTTTTCTTCATAATCAAATATATATATTCTAATCTTACATTATTCTATATAATCTACATAAGTGCTTTGGAATCGGATAATAAGAGACGTGGAATCCTCTGATTGTCCGTTCCACGTTCTGAGGCTCTCGCATTACCTGCTATTGTTGAACAGGCAACGAAGAGCCCACGCCGATATGAATGACATTTCCCTAAAGAGACCCATATAATACACTCGAGCGTACCCAACCATGGGTACATTTCATGTTTACAAGGTCTCAACAGGATTGATGTAATCACACCCGGGACATCTACCGTTGCTACATTCAAGACAATAGCTTTTGAATTTTGCGAGAATTCAGAACGTCTCAAACACAGCGTCGCGTAAACGCCATTATGTACATCTATCTCAATCTCAGCCCGAAGGCATCGTCTGATGATAGACGCTGCAAAATTAGCGGAATTTATTTACATGCGTTATAATCAGGTGAATAATTTCGTGACAAGATGTGATATTTAACTTACATTAAGGTGGAAAGGCGAATTCGAGGGGCGAAATGACAGCGATTGAACATGAATCTGCTTTGTTTCGAACACGAATATCACGAATCTTTCCGGATGGGTGGGCTGGTTTGAGTGCAGAATAGGAGTCAGCTCTCTCCGAGAGCGCAGGCGATGATATTCGAGCGCCAGCTCGCAATGTATGCAGCTCTCATTTATTTTACAGCCCACAAGCCCACGCTCGCTTTAACGCCCTCGGAGAGGGCTAGCCCCTAGCTCTTGTGCTTTCTTCGAACGCTTGTACTCTTATTTGGCAGAACGATATTTCCAGTGGGCAGACTGGCTTATGGAATGTGAAAGAGGTGGCTGCATTTTGATTAGTTTGTGTATCTGTTTGGGTATTACGAATATTTGTTGTATCTTTGCATTGAAATTACATATTCAAACAGGAATTCTATGGGTTTAAAAAAACTAACATCATTGATGGTTATGGCTATTGCATTAGGTTCATGCCAGAATAATCAACTTGGCATAGGTATTAAATTGGACAACATGAATGATTCGGTTGCTCCGGGTACTGACTTTTATCAGTATGCCTGCGGCGGATGGATGAAGAACAATCCGCTGAGCTCTGAATATTCACGTTTCGGAAGCTTCGATGTTGTGGCAGAAAACAACAAGGAGCAGATAAAGTCTCTTATCGAAGAACTGTCGGCTCAGGACAATGAGCGAGGAAGTATCGCACAGAAGATAGGCGACCTCTATAAGATGAGTATGGATTCTGCTCGTCAGAACAAGGACGGATACAAGCCTATCGTGCCCGACATGAAGGCGATTGAGGACCTCGATTCGCGTGGCGCAATCCTCAGCTACATGAACAAACAGCAGATTTATGGCGGTTCCCATCTGATTGCATCGGGTATCGGCGCCGACATGATGAACAGCAACATGAATATGGTGGAGATTGGTCAGGGCGGACTTTCGCTTGGTACCAAGGACTATTATGTGAGCGATGACCCTGCAATGGAGAATATCCGCAAGGCTTTCAAAGGACATATCGTGAAGATGTTCCAGCTGATCGGCGATGACAAGGAGACTGCTACACGCAAGATGAACTCTGTGTGGAATGTGGAACACCGCATGGCAGTGGCTTCACGGAGTAGGGTGGAGTTGCGTGATCCTGCCAAGAACTACAACAAGATGTCGTTTGCCGCACTCAAGAAGGATTATCCTGGATTCGACTGGGACGAGTTCTTCGAGTCAATACTTATCACCGGTCTCGATTCTCTGTCAGTAGGTCAGCCCGAGGCAGTGAAGGAGGCAGTGGCAATACTCAACGAAACATCTGAACGTGAGTTGAAGGACTGGATGGAATGGCACTTGCTCGACGGTGCATCAAGTTTGCTTGGTGATAAGATCTATGCTGAGTCGTTCGATTTCAATGGACGTGTGATGTCGGGCAAACAGCAGATGCAACCGCGCTGGAAGCGTTCGGTTGCTTCGGTCAATAGCATCCTTGGCGAGGCTGTGGGCCAGATGTATGTTGAGAAGTATTTCCCCTCGGAGAACAAGGAACGTATGGTTCAACTCGTGAAGAATCTGCAGACTGCATTGGCTGAACGCATCGACCAGCAGGACTGGATGAGCGATTCCACCAAGATGAGGGCAAAGGAGAAACTCAATGCCTTCCGTGTGAAGATCGGTTATCCCGACAAGTGGATTGACTACAGCAAAATGGACATCAACCCGGAGAAGACCCTTTATGAACTGATGAAGGACATCTCTGTATGGTATGTGAAGGATGAGGTGGACAAGAACTACAAGAAACCGGTTGACCGCGACAAGTGGTATATGACACCACAGACGGTGAATGCCTACTACAACCCGACTACCAATGAAATCTGCTTCCCGGCAGGAATCCTGCAGTATCCGTTCTTCGACATGGCTGCCGACGATGCCTTCAACTATGGTGCCATCGGTGTGGTGATTGGCCATGAGATGACTCACGGATTCGATGACCAGGGCAGTCAGTTCGACAAGGAAGGTAACTTCAACAACTGGTGGGCTGCAGGCGATGACGTGAAGTTCAAGGAACACACCAAGGTGATGGTGGATTTCTTCAACAATATCGAGGTGCTGCCAGGCTTGCATGCCAACGGCGAACTGACCCAGGGCGAGAACATCGCTGACCACGGAGGACTGAAGATTGCATACACAGCATTCAAGAATGCGACCAAGGACAAGCCGTTGGAAACCATCGACGGACTCACACCTGAGCAGCGCTTCTTCATTGCCTACGCAGGAGTGTGGGCACAGAACATCACCAAGGAAGAGATGCGCCGACTCACTACCATCGACCCTCATGCACTTGGCGAATGGCGCGTGAACGGAGCACTTCCTCAGATAGATGCATGGTATGAGGCATTCGGAATCACCGAGAAAGACCCGATGTTCATTCCGAAGGACAAACGAGTAAACATTTGGTAAACGATACGGAAACAGACGTGCCTGAGACCCTCAGGCACGCTGTGGTTATATGTGAGGCTAAAGATGAAGTTAAAGAAAGGAGAACATAAATGCCATTAAAACTTCCAGACAGACTTCCGGCAATTGAGTTGCTCAAGAAAGAGAATATCTTTGTTATGAACACCACGCGTGCGCTTAACCAGGATATTCGTCCGCTGAGGATAGCAATACTCAATCTGATGCCGATAAAGATAACGACAGAGACGGATTTTGTCCGCATACTGTCGAACACTCCTCTGCAGATAGAGATAGAGTTCATGAAGATAAAGAGCCATACGTCGAAGAACGCTCCGGTGGAACACATGAAGGCGTTCTATCATGATTTTGAAGACATGAAGTACAAGAAGTATGACGGACTTATCATTACCGGGGCTCCGCTGGAGGGCATGGAATATGAGGATGTGACCTACTGGAACGACCTGCAGGAGGTGATGGACTGGGCACACAGCAATGTGACATCAACCCTCTACATCTGTTGGGCTGCTTTCGCTGGACTGTATCATTTCTATGGAATACAGAAACATGCCACATCGGAGAAAGTGTTCGGTGTGTTCCGCCATCATGCGCTTGACCCACAGCTGCCTATATTCAGAGGTTTCGACGATGAGTTCTATGTGCCGCACAGCCGACACATAACCCTCGATGCCGGCGAGATAAAGGCAGTGCCGGGATTGAGGATAATATCAATGGGCGAGGGCGAAGCAGGAGTACATATTGTCACTGCCCGAGGCGGACGCGACTTCTTCATCACGGGACACTCGGAGTATGCACCGCTCACATTGGATGCAGAATATAAGCGTGACCTCGCAAAGAACTTGCCGATACAGATGCCTAAGAACTACTACAAGGACGATGACCCCGACAAGGGACCTGTGGTGAGATGGCGATCAACCGGAAACCTGTTGTTCACCAACTGGCTGAATTATTATGTCTACCAGACTACACCTTATAATATAGACGACATTCATGATTAAGTTAGAACTGTTGGCTCCAGCACGTAATGCAGACATTGGCATCGAGGCAATCCGCCATGGTGCTGATGCGGTGTATATTGGTGCTCCGAAGTATGGGGCGCGCGAGGCTGCGGGCAATAGTTTGAAGGATATAAAGCGGCTGGTGGATTATGCCCATCAGTTTGCTGCCAAGGTTTATGCCACTGTCAACACAATCCTTAAGGACAGTGAACTGCACGATGTCGAGACTCTTGTCCGCCAACTCTATGACATCCATGTGGACGCTCTGATAGTGCAGGACATGGCATTGAAAAAACTCGACATTCCACCCATCCCACTCCATGCCAGCACTCAGATGGACAACCGTACTCCGGAGAAAGTGCGCCAGTTGCGTGATTGGGGATATGATCAGGTGGTGTTGGCTCGCGAACTGTCGCTGGAGGAAATACAGACCATACACCAACAGTGTCCGGACGTGAAACTTGAGGCGTTCGTGCATGGAGCACTGTGTGTCAGTCTGAGCGGACATTGCTATGCCAGCGAATGTCTGTTCGGCAGAAGTGCCAACAGAGGCGAGTGTGCACAGGTCTGCCGTATGTCGTTCGACCTTGTGCAGCAATCCCGAAGGGGACGTGACGTGAGAGAAACTGTTGTGGTGAAGGACAAACACTTGCTTTCGCTCAAGGACTTGTGCCAAATCGGTTCGTTGCAGAAATTGATTGATGCAGGAGTCACATCGTTCAAGATTGAAGGGCGGCTGAAAGACGTAGATTATGTAAAGAATGTGACTGCGGCTTACAGCGAGGCTCTGAATATGATAGTACGTTCACAACCCAGCGAATATGTCCGCGCATCAGTGGGACAGGTTGACCTGAAGTTCCAGCCGGACGTGAACAAGAGTTTTAACCGCGGGTTCACAAGCTATTTCCTTTATGGCCGCAATGAACGTATCTTCTCGTTCGAAACTCCCAAAGCAATGGGAGAGGAGATGGGAACAGTGAAGGAAATTCACCCGAATTGTTTCACTGTGGCTGGCATCAAACCATTTGCCAACGGCGATGGCTTGTGCTTTATCGACAAGACAGGCAAACTTTTCGGATTCAGAATAAACAAGGTGGAGAACGGACGGCTGTATCCGCGTGAGATGCCACGCAACCTGCAGCCAAAGATGCGTATCTTCCGCAATTACGACAAGGCATTCGACGATGTGCTGCAGGGTGACAGTGCTGAAAGGTTCATACCTGTCGACATGACACTGACAGAAACACCGGAAGGATTCAGATTGTCGATGACCGACGACTACGGCATGTCGGCTTCCATTGAGGCAGTCTGCGAGAAGGAACTTGCACGCACCCATCAGTCGGACAATATCAAACGCCAGCTCTCCAAATTGGGCGGTACGATTTACCGATTGCGAGCACTGAATATTGACTACAAGAAAAACTGGTTCATTCCCTCGTCGTTGTTGGCGGAATGGAGACGTCAGTTGATTGCTAGTGTGCCGGCTGCCGGTGCCATGCCTGAACAGAAGTCAGTTCGCAATTTTATGCCCGAACAAAAGCCAGTGTGTAATTTGTCAGTCAGCGCAGAAGTCAAGAAGGCTCCAATCACATACCTTGGCAATGTCTACAACGCAAAGGCAATGGAGTTCTATCATGAACAAGGCTACGGGGAAGTCGACCCGGCTTATGAGGAGTCGCATCCGCAGGGTGTGCCGGTGATGTACTGCAAGCATTGCATAAGATATTCGTTGGGCTGGTGCTACAAAAATCCCAAGAAAACTGCTGACAATGGCAGAACATATGAAACAGACTTGTTTTTGCAACTTGCCAACGGCAAACGGTTCCGCCTGGATTTCGACTGCAAACAATGCATGATGAAGGTGGTGGACGTAAAAGTTTAGGGACAGAGGTATAGGAACGAAAGTATAGGAACAGAAAATGAAAGGTATCAAGATCGTCATATTGTTGGTTCTTGTAGTTCTCTTCGCTTGCAATGCTGAAGAGGAACGGGACGATGTGATGTCGGGCGATTCATTGATTACCGCAATAGAGAAGTCGGATACCTTGTATGAACTGACCCAGGCGCAGGCAGACAGCATCGAGTTTCGTTTGCTGCACCATTACACCAACAACTTCAATTTCGTGGTCAAAGCCGATTCGCTCGTCCTGTTTCCTGGGGAGGACGAGATGGTAGATACGTGTGTGGTCCACAAAGGCGATGTGATAGCCGTTGCCGACATACACATGAACGACACTTTGCTGGTGAAGGTGGCGCGCGACCAGTTTACGATGGGTTGGACTTCCGAAGAAGAACTGCTGAAGTGCTGTGTGCCCGATGACATGATCTCGCAGATGATTGACCGTCTGACTGGCAGCCGTTCCACATGGATGTCTGCTATAGTGGCGCTCGGATTGCTGTGCTTCTTCTTTAGCCGGGGTTCGAAACATACACTGCAGATATTCCGGTTTGAGAATATGGATAGTTTCTATCCGATATTCCTATTGATTCTGGTGTCGTTGACTGCCTGCTTGTATGCCGGAATACAGAATTTCGCACCAGAGTTTTGGCAGGAATACTATTTCCATCCCACACTCAATCCTTTGGTCTTGCCTCCAGTCATGGCTGTGCTGATGACCCTGGTGTGGCTTGCGCTTATCGTGTTCGTGGCAATGATTATTGAGGTCTATCACAATTTCTACACCATTCAGGGATTTTCCTACATACTGGAACTGCTTGGCATTTCCATGATTTCATATCTTGTCATTTCGTGGACCACCATCATCTATGTAGGCTACATCATAACGGCAGTTTATATAGCCGTCCTGCTTTGGATTTATTTCCACTACATCCGCCGTGTGTATGTGTGTGGCTATTGCGGCGAGAAGATGCGGCGTAAGGGTGTGTGTCCCAATTGCGGACGACACAATGAATAGCAACTGGGTGTGATTGTCGGTGGGGTAGAGGAAATAGTGTAAGAAAAGTCGAGAAGAGTAGAGTAGGGCAAGTAGAGTCGAAGTTGTAGTAGGACATAGAGTAGGGTAGAGAGTCATGTTACTTGCTAAAATCGTATTTTGTCGGGATGGGAAATTGTCGTTTGGTCCGTTTTTTAACTCATTAGGTTTGACTGTTTGGGTAATTAAAGTTAAATGGTCGGAACCTGCCGTTGTTTGATTTGTCAACGTGGATGTTTGCCCTGAAAAAATGCGTAACTTTGCATCCCGAATAGAAACGATGTATTGAATTAATCAGAAACAGAATATATAATAGAAATGAAAGGTAAAAGATTGCTTTTAGGTGTAGGCTTGGTGCTGAGCGCTATGTATACAAGTGCCCAACAGCTCGACCTCACACTTCAGCAGGCTATCGACATTGCCCTTGATGAGAATCCCACAATCAAGGTAGCCGACAAACAGATTGAAGTCAAGAAGATAGCCGATACGGAGGCTTGGCAGGCTTTGCTTCCGGAAGTTACTGCGTCAGCAAGTATCCAACACACACTGCTTGCTGCCGAGATGAATCTTGGAGGAAACAAGTTCAAGATGGGAGAGGACAACACCAATACAGGCGCTCTCTCAGGTACAGTCAACATTCCTCTTTTTGCTCCTGCTGTCTATCAGAACATGAAACTGACAAAGGTTGACATCGAGTTGGCAAGAGAACAGGCGCGCAATTCCCGCCTCGACTTGGTCAATCAGGTGACAAAGGCTTTCTATCAGATGCTGTTGTCGCAAGACTCTTACAAGGTGATGCAGGAAAGCTATAAGACCAGCAAGGAAAACTATGACGTTGTAAACGAGAAGTACAAGGTTGGGTCAGTAAGCGAGTACGACAAGATTAGTGCTGAGGTACAGATGCGTTCCATGAACTCAAGCCTCGTAAGCACCCAGACATCACTCACATTGGCCGAACTCCAGCTGAAGGTGCTTATGGGCATCGACCCGGAAACCAAAGTTGTCATCAACGACAAGCTCGAGAACTATGAGAACGACCTTGTCTTGGCGGAGGTGGCAGACACTGAAGCTGCATTGGAGAACAACTCGTCAATGCGCCAGTTCGACATCAACCGCAACTTGCTCGAGCGCACCCTCAAGACACAGAGGACCAATTTCATGCCGACAGTGTCTTTCTCGCTGACAGGACAATACCAGTCACTCTACAACAAGAACTGGAGTGTGTGGGATTACGACTGGTCGCCTTCAGCTTCATTCTCCATCGGAGTAAGTATTCCAATCTTCAAGGCATCAAACTGGACAAAGCTGAAGACCACCAAACTGCAGCTTGCAGAACTTGAGGACAACCGCCTGAACACACAGCGCCAGTTGGCAATGTCAGCACAGAGTTACATGCACAACATGGCATCAAGCATCGTGCAGGTGGAAAGCAACAAAGAGGCAGTGAAGCAGGCAGACAAGGCTGTTTCCATTGCAGCAAAGAGATATGATGTGGGCAAGGGAACAATCCTCGAACTCAACCAGAGCGAAGTTGCACTCACGCAGGCAGAGCTCACCTACAACCAGTCCATCTATGATTATCTGGTGAACAAGTCAGAACTTGACTATACATTGGGACGTGAAACATACTTGAAATAATAAAATGACAGATAGAGATATGAAAAAACATGTTTTATTCGTAATGGCTTTGACTTCTGCTATTACTTTCACTGCTTGCGGAAGCAGCGACAAGAAGGACTCAGAAACAACCAAGGAGAAAGTAGAAGTTAAGGTTGCAGACGTTGAAGTCCAGAACATTCCACAGACAGAGACTTATACAGCAACAGTGGAGAGCGATGTGAAGAACAATATCGCCCCAAACACTCCTTACCGTATCGAGACTATTTATGTAGAGGTTGGCGACCAGGTTCATAAAGGTCAGCTGCTCGTACAGCTCGATGCATCCAACCTCCGTCAGTTGAAACTGCAGGAGGAGAACCAAAAGGTGGAATTCAACCGTATCAGCCAGCTCTATTCAGTTGGAGGCGCTTCAAAGTCTGAATACGACAATGCAAAGATGCAGCTGGACATTCTCACAACTCAGTACAAGCAGCTTGTGCAGAACACACAGCTCATTTCACCGGTCAGCGGAGTAGTGACTGCCCGCAACTACGACAACGGCGATATGTACAGTTCAAGTAATCCAATCCTGACCATCGAGCAGCTCAATCCTGTCAAGTTGCTTATCAATATATCCGAGACATTCTACAGATATATAAAGGTGGGACAGGACATCGACGTCACACTCGATGCATATCCTGACGAAAGTTTCACAGGAACAGTGTCTATCGTATATCCTACAATCGACGAGGCTACCCACACATTCCCAGTTGAGGTGAAAGTCAACAACAAGGACCAAAAGGTGCGTCCGGGAATGTTTGCACGTGCCACTATCACAATGGAGAATGCAGAGCACGTAGTCGTTCCCGACGAGTCTATTGTAAAGCAGGTTGGTGCAGGCGACCGTTACGTCTATACTTACAAGGACGGAAAGGTCAGCTATGACAAGGTGGAACTTGGCAAGCATATCGGCGACAAGTACGAAATCATCAGCGGTGTTGAACCGGGTGCAAAGGTTGTTGTCGCAGGTATGTCACGTCTTGCAAATGGAGTTGAAGTAAAGGTCGTAAAGTAAGAGAAAATATACTATGAGTTTATATGAAGGGGCGGTGAAACGCCCGATAATGACGTGCCTTTGCTTCCTTGCGGTCATAATTCTGGGTCTCTTCTCTCTGTTGAAGTTGCCTATCGACTTGTATCCGGACATCGATACGAATACAATCATGATTCTGACCTACTACAACGGAGCTTCGGCTAGTGATATTGAGAACAACGTGACGCGTCCGCTCGAGAACACCCTGAACTCAGTGGAGCACCTCAAGCACATCACATCCAACTCAAAGGAGAATGTGTCAGTGCTTACCCTCGAGTTTGAATACGGATACGACATTGATGACTTGACCAACGATGTGCGCGACAAACTGGATATGGTTTCCAACTCGCTCCCTACGGATGCGAACGACCCAATCCTGTTCAAGTTCTCCACCGACATGATTCCTATCATCATCTTGTCGGCACAGGCACACGAAAGCCAGCAGGCACTCTACAAGATATTGGACGATAATGTGGCAAACCCACTTGCACGTGTCGATGGAGTCGGCACAGTGTCAATATCAGGTGCTCCGCAGCGTGAAATCAACGTCTATATGGATGCCAACAAGATGGAGGCATACGAACTGAGTGCTGCCCAGGTCAGCCAGGCCATTGCTGCCGAGAACAAGAACGTCACTGGCGGTACGATTGATATCGGTACCCAGACCTACACAGTGCGTGTGGAAGGTGAGTTCACCGACCCGCAGCAGATGCTCAATGTCGTTGTAGGTACTCACAATGGTGCTGTAGTCTATCTGAGAGATGTTGCCCGCATCGTCGACAATGTGGAGGAACGTGCACAGCGTACTTACACCAACGGCGTGCAAGGAGCAATGATCATTGTCCAGAAGCAGTCGGGAGCCAATTCCGTGGGTATCTCCAATAAAGTCCTGGCAATGATGCCTACACTTCAGAAGAACTTGCCGTCCGACGTCAAGCTGGGTGTCATCGTCAATACTTCCGACAACATCACCAGCACAGTGAACTCATTGGGTGAAACCATCGGCTATGCCATGATATTCGTGGTTCTCGTCGTGTTCGTCTTCCTTGGCCGCTGGCGTGCCACATTGATTATCGCCATCACCATCCCGATGTCGTTGATAGCCTCGTTCATCTATCTGTATGCAACGGGCGGTTCACTCAACATCGTGTCACTGTCTTGTTTGTCAATTGCGATAGGTAACGTGGTGGACGATGCCATCGTGGTGCTGGAGAACGTAACAACCCACATTGAGCGAGGTTCCGACCCGAAACAGGCGGCAATCCATGCCACCAATGAGGTGACGATTTCCGTCATTGCGTCCACTCTGACCATGATTGCCGTGTTCTTCCCTCTGACCATGGTGTCGGGTATGTCCGGAGTGCTCTTCAAACAGTTGGGATGGATGATGTGTATCATCATGACTATATCAACCACGTCAGCCCTCTCGTTCACCCCTATGCTCTGTGCCCAGATGCTTCGTCTGCAAAAGAAGCAGAGCAAGATGTTCAAAACCATCTATGGCCCTATCCAGCATGCACTCGACGGACTCGACCGCTGGTATGAGCGTCGGATCAACTGGTCTGTACGCCACCGCTGGACAGTCATGATAGGCTGTGTTGTGTTCTTCATCATGAGTATTGCTGTCATGGAGATATTCGGACTAAAGAGTGAATTCTTCCCGGCCAACGACTCCGGTCGTGTGGGTATCACCCTGCAGTTGCCAATCGGTACACGTGTGGAGAAGGCCGAAGCACTTGCAAAGAGCCTGTCCGAAAAATGGATGAAGCGCTATGGTGAAAATTTGAGTGCATGTAACTTCACAGTTGGTCAGGCAGGAGACGACAATACCTATGCATCTCTCTCCGACAACGGTGCGCACATCATATCATTCAACATGAACTTCGTGCCTTCAAACGAACGTGAAGAAGGCTTGGCACAGATTTGTGACGAGATGCGTAGCGACTGTAAGGAAATCCCAGAACTTGCCAAATACAATGTCATGATGGGTGGTTCCAACTCGTCAATGGGTGGACAGCAGATGGCATCGTTCGAAATCTACGGATATGATTTGGAGAAGACCTATGATGTCGCAACCGAATTGAGCAACAAGTTGAAGGAAAATCCTATAATCACACAGAGTCTTGTTTCCCGTTCCGACTACCAACCCGAATTGGTCATCAATTTCGACCGCGAGAAATTGGCAAACGAAGGACTCGGACTCTCAACCGCGGCCGCAAGCGTGCGCAACCTCATCACTGGTTCGCTCCTTTCCTACTATCGTGAGGATGGAGAAGAATATGACATCAAGGTGCGCTACGAAGTGCAGAACCGTGAGTCGGTCGAGGACGTAGAAAATATGCTCATCCCCAACGGCTCGGGCAAGAACATCCGAATCCGCGACATTGCCACAGTCGAGGAATCATCCATTCCGCCAACCATCGAGCGTAAGGACCGTCAGCGTATCGTCACAGTCAATGCAGTGCTTGCAGACGGTGAAGCCCTTTCCGACGGTGTGGCATTGGGTAACAGCATCATCGACAAGATGAATATCCCTAACGATATAAGTGTCCAGGTTGCAGGTTCCTACGAAGACCAGCAAGACAGTAACCGCGACCTCGGTACCCTTGGAATCCTCATCGTCATGCTCGTGTTCATCGTCATGGCAGCCCAGTTCGAATCATTGACTTATCCGTTCATCATCATGATCTCCGTAGTCTTCGCATTCTCAGGTATCATCCTTGCCCTTGTGTTGACCGGAACCAGTCTGAACGTGATGTCAATGCTCGGAGGAATCATGCTGATCGGTATCGTGGTGAAGACCGGTATCGTGCTTATCGACTACACGCAGTTGATGCGCGAACGAGGCTTCGGACTTGTCCGCTCGGCAGTGGTGGCAGCACGCAGCCGTCTGCGCCCAGTGCTCATGACCACCCTCACCACCATCCTCGGTATGGTACCTATGGCAGTGAGCCATGGTGTAGGTGCAGAGATGTGGCGTCCGCTCGGTGTCAGCGTCATCGGAGGTCTTACCATAGCCACCGTCCTCACGCTTATCTACACACCTGCCATGTTCTGCATCTTCGGAGCAGTCGGCATCAAGAGAAAGCGTAAGCAGATGAAGGAACAGCGCGAACTCAATGCATACTGGAAAGACCATGCATCCGAGGAACAGTTCTTCACAGGCGACCACAAGACCAAACACCTCGACGAGGAAATTTGATAAAAAGGAGGCGGTTCCACGCAACCGTCCCTCCAAAAACAAGAGACATTCATAACAGAAAGAATATGAAAGCAGTATTTATATCATACGACCAGGCACACCACGACAATGTCATCGAGGTGCTTGATGCAACCAACGTCAGAGGCTACACACTGTTCCCACTGACCGGCGGACGCGGCACAAAAACCGGCGACCCGCACCTTGGTTCCCATGCCTGGCCATCAAACAACAGTTCCATACTCACCTTCGTCGATGATCAGCAGGCAGACGCCCTGCTTGCCCGTCTCCACAAGGTGGATGAAGACAGTCCCCTCCTGGGCCTGAGAGCATTCACCTGGGATGTGGAGAAATCCATCTGACAGTTCTCTGCGGACATTGCATAATCGTCCGTCAGCATACTACAAAAGCAGTCAATCAACAGTTGACTGCTTTTTTCTTGCCAGAAATTTGATTGTTCCGAAAATAAACGCTTAATTTGTATGCTCATTAATTTATCAATCAAAGACCATCAACAGTAAACATGAAGAAAATCTTTCTGACCCTTACCCTTGCACTGGCATCCCTTCCGATGATCCAGGCGCAGACAGCGAGAGAAGAAATCTATGAAAATCCATTGCGTGCAGGCGGCAATTATCTTGCCTATCTCGACCCAGTCAAACCCCTCACCAAATCACCCAAAGGCTACGAACCGTTCTACATCAGCCACTACGGCCGTCATGGCTCGCGCTGGTTGCTGAGCGATTGGGACTATTCCAACCTCATCGTGATACTTGAGAAAGCAGACCGCCTCGGCAAGTTGACCGCCAAAGGCAAGCAAGTGCTGGAAGACATGCAGGAGTTCTATCCCACTACCATCGGACGTCTGGGCGACCTCACCACAGTGGGCGAGCGCCAACACCATCAGATTGGCAAGCGCATGACCGAACACTTCCCCAGCGTGTTCAAGGGAACACCCTATGTCGATGCCCGCAGCACCGTCGTTCTGCGCTGCATCCTCAGCATGACAGCCGAGTGTGAGGAAATCATGGCATTCAATCCCAATACCCGTATGCACAACGACGTGAGTGAGAGTTTCCAGTACTATCTCAACCAGGGATGGAGTGGGGAAGTGGCACGTCAGGGCAACAATCGTTCGCGCCAGGAGGCAGTAGCCAACGCCAAGCGTGAGTACGCACATCCAGACCGCTTCTGCTCCGTTCTGTTCAACGACCCTCAGTACGTGCGCGACAGCATCGATGCCAACAGCTTCATGCGCCACACCTTCGAGATGGCAACCAACATGCAGAGCCATGACACCGACATCGACTTCATGGACCTTTTCACCAAAGAAGAAATCTACGACCTCTGGAAAATAAAGAACGTCGACTGGTACTTGGGTTATGGAGCCGCACCTCAGACCGGAGGTATCATGCCGTTCAGTCAGGAAAATCTCCTGAAGAACATCCTTGCCACAGCCGACACCATTGTCAACAAGACCGACTGGAACGGAGCCACCCTCCGTTTCGGACACGAAATCTGCGTGATGCCCTTGGCATGCCTGCTCGAGCTCGACAGTTGCGGACGCCAGGTGGAAGACCTCTCCTCCCTCGACGAGAAGTGGGTCAACTACCGCATCTATCCCATGGGCTGCAACATCCAGCTTGTGTTCTACCGTCCCAAGAGTGGCAAGGGCGACATCCTGATGAAAGCCCTGCTCAATGAAGCCGAAGCCACCCTCCCACTCCCGACCGACAACTTCCCTTATTACAAATGGACTGACTTCAAGCAGTACTTTGAAAAGAAACTTGCCGACTTCGACGAACAATACTCGATGGCGCAACCAAAGGCACAGCCAAAATCGCAACCGAAAGAGAAACGCCGTAGGAAATAACGGCGGTAAAGTGAAGCAATGAATAGGAGCTGGCGGTCGTTTCGACTGCCAGCTCCTATTCTTGATCGCAACTCCAGCTTTCCTATCTGCACGGATTGGCTTTATTCGTGTTCGGGAGAAGTGTTCTGGTTCGAATGTTCCTGTACTTTGCTTGGCAGAATGCCGAACTGGTTTTTGAATGCCTGTGTGAAGGAGTGGCGGTCGTTGTAGCCTACTTCAAACATGATTTCGATAATCTGATAGTTGCGGCTCTTCAAAAGCCGATAGGCATGTTTCATCTTTATCGACTTGATGAATTCTGCCGGGGTTTCACCGGTCAGTGCCTTGAGTTTGCGACTGAGTGTGGACCTCGACATGCACAGTTCAGAAGCCAGTTTCTCAACGTCGAATGTCTCGCTGCTCATGTTGCGGCTGACTGTTTCCATTGCCTTGTCGAGGAATTCCTTGTCGAGGCGGTTCACTTCCAGTTCGGTGATTGATGCGCTCTCGTCGGGATTGTCGTGGAATGCTTTCTGGCGTTTCTCTTTCTGTGTCCACAGGTTGACGAGCAGTGCGTTGAGCACCTTCGACTCGAATGGTTTGGGTATGTAGGCATCTGCACCTGCATCGTATGATTCCACTTGTTTCTCGCTTGATATCATTGCCGTGAGCATGACTACAATGATGTGGCTCGTGTTGATGTCGTTCTTCAGTCTTTTGCAGAGTTCGATGCCGTTCATCACCGGCATGCTTATGTCGCTTACCACAAACTGCAGTTCGGGATGCTGGCTGACCACGCTGAGGGCTTCCTCGCCGTTGGTGGCTGTGTAGGTGTAGTAGCGTTTGGAGAGCAGTTCCTGGAGTGCGGACAGCATTTCCACATTGTCTTCCACAATGAGTACGGAATGGTCGGTGGCTGGGTGTTGGTTGGTTCCCATGTCTGATATTTCTTTTTTCAGCATGCTTATCTGCTCTTCGTTTGTCTTGTCCTTGATTTCGAGCGCAGTGTATTCATTTCTGCCAATCGGGAATTCGATGGTGAATGTGGATCCTTTGCCCCGTTGGCTGCTGACGCTGATTTTGCCGTGATGGTATTCAATGAGGTCTTTGGTGAGCGAGAGCCCTATGCCGTTCGACTGGCTGGCGTCGTTGAAGCGCGAACTGTAGAAGCGTCGGAATATCTTGTTGAGTTCTTTCTGTTCGATGCCGATGCCTTCGTCTTTCACTGCTATTGTGACTCTGTCGCCGGGCTTGAGGTCCATATTGATGGTTATCTTCTTGCCCTCGTCGGAGTATTTGATGGCATTGGAAACGAGGTTGAACAGTATTTTCTCAATCTTGTCGGTGTCGAAATAGCCCGTGATGTCTTCTATTGGCTTGTCGATGTTGATGCGTATGTTTTTCCCTTGTGCCAGCGGTATGAGGCTCTCCTTGCATATCCGTTCCACGAACTTGCTGATGTTGCCTTTCTCCACGTAGAGCCGGATGTTCTGGGTTTCCACTTTGCGGAAGTCGATGATTTGTTGGAGCAGATGTTTCAGCCGTGATATGTTCGACTTGATGAGCAGCAGTTTCTTTGCCTGGACATCGTCGGAGGGTTCGATGCTCTCGTTGATGCTGGAAATGACTGCCAACGGGGTGAGCAGTTCGTGGGATATGTTGGTGAAGTAGCGCAGTTTTGTCTGTATGAGTTGTTCTGCAACGCGCTTCTCGTTCTTCTGCTTCGTGTGTTGCTGGTAGCGGTGGATTGCGTAGCCGATGAGGGCGATGGCGAGGATTGCGTAGCAGATGTGGGCGAGGACGGTTTCGTACCATGCCGGCAGACGGTGGATGGTGAGCTCGGTGTAGTTGCTGTCCCATGCTCCGTTGTCGTTCACTGCCTTCACCTGGAACTTGAATTCGCCCTTGGGCAGGTTGTTGAATGTCGCCTTGTTCTTGCCTGCGTCAAGATATATCCATTCGTTCTGGATGCCCGGCAGGCGGTAGGCGTAGCGGTTGGTGCGGGCGTGGATCAGGTCGAGTGATGAGAAACTGATTTCCACGTTGGGATTGTCGGGGCTGAGTTCGATGTAGCGGTTCGACTCGTGGCGCAGGGTGTCGAACCAGATGCTGTTGTTTGCCACCTTTACGTCGGTGATGACCACCTTGTAGCGTGTTGCGTTGCTTGTCTTGCTTTCGGCATCCACTGCCATGATGCACGGAATGCCGCCGATGTATATTTTCTTCTCTTTGCGCGAGTAGTAGAGTGAGTGGGGCAGTATCCGGCGCAGTGCGATGTTCTCGTTTGAGGTGGAGATGGTGTGGAAGGCTCCAGTCCTGACATCCAGTTCCGACACGCTCTGGTTGGAGAACACCCACACATGTCCGTAGCCGTCGGTTAGGATGTCGTTTATCTTGTTTCCGCTGAGTCCGAGCCTTGCGGTGAAGTCTTCGGTGTGGCCCGTTTCATAGTTGTACTTGAATACGTTGCCGTTGCCCGTGGCTATCCACAGATTCTTGTCTCCGGACAGCCCAATGCTGCTGATGTCGGTGTGATCCATGAACGACTGCAGTTTTCCTTGCTTGTTGATGTGCCTTATGCCGCTGTCGCTCAGTCCTACCCAGATGTCGCTGCCGGTGCCGAGGGTGATGCATGCGACTTTTCCGGTCTTTACTGCTGTCGCTTCAATTCTGCCGGAGGCATCGAGGTATTTGAACAGACCGTCGGTTGTACCAATCCACAGGTTGCCCTGCTCGTCTTCCTGCATGCAGGTGATGGCATTGGCTGTGAGGTTGAAGGTGGAGAGGTTCACGTATTTGAGTGTCTTGAATTGCATTCCCTCTCGGCTGAGTTTGAGCAACCGGTTTCCGTAGAATGAAATCCATACGGTGTTGTGTTCTTTTGACTTGATTATATTGTTTATTTGGTAGAGCGGATGGACCTTCAACTGTGGGTCGTTGTAGTGGAATGCAGTTTCGTTGGTGGTGGGATTGTAGATGTAGAGTCCTTCCCGGTTCTGCGATATCCAGAAGGATCCGTCGTCGTCTTTCACCAGTTGTGTGACTGACGGGATGCTTCCTGGGTTAACCTTCATGTCGGTGAGGCTGATGTTCTTCACTCCGTCGCGTTTCTTGCAGATGATGTTGCAGCCCACGTTGAATCCTGCTGTCCAGATGTTGCCGCCCCGGTCGATGTAGAGGCTGTTCATGTTGTTGTTGTTCTTTACTTGCATGAAGTCGGGCAATTCAATCTGGTTGCCTCGGGCGTCGAGGGCAATGATTCCGCAATAGTAGGAGAGTAACCAAATGACGCGCGACTTCTCTGGCTGGTAGATGCGTGTGAAGAATGTCACTTCGCGGTGTCCGTACATAGGATTCTTTATTGCGGTGAGTGATGTGGCTGCGTTTTCGTTTTGCGGATTGCACGTGAAGTGGAATATTCCCTGTTCACACACCCAGTAGCCGCCATTGACAAGGTCTTCGGTCATGCATGTCGGGACGAGTCCTTTGCGCACCATCCGCAGGTTTTCGATTCCCACCGGGCGGCAGTAGAGCCCTTCGGCATAGACTCCTACGAACAGATTGCCGTGGGTGTCTTCGTACATCGATGCCACGTCGTGGCCGAGTTTCCGCTTCTTCACGAGC
Source organism: Bacteroidaceae bacterium (assembly GCA_963640465.1). Classification (GTDB taxonomy): domain Bacteria; phylum Bacteroidota; class Bacteroidia; order Bacteroidales; family Bacteroidaceae; genus Colivivens. Next base: position 17,331 of record CAVHYP010000016.1, on the reverse strand, counting down.
CGTCCGTCGGGGCGGAACTGATAGAGAGCGGTGCTTCCGCCCAACCACACGTAGCCGTCGCGGGTGCGGATCAACAGACAGATTTCACGCCGCGGTATGTCGTCCACATCCACGCACCGTATCGAGTAGTTACTCTTGTCCAGGATGTAGACTCCTTTGGTTGTGCTGAACCACAGGTGTGTGCTGTCGCCCTCTGCGATGTAGTTGATGTGGTTGCGCCCAATCAGTGCTGGGGTGTTGAAGTCGGAACGGAAGGTCTTGATGTTGTATCCGTCGTCGCGGCACAGTCCGTCGGTGGTGCCATACCACATGTAGCCTTCGCTGTCTTGTGTGATGAACGTGATTTCGTTTACGGGCAACTGTTCGACCGTGCTGAGTTCTGAGATATACATTTCGTTCAGTTGGGCACTGCATGCTGCTGAGAGTGTCAGCATCACTGTTCCCACTATTGTCCGAAGGTGTGGATATAATCTGTTCATATTCTTCTGTTCCGTTAAAATTGTTGTTATGCCATTTCGCCGTCATCGCCTTCGTCTTCCTGGGATGCACTGCCGGCGGTTGCGCTGCCGCTTTCTGCATTTGCAGCCTGGCTTGCAGTAGCCGCTGCCTTCTGTTCGAGCACCTCACGCTTGTAGTGAGTTATCTCGGCATTCACATAGTCGATGAACGGGGTGTAGTCGTCTTCGCCGAATACCACGGCAAGGGCATTCACCATCCTCACCAGTGAACGGAAGGCGTCGTCGGTTGCGATGCGTGCATTCTGCATTGCCCCGACCGTAATGCCCATTCTCTCTTTGGTGCGCTGCAGAGTGGACGTCTGCACCTGCTCGTTGGCTTTCTTCATCTTGGTGACGAATGCGGTCAGGCCCAACTTCTTGACTTGTGCGGAAAAGCGGTTCTCGAGGTCGTCGATGAAGTTGACCAGGAGTCCCGTCTTCTTGTCGAGTTGGTCGCGTGGACTGATTCTGTAATCCTTGATGTGCTGGGCGAGAACCTTGGCTGCTTCTGCCATATCTGCCTCTGGAATATAGAGGAATGCCTTTACTGCTTTCCGATAGCCTCTGTAGGATGAGTCGCGCTCGTTGTTGGCTTTGACTATTTCGTCCGTCAGGAAACTTTTCTGCGATATGTTCAGCGCTTTGTCTTCTGCGCATACTGCTGCCTTGAGTTTGCCTACGAGTTCTGCAGACTTTGCCATTACGGCGTTGTCCGCTTCGGCGCGTGCAAGGATGTTGCTTGCGAACGTGAAGTGTGCGCCGTTGTTCATGTGCGAAGTCTTGATACCACTGATCTTTTTCATAATGCTTCTGGTTTGAAATGTATTAGTCTGTCGTGTTGCGTCAATGGATTTCCCATTAGCGGTTGCTAAGATACGGAAAAAATCCAAGAAACCAACAGCTTTGCATTGAAAAAGATTGTTTTTTGCTCTCGGAATTGAGTGTGTTGCATGTCTTTTGTAAGTTCGTGTTCATAAACAGACATTCCATGCAGTTTTGCAATACTCTTCCGCCTTCGGGCGAAAGTTTCATGCTCTTTTGCATTATTCTTCTGTCTTTGGGCGAAACATTTGTGCAGTTCGGCAATACTCTTCCGCCCACGGGCGAAACCTCCATGCCTTTTTGCATGTTGCTTCTGCCCTTAGACGAATATTCCATGTTATTTGGCGATATCCTTCCGCCTTCGGACAAATCATTCCTGCTCTTTGGCATGAACCTTCTGCCCATGCACAATACCTCCATGCTAAACAGCACGGAGGTATTGTTTTCATACATGACATTCTTGCTTTCTTGCATGTAGATATTGTTTGCGAAGGTCGCTTTCAATGACATGGTGGATAGGTTGATGCAGAATGTCAGACCAAATCCTTTGTCTGAAATCTTCTATTTGATTGTTATCTTCGTCTCGAACACTACTCTCGAGGTCTTGTCGGCATCGCGGTAGGTGAGCGCCTGGCGTATGGTGAAGTGGTCGCCGCTCTTGCATGCGTTGGGGAACTGGCAGATGCGGAGCCACATCTGGTCTTCGATGTGGATTTCACTGGCAACCTTGCTGCCTACGGTCCATCCGCATGCGAAACTCTTGTCGTTGAACCAGTGTCCGGGTGTAGTGGCTGTGCTTTCGATGTTGAGCGTGCCGTCGGGATTGATGGCGGAGTAAACCAACTTGCTTCCCAATTCTTTCTGAAGTTCTGATTCGGAAATGCCAAGGCAGTTGGCCACTTCGTGTTTCTGAATCATCAGCTTGTTGTCGGGCGAGTAGTCGTTGCGCGGTTCCATTGTCAACTGAAGGCGGATGGTGTCGGCTTCGGCTATCTTGCCCAGCGGATTTGTGAATACATCTTCGTTGTTGGCAAACCACACTTTCATACCCCGGTCGCCACGGTTTGCCCATGCGTAGTAGGGGATGGCTGTCATGTTGCAGTGGGACTTGTCCTTTATGTTCATGGCTTCCACTTGGAGCCGGTTCAGCCCGTTGAGTTCATCGGTCCATTCCACGCTGGTCTTGGCTCCGTCTTCAATGATGAACGAATCGAATGCTGCATTGTCGTTGTCGGTCTTCTCCATGCAGTAGACAATCGGTCCGCGCTCGATCGACACCTTGCCGAGGCAGTCTGCCACCTTGTCGTTGGCATGGGTGAAATGGATGTCCATCGGGAGGGTGAACGAGATTTGGTCGCCCTGTTTCCACTCTCTGCTGACTTTCATGAAGCCGTTCTCCATGGTGTAGTCGGTTTGCTTGCCGTTTACGTAGAGGGTGATGTCGGGGTGGCTGGTTGCACCTTTATAGTAATAGAGGTCGTGGGGTGTCGGTTGATTCTTTACCCAGCCCGGCACACGGAACATCATGCCGAATGACTTGCTGCCCTTTCTGCCTTTGTCGATTGTGAAGGTTATTTTGCCGTCCCAGGGATAGCCGGTCTTCTCCGTGATCTTTACTGTCTCCTTTCCCAATTCTATTTCAGCCTTGCATTGGGCATAGAGGTTGACGTAGACATCGTTGTCCTTGTGTGCGAACATATATCCGCCGACGGAGGCAATGAATCTGCACATGTTGCTCGGACAGCAGGCGCAGCCGAACCATTCCTGGCGCTGTATGCCGCCTTTGGATTCCAACGGGTTGGGGTAGAAGAAACGGTCGCCCTTGAGGCTTATGCCGGAGAGGACTCCGTTGTAGAGTGTGCGTTCGATGACATCATAGTATCTGCTCTCGCCATGAAACAGGAACATGCGCCAGTTCCAGTACACATTGGCAATGGCAGCGCAGGTCTCGTTGTATGCGGTGAGATTGGGCAACTGATAGTTGACTCCGAACGCTTCGCCTCCGTGAAGCGCACCTATGCCTCCGGTGATGTAGTATTTCTTTTCCACCACATTGTCCCATATGGTGTTGATGGTCTTGACATAATCCTTGTTGCCGGTGAGCGCAGCCACGTCGGCTATTCCGCTGTACATGTAGGCGGCGCGTACGGCATGGCCTACGGCTTCGGTCTGTTGGGTGACGGGCAGGTGGGTCTGCGAGTATTCGGCGCGCGCAATGCCCTTGTCGCCCCGCAGGTCGAGGAAGTATTTGGCGAGGCGAAGGTAGTCTTCCTTGCCGGTCAGACGGTAGAGTTTCACGAGACCCGACTCAATGATTTGGTGTCCGGGCTCGTAGGGCAGCCCGCCTACGAGAAAATCCTTCACCAGCAGGTCGGCATTCTTGAGCGCCACGTTCAGCAGAGTGCGCTTGCCGGTTGCGATGAAGTGGGCATAGGCTGCTTCGTAGAGATGTCCCATGTTGTAGAGCTCGTGACTCAGTCCGGGCGCGTTCTTCCATCGCTGCTGGTCGACCCAGGGATGGAGCTTGCCGGGGGCGGCTGCAGTGCGTGCAGTGTAGAGATAGCCGTCGGGCTCTTGCGCGTCGGCTATGTAGCCGATTATTTCGTCGAGTTGTTTCTCAAGTTCTTTGTTAGGTATGTTCTGTAGCGAATAGGATAATCCTTCCAGTATCTTGTAGACATCGGAATCGTCAAAAGGATTGTCTGTACCGAAGTATCCTATGTTCTTTCCGTGGAGTATGGCAGCCGCTTTCTTGAAGTTGTCGATGCGGCCCGTGTCCCAGCACTGCTTCAGCGCAATGGGGATTGTGACTTCCTGGTTCTGCTTGATGCGGGGCAACCAGAAGTTGTCTTCGAATGTTACTCGGTTGAAGTTGACATTGCTGATGGGGTAGTCGGTCTTGACTGTTTCCTGGGCTGTGGCATTGTGCATGCCTATCATGCAGGCAATGCCGGTGAGAATGATTTGCTTTATCATAGGATTCTCCTTGATTTGTTTTGAGGCTGAAAAAAAAGAGTCCGTGCAGCGGGGGAGGGTCTGACACGGACTCAGAAAACCAATTACTAACTAATAAATCAACATCATGTAATCTTGATGAAAAAACTTATTTACTTTTTGATGAGATACTTCTTTCCTCCAACAATGTAGATGCCTTCAGACGGGTTGGTTACCTTGCGTCCGGTAAGGTCGTAGATTGTGGTGTCGGAGTTGTCCTCGTTCTCGATGCTCTGGATGCCTGTCGGGTCTTCGCAGAGGGTGAGGGTGAAGATGTATCTGTTCTCGTCGTATTCGGCAGCAAGGTGAACCACATGGGTGTTCTTGTCGAATGCATTGCTGCGGAAGCAGTCCTGTCCACAGTCTGAACCTATTGCGCTGAGGAATTCTGCTGAATAGAGTTTGGCTTCTTCTTCAGTTGTAGGATTGCCTTCTGCGTCGAACCAGAATCCGTACATCTCGTCTTCATAACCGTCGGTAGTGAACTTGCCCTTGGCATTCTGCACCTTCCAGATTCCGTTTTCAGCAAATGATTCTGCGTCGCATCCGAGTGCCTCGTAGCACTTGGTCATGTCGACTGGAGTCTCTGCATAGTCGCCTTCAGCGCCGTTGAGCGGAAGCGCAATTGATTCGTCGCCTACATTCACGTAGTTGATGATTTCGTCTACGTATTCAAGATACAGGTTGTACTTGATGTACTTGCCGGTGGCCTGGTTGAGCAGATAGAAGTTTGCCTGATAGCTTTCGCCAACCTTGTTCAGGTTCGGTTGCTTGATGAATGAGAACTTGTTCTCGCTTGCTGTGTAGACGATGGCAAATGAGTTCAGTCCGTTGTGGGCATGTATGTAGCTGCCGTCCATCCAGAATGCAGGAGCAGGATCGCAAGTGTAGTTGTCGGACGCTACTGTCTTTTCGTCTGAAATCTTTTCGTCGCCGAGGAATGTGTAGCTTCCTTCACCGAGTTTCTCTGTAAGGTCGGTAAGTACGATGCCTTCGATCATGTGGTCGTTGTTCCAATCACCTTCACTTGGCACTATCTGGAATTCCAGCATCTGCTCGTCGGCCATTTCGTACTGGTTCAGATCGTAGCCGGCATATTCCACATAGTTGATGGTGAGGTTCACTACAACGTAGGTCTGTGGTCCCATGAAATAGCCGCGGCAAGTGAGTGCGTCGCCTGCTGAGCGGGTGTTCGGCATCTGGCAGGATGAAATGTAGCCGTTGCTCCACTCACTGCTGTTGCATGAGAATGTTGCTACTGAACCATTTCCCCAAGATACCACATATCCATCTTTGTCGAGCCAATAGCCACCGGTTGAACCCTGAGTGGAGTTGTTGGATGGCTCGCCTGCTGCTGATTCAGCCCAGAAACTGACTTTGGACTTGTCTGTGCCAAGCAGTGTACAGATGGAATCAGCGTCGAAATAGACACTTGTTGCCTTGTAGTTGTTGTTTGGAGACTGTACCATGCTCAGGTTGATTTCTCCTACTTTGGTCTTTTCGCTGAAGTCTACTTCCACATCTTCTGGGTCAGGGTCTGTGGTCTTGAGGTTAAGCCGTATGATATATGCATTGCTGCCATTGATGAGGTACATCGGAAGCCAGTAGCTCTCGCTGTTCTTCAGCGCATTCGGCTGCTGGCCTACGTTGAAGGTAAGAATCTTGGTGTCGGTGTTGAGTTTGAAATTCTCTACATACACTTTCCATGTCACGTTCTCCACCAGCTCACCTGTCTCTGTGCCTGTGGTCTCGTCATAGAATGTACCGGTCCAGAAACCTGTGTTGGCAGTCCACTGGTTGCGCAGCACATCTTCCTTGGCTTCGCTCTCGGTGTTGAACCATGACATGAAGAGATAGTCGGAGAGGTTTTCGCTTACCTTCTTGAGATCGTCATATCCGAGCGCTGTAAGTGCATCGGTAAGGTCGATGCTTGCCACATCGGGCGTGTAGTCAGTGCGTGGCTCTTCTGTAATCGTTGTCTCAGCCGTTCCGAGGATGTTGAGCTTTGACAAAGATGTCTCTACATTTGCGGCTACTTTCTCGATCACATTGACCGTGAAATCGAAGGTGACTTCGTGGTCATTGTAATAAAGTGCAAGTGAGCAGTGGAATTCGTCTCCTACTACAGCCTTGTTTGGAATCTGATAGAAATAGAACGTCATGGCATCACTCGCTACGCTTGGCATAGGAAGAATGCAGAACGTACATTCGCTGCTTTCGCTCCAATCAATGGCATGACCGTCGGCTGTCATCCAATAGCCGCCATTGTATCCTTGTGTGTACTTCATTGCAGTGGTGTTGCTGTGGTCATCGCTCGTAAGCTCAATGAAGTCGTTGTCTCCACCATTATTCATCCAGTAGAGGTAGTCGGCTGCAAATGTTGCAGTGTCCACATCGAGCGCCTTGCAGATCTCTGTGAGGGAGATGTCATAGCTGGTACTACTATAATTCGTCATTGGATATTGTTCCAAAGTGACTTTGTACTGTGCTTTTGCAAATAGCGTGCACAGCATCATTGCTGCCAATAGGCAAACAGACTGTAATTTTCTCATAATTGTAATATGTTTGTTGGTTTGTTGATCTGTTGTTAATGCTTTGTTACTTTACCAGCACTTTGTTGCCGTCGACAATGTTGAGTCCTTTCGCCATGCTTGTCAACTTCTGACCCCGGAGGTTGTAGATGCCTTTCCTGTAGTTGGCATTCATGGAATTGACAGTCTCATTTGTTGTGATGCTCTTTATGCCTGTGGCATCGTAGTTAGGGTCGGTGATTTCCTTTTCGTGGAAAAACCATTTCTGATAAGAGTCGGCAACGGCTGTGGCACCTTTTCCAAGACGTATGCGGTAGTCCCAGTGGTGTGAACGTTGCCATTCACCATTGTCATCGTCAAAAATATAGTCGGTGTTGGCAACCACGCAGATGACAACTCCATTGGCAGGACGATTGGTGATGTCGAGCTTCATCTCACCGCAATACACTGGCTGGCTGTAGTAGGATGTGCCGTCGGGCGTGCGGTAGCACAGCTGTGCCTGCATGTTGGTGTCTTCCGGACGAAAGTCAACACAGATGGTGTCGGCGCTCTCGTCGATGTGTATAGGAATGAAATTGGCTCCGCTCCATCCCGGATTGGTCAGTGTGTCGGGTGCCAGCCATCCTTCGTCATCGTTGATTGTAGGCTTTGCGTAGGGTGTCATTGCCCATTTGCCGCAATCCATGTAGTAGGGCTCATATTCAGGACCAATGACCTGTCCGAATGCATTGCTTGTGGTATTGCGATATGACTTCGAACCATAGCCGAAATCAAAGATTGCCATGCGTGAACGGTATTGGAACACAATCTTGCGCATTGCATCTTCACCGATACTGTCGCCAATTCCCTCGAGTACACGGTTGTCGCAGTTGCGCCAAATCCAGGGCACACTGCCATTGCCTACGAATCCGGAGAGGATGGTTGGGAATGCATTGCCGTATTGTGTGCCACCAAGGATGTTGCGCCATGTGCAGACTTGTTGTCCCTCACTGTTGTATTTGTTTACTCCCTGTGCCTGCGGACCTCCGAACGAACCATCCTGCAACCAACCGGAATAGCATTCGATTGGCATGAACGGAGCAAGGAATGGTGCACTGTCGAGCCAGCCGGCTACGGCATCGTCGCTCTCTTCAGTAATGCCTGCGTCCTGCGCCTGGAGTTGTGCCATCTTGCTTTGTGCCCATGTGTTTCCTGCTTCGTGGAACCATGAGGAACCTTTCACTCCCGGCATGTCTGCAAGTGTGGCATGGATGCCTTCGTGTACCATGGCATTGACCTGCCAAGCGTTGTCTCCATAATCCTTGTCGATGCGTGCACGGCTGAACGGATACCATGATGCCCATACACATGCCCAGGTTCCTCCGTCGGCAGAAGTGGCACTCTGGTAACCTCCCATGGTTTCCTGGTCTGCATTGTCGTTTGTAAGTCCCGAGCCGAAGATGTAGATGATGGATTTGTATCCCTTGCGTGCACTCAAATCAGGTGGCCAACCCATGCGGTTGCGCAGATAAGCAAAATTCTCATCGAACACTTCCACCATGTGCTTGGCTGCAGCATAGACTGTGGCAGAGTCGGTGCCTACTTCCGGATTCAGGTCGTCGCCCCAGAAGATTGACCACCACTTGCCGACATAGCAGTTGGCTGGTGCGGTGCCTCCGTTTGCAGTCCTCTTGTAGAAGGTGTGGACTTTCTGTGGCTCCTCCAGGTTGGGATATTCGGTGCGGAAATCATAACTGAAATGTGCGGTGTTTTTCTCCCAATCGTAGAACTCGCCAGGGTTTGACTGCACGTCCACAAAATAGTTGTATTCCTTCACGGTTACCTTGTTGTCGGCATCTGTTGCACGTACTTTCAGTGTGTACATGCCTGCATCATTGCTGCTGAGATTGGGAAGGACAAGGTCTGCCGTGGTCTTGTAGCTGCGTATTGTCTTGCCCTTGCGGTCGAGCCATGCATAGCGTGCTGTCACACCTTCTTCTTTCTGTTTGGCAGACAGGGTGACGCTATTGCCTTCTGTTACTTGGATATAGTTGAGATTCGCCCAGTTCTGCTCGTTCTCCTTCACTTGAGGAGTCACTGCCCAACTGTCGGTGTAGTTCTTGCGGCCGAAAGGTATGGCGCGCTGGTCGCTGGTCACTGATGCGACGGTGCCTCCTACCTTTATATTAAAGACATAGGTGAGGGTGTCGGACGAGTTGGTTGCGATGAACGATTCCCGGGCAGTGAATGTGCTGCCTTCGCTAACGTTTGCTTCTGTGTTGTGGCTGATGGCGAATTTCTCGCCGTCGAAGGTGACGCATACAGCGCGGTTGGCCGGCTTGGTGGTCGACAGACCTGACTTGGAGAACCAGTGTCCGTAGCCTTCAGTGGCAGTGCTTGTCTTGTAGAAACTCTCTTTGCCTGATGACAGGTAATAGGATGCCTGCATCGTCAGCTTGCCACTTCTCAATGCCGACAGTACCTGACTTTGATTCTCGTAGCCGTAGCCAAGGAACTGTGTGGATTTCACCTTCAGCTCGGAAGGCGAGGAATCGAATGGTCTGGTTACGTCTACCGTGTAGCTTACGCGCCTTGCACTTGCCGGACTTGTGCTAGCAAGCAGTAACGCCATGCCAATAAGTAATTTTCCCTTGTTCATATTCGTTGATTTTGTATGTTGTTGATAAATCGATTGCGGTTCATTGTTGATACTTGAGCCGCGATTTTGTTGATGAGTCTGTTGCGATTTTGCTGATGAGTTTGTTGTGATTTTGTTGATGGGTTTGTTGTGATTTTGTTTCTTCGTTGCAAAATTAGTATGCTTCAAACAAACAGATACTTGGTGTTTCGCTCAATGGTGTTTGGTGTTTTGACCATTCTCGCTCCATTCGATGTTTCCGCACGATTTCATCGGGAAAAAATCGTAGAATATGCTATGCTTGGCGGTAGATAGGACCACAAACGATAGGATCAAGACCTCTGTTAAAGTAGGCGCGGGCTTGTGGACTGTAAAACAATGCGAGCTGCACTCGAGTGCATTCACTTCGTGCAAATTTTCTCGCTATGGCATAACTCAATTGAGCTTGACTCTGCTCATCTGGCTTGTCGAAAATTTTTGTGGTTCGGAAAAACAATGACGGATTAATGGTCCATTACACGGAGGTTAATGTCCGAACAAGTCTGTGTTCCCGTGCTTTCCGTTTCCGAACAATCCGTGTGTTCCTATCCCTTCGAGTTTGAGCAATGTGCGTTTGGCTTCGAGTCCTCCGGCATAACCGGTGAGGCGGTGGTTGGAACTGATGACGCGGTGGCAGGGGATGAGGATGCTGATGCCGTTGGCTCCGATGGCTTGCGCCACTGTCCGAATGCCTTCGGGTTTGTCCACGCTCAGGGCGATGTCTTTGTAGGAACGGGTCTCGCCATAGGGGATTTGAAGCAGTGCGTTCCATACCCGTTGTTGGAAATCGGTGCCTAAGGGGCGCAGGGGGATGGTGAAGGTGCGGCGCTCTCCTGCGAAGTATTCGTCGAGTTGCGACTTCGTGAGCAGAATTACTGCTGACGGCTGTTCACGTAACTCAGCATGGAGCATCCGTTCGAGCCGGCTTCTGTTGCGCGTGGCATGTGGAGAATCGTTCCAGTCGCACAGGCACAGTTCGTTGCCGACTGATGCGAGGATGATTTGTCCGCAGGGCGAATCATAGTACTGGGTGCAGATGATTTGTTTCATACTGGTTTAATCGGTTTAGTGGAAACGTCTATCCCTTTTTTGAATCCTGCCGTCGTCAATCAACTTTGCAGAGTCCTTCTTTACTATGTTATAATAATGTGTCCCTTGTCTGCTGTATTCATAGAATAGGGTGGCAGTCACGTTTTTGTAGTGGCAAAGTTAGGAAAAATATATGGAACTTTTGGACTTTCGGAGATTTTTCTTGCGCTTCCGAGATTTAATGCAAGCGGTTTTGTGGCTTATCCAAACTTCTTTCAGTCCTATTGATAAGTATTTCGGCAATCCATATAAGTGTCGTTTGGCGGATATGTATTAATTTTGCAAGCGAAAAAATGTAGGTGCGTTTCGGATGGTGTAGCTGCCAAGACCATAACCAACGGGGCAATCCTGCAAGGCAGATTCCAGGGAACAACTATAAAACATCATAACAATGAAGGGTATTTTCAAATTCATGACAATGCTGTTTGCCGGAATATGTCTTTCGACTTCATGCAGCGGCAACAACGGATCAAACGACATCAAAAACAAGGAGAGTAACAGTATGAACGGTGAAAAGCAAGGAAAGGTATTGATTGTGTTTTTCTCGCATGCAGGCGACAACTACAGCGTGGGAAACATCAAGGTGGGCAACACGAAGCTGGTGGCTGACGAAATCCGGCGCATCACTGGAGGCGACGAGTTTGAGATTGTAGCCGAGAAGAACTACGACATGCCTTACGATGACCTCACGAAACTGGCGAAAAAAGAATCGGAGAAGGGCGAGAAACCGGCATTCAAGGGTGGGGTGAAGAACCTGGAACGATACAGTACTGTGTTCATCGGCGGTCCCATCTGGTGGGGCACTTATCCGCAGGTGATGTTCAGCTTCTTCGACAAGTACAACCTCAATGGAAAGACCATCATCCCGTTCTCTACGCATGAGGGAAGCGGACTGGGCAGTGTGGTAAGTGACCTGAAGCGCCTCTATCCCAACGCCCACTTCAAGACGGCATTCAGTATCTATGGGCACGAATGTCGGAAAGATCTTGACAAGGTGGACGAGTGGCTGAAGAAACTCGGTTATTAGGGCCCGGCCTGCAAGAGTGATCGCATTGGAAAGACTTGCTCTATCCATTACTCTGCGTCCCATTGCTCTGCGTCCCATTACTCTGCGTTCTCTTCATCACTAAGTCTGCCAACAAGACGGCAGACTCCCCCTCCGTTTCTCCTTCAATAATCTTAAATACAACTGCGGAATGTTTTCATGTCCGTCGCCATTGACAGAATGGATCTGGAACTGGTTGCCTGCTCTATAAATATAGAAAGGTGTATATCTCTCATCCGTCTAGATGCAATGGCTCAGGTTGATGAAAACTGTCTGTTGTATGTTTGTCCACGTGACGCACACTTGTACGTCACGTGACTTACATCTGTTTGTCACGTGACAAACACATGTACGCCACGTGGACGGACATTAAGACTAACAACGGATGTTTGGAATGAAATGATAGGCTTTGGCTATATATAATGCATATGCTGGAGGTAACATAAAGCATACAGATAGGATGAATAGAACATTACTGGTCTGTGGCCAATAAGACGTTCATCATTCAAAGCGAACAAACAAAACAATCTGTAACCTTGAGCCGTGCTGACATCAAAATGTTGCAACATGGTTGCTTCTCGCACTTCCGGGAGTCAAATTCTCGACAAATATCAAAGAAAATCATCTAATTCTTTGGAACATTCAAAAGATATCATCAAATTTGCGATGTCTATTCTACCGAATAGCCTCAATCAGCTTGAGGAGGAGACATACATACGATGAAAGGCGTAACTGACGCTTTGAATTTGACTTTATAAGAACTTCGCAAATTCTTTGGGTTGTCAAGAACAAAGCAATGGGAACGTCTCACAGGGTGTATTGTATACATACACTATAATACTTGTACACATGTGAGGCTTTCAGCATTGCTTGTTTCGACAACCCGGGCAATGCGAAGGCCTTTATGAAGTGGAACGAGCGAACGACTGGCTCCACGTTCTTTTATTTTATGTATTCAATGATCTAAAACTATTGTCCAGTTGGAGTCACTGGAATGGCAAAGACCAGAGCCTGGTCAATAAATTGTGGTGTTATGACAATCAGAAAGACAGTCGTATTTTCCATCGCATTGATGCTATCGTGCATAAATGCATTGGCAGGTGAACCGGGAGTGACATTACTATTCACCAATGGACTGAAAGCAAGCCTTACGTTTGACTCTAAGCCTGCTATTGCGGTTGGTTGTGACGGAGTGATAGTTTCGTCTACCAATACAGATTCTATAAGTTATGCATTTGCAGATGTGCAACGTTTCTATTTTGAGGACAACATTCAAACTGGAATCCAGGATGTCAGTTCCGAGAAATCCAGTCATCTGGTTTTTTGCTGTAAAAATGGTACAATAACCGTAGGTGGACTAAATGCCTCAGAGAACATGAGCGTATTCTCTGCCAATGGCAATAAGGCTGGCGAATCCAAAGCGGACAACGATGGTTGCGCCCGTGTTGACATCAGCAGTGCAACCAATGGTGTATACGTGATAACGCACCGGTAATGGTGTAAGTTTTAAACTTTTAAAAAATAGACTATGAATAGATTATTTATTGCAGTGTGTGCTTTATTTCTTTCAGCACAATTTAATCTTCTCCCAGCACAAACGACGATAATGAAAATTTGGAAAGGAGGAGCCGTAACGGCAACATACCAAACAAGCGATGTGGACTCTGTAACATTTGGCACCAATAATGAGAGCGAAATAATCCCCGATGATGCACCTTCTATTATTACATTCAGCGTAAAGTCGTCGATGCCGATGACGCGTGCAACGCAGATTGGCAGTGAAGAAGTGGAAAAAATCAACAATGAATTCATTGTATGGGGGGAGAAAAACGAAACTGACGCTGCAACAGCAGATGCAAATATTGTATTCAAGAACTACAGAGTGCAGTATGTAGGAAATGACGGCATCACTTTCGACAATACAAACGGTTGGCAATACGTTGGCATCAATTCTTATGCAAACAATGTCTTTCCCACTGCAGGAATTCAGCCCCTCAAGTATTGGGACTCAGGCAAAGCCTATACCTTCACCGCTGTATCCGCTCTGAGTTCTGATATCACTTCCGGCAAAGTGAAGATTACAAAGAACTACTCCAATACATCTAAGAACACTCATGGCTACAATATAGAACTGACTAACGGTGCTGACGCTTCGGCTATTTACGTTGCTGACCGCAATGATAACGCATCTGCTTCACCCGTAGAAATAAAGTTCACCAACTTCCAATCCAAGATTCGTTTCGGCTTCTATGAAACAATACCTGGATACAAGGTGCAGATTACCGGCATAAAGTACAACAATGCACAAAAGGCATCCACAACATTTGGTGTTGATGGCGACTTCATACAAGTACCTGCAACATCTGACGAGAAACTTACATATGTCGTTACCTACAACTCAAAAAACGAGCCAACTGTGACGATTGACAGACCAACCCTATCAACCGTGGCATATCGGATATTCGGCAACAAAATCTTTGATACGGATCTCGGTTCGTCCTCTGCTTATGCCACTTACGACTTGAACTCAAATGCTTACACCTCGATTATTCCCAACCCGGAAAATGAAACTCCGATGTCATTCACAGTGTCATATAGGTTGATTTCTGAAGATGGTACAGGTGAAGTGATACAAGTCGTGGGTTACCAGGTTTCAGTTCCTGCAGCTTACTGCCAATGGCAGCCGAATCATGCCTATACGTATCTATTCAAGGTGAGCGAAAATCCAAGTGGGCTTCACCAATTTGCATTGGATGCAGTCGTGGTTAGTGATGGAGATGGCGTGGAAACTACCACAGCAGGTATTGTGACAAGGTAACAAAGGCAAGAACACCATTTTTTTTGTTCTTGACCTAAACTAAAGAGAAAAGGTTGCTTGATAGGTCTCAGTACCCGACAAGCAACTTTTCAGTTATAGCAGGTTTTAATAATCACCTTGTGGGACTTTCTGGTTTTTAGTCGTGCAGAAATCAAACTCGTTTCAGCAATAAGCTTCCTTGAACCACAGACGATAGATGGGGCCGACAAAGACGTAACGGTCTTTCTCTTTTTGTGGACAACCGGTCGCAAGTCGATTGACAAGCGGTCGTGTGATGATTGACAAGCGGTCGCGGGACCATAAGCCAAAACATTCCTTGTCTTCTTGTACTTGCAGAACTTGAATTGTTTTATGGCTGCGAACCAATACATCGGACAATCACTAAGCGCAAGGGACGGGAATTCTTTGGTCATACGAATAAAAAATGTTATCTTTGCATCCGGCAAATTCGGGGATGCGTCAATCTTGGCACAAAGCAGGACTTTACGGTTCGATGCAATGATATTTCCCGATGGCATTACAACTTCGGGACGTGGTGATTCAAGAATCAATCCGACATGAAGTCCCCTTGACATATAAACCATTGCTCAACAATATGAATCTGAAGAAAATAGGCAACAAGATAGTAGGCAATCCCACAATGACTGAAGGCACAGTCTATTCGATGCTCATCATTTGCAGCATCTCACATTTCCTGAACGACATGATTCAATCCATCATTCCTGCCATCTATCCGATAGTGAAGGACAAGTTCGACTTCTCATTTGCTCAGATTGGAGTCATCACGCTTGTGTTCCAGATGACATCGTCCATCCTGCAGCCGTTCACCGGACTGTATGCCGACAAGCATCCGCGACCCTATGCACTGTCGGTGGGTATGTGCTCCACACTGTTTGGACTGCTGTTGCTTGCTTTTGCCAACAATTTCATTTTGATTCTCTTGGCAGTCAGTATTGTAGGCCTCGGTTCTTCGATGTTCCATCCCACAGCATCACGCGTGGCACAGATGGCATCGGGAGGAAAGAAAAGTCTGGCACAGTCCATCTTCCAGGTTGGAGGCAACGGAGGTTCAGCCATAGGTCCGTTGCTTGCCGCACTCATCATCCTGCCCTTCGGTCAGTGGGCAATCTCTTGGTTTGCCATCGCAGCCCTGGTGGCAGCACTCATAATGCTCCGGTTGGGTAAGTGGTATAAGTTGAGAATCAGTTATGTAACCACTCATCCTCAGCAACAGCCTCTGCTCAACGACAATATCTCCCGACGGGCGAAATACGTGGCGTTGTTCATCCTTGTGCTTCTGATGTTTTCCAAGTATTTCTATACTGCCTGCATCACCAATTACTTCACATTCTTCCTCATCGACAAGTTTGGTGTGAGCGTGCAGTCGTCGCAGTTGTGCCTCTTCGTGTTTCTTGCTGCCTTTGCCATCGGAACCGTGGCAGGAGGGGTGTTTGGCGACCGTTTCGGACGCAAGTATGTGATTTGGTTTTCAATTCTCGGAACAGCGCCGTTTGCCATGTTGATGCCCTACATGAACCTCACATTCACCCTTGTCTGCGCCTTTCTTTCCGGTCTCATCATCGCGTCGGCATTCTCGTCCATCGTGGTGTATGCCACCGACCTCATGCCCGACAAGACTGGTATGATTTCCGGAGTGTTCTTCGGACTGATGTTCGGTTTGGGCGGACTGGGTTCGGCATTCTTCGGATGGTTGGCAGACAAAACGAGCATTGAATACATCTTCCAGGTAAGTGCCTATCTGCCATTGCTTGGCATGATTGCCATGTTTCTGCCAAATACGCAGAAGTCCACCTTTACATTGAAGAGGGGCATACGGAACTCATAATTTCCTTCATCGTCACCCTCATCGTTTCCATCGTAGGACTTGGACTGCTATCGTAAAGACAAACGTTGCCCCGGATTTTTCAGTGCCTTATTGCAATAAACATCAATCAAATTCGTCTCAGATTCAAAAACAATTTGTATCTTTGCAAAACAAAGTTTGTCAGTCTAAAACCGTAAAGCGGACTATATCAAGCAACGGACCACGAGAAAGAAGAGAAAACAGTCGAACCTCAATCATAGTGCAACTAGCATGGATACCTTGTCACATTTCCACACACTCGACGAACTGATACGCGCCCTGGACCGTGAGCGGCGTTTGCTGGGTGGACTGTTCCAGGACCGCAAACGATTGTCGTTCCGCTACGATGTGGCGCGAGAACTGGCTGCGAGGAGGGACGAGAGTCTGGAGTTCCTCCGACGCTTCGGAGTGATTCGCGACAATGGCGACTTCGTGGAGTTGGAGGACGTCTACCTCAAGTTCTTTGAAGATGTGCTTGAAGTGAATGAGGAAATCAATGTGGCAAGCGTGAAGGAGAGTATCGGCAGCCTCAACGCAGCCATCGACTACTGGCAGAGCGAGAACAGCCCGTCAAGGAAATACGGCTATCTCAGGGATGTCAAGCGTATCCTCCGCAACATCGCTCTCACAACACTCCGCAATGTCATTGACTTGAAACGCAACATCGACAACACCTACAAGAACGAACCGACCTTCGCCATCAAGAAGAAGAAACTGGTGCACCTTGACGAGAAGCGCAGAGACATTGCCGCCCTCATCAATGAGTGTGAACGGGTGATGGACGAGAAGCAGTCGACGTTCTTTCTCGTCGCTATGGATGTGCAGTTGCGTGAGACGGTGACTGACGTGAAACTGCAGTTGAGGGAGGTGTACCACAACCTCCTCGAACTGGACCGCCAGATTATCAACTACCTCAACCTTATCGAGTACCAGAGTCGCCTTTACGAAAAAGTGCAGAAACTCAAATACCTACGCGACCAGATGTTGCTCGAGACCAATACAGACATCAAGGCAA
>CAVHYP010000015.1:0-47530 GCA_963640465.1 Bacteroidaceae bacterium | reverse complement strand
CAAAATAGGAACCGCCGTATGCGGAACCGCACGTACGGTGGTGTGAGAGGTCGGTAGATGTGAAAGTAGGAGGCAAATGCCTTTTATGATTAGCATTTACCTCCTACTCGATTCATCAAGTTTCCTTGTTTCTTTCGACGTTCATTGTTCCCGTCAAGCGAGACCCACATTCACTTTCTTTTTCACTTTTTTTCTTACAAACGACTTTGCAAAGTTCTTCCATGCTGGCATCTTCTTGAAAGTGCTACGCACTGGCTGGATGTCCCATACAAGGAAGATGAGAACCACTGCAATGCCGATGAGGCAGGTAAGTCCGTAGAGCTGTTTTACACTCAGCATGAGCAGGTTTGCAGAGTCGTATGGCAGTCCGCGTACCATGTTGTCTGCCATCTGATGGCGAAGTCCAAAGCTGTAGAGTCCGGAGCACATGGTGGATATCGGACCGTTGCGTATGATTCCTGCCATGGTGAGTCCCATGAAGAAATGCTTGAATGGCATCAGTTCCTCCAAATAGATGGTGAGCGTGCAGAAGAAGATGGCTTGGCCGAACGAACGCAGGAAGGTAGGCATGTAGAGTGCCTCGATATTCAGTCCCGGACTGACAATGAAGTACATGATGACAGGATAGGCTGCCATTGATGCAACTCCAAGTGTAAGCAGACGGGTCCACTTCTGCCTTATCACCTTGAACCAGAACAGACAGAATAGGCAGCCGAAGACGGAACTGACCCATTCCACGAAGTTGAGCGCATTGGTGGTGACCTGTCCGAAATGCAGAACACTGCCGGTGAAGGCTGGCTGTAGTGCCTTCGATGTGCTGCCCATGAATTCTACGAATGCAAAGAGGATGAGTAGCGGAATGAGCCGTTTGTACATCCATGCTCCCGGTGCTATATATGGATGGCGTATCTTCAGCATACGTTGGATGCAGAGGAACAAGGTAATGAAGAATACCACAAGGTCTGCCCGCATCACCTCGCTGTCGAGCCAGTTGTAATGCTCGCCATAGTTGAAGAAGAATATGAACTCAATCATCACTGCCGACCAGAGCAGGCAACCGAGATAGTCGATGCTGGTGAATGGCAATGGTCTCATAAAACGGAACGTGTGGGTGGTGGTGAACACGATGAGTGCCACTGTGAGCAGCAGTCCAATCATCATGTAGTTCATGATGCGCCAGTCCTGGAATATATATATAAGGTGTTCGCACACCCAGGGTGAGAGCGACATGTTGCCCAGCACCATGCAATAGAGGAGCGGGAAGAAGATGGTGAAGTCGCGCTTCGGAGTCATCCATAGCTGGATGTTGCTCATACACTCGAAACATCCGCAGAGTTTGAAAAAACCGGCAAGGTAGCCGAGTATGCACATCACGGGTACGGAGTCGGTGTACATGATGAGGAAGTTGCAGAGCGCCACCATCAGCGCTGCATTGAGCAGCAGACGGCGGTTGGTGAAGGCGAACTTCATGCGGAAGAGGAAGGGGAAAGGCATGTTGACGCCCACCACATTGCACATGACAATCATGAGCACATCCTCACGCATCAGACTGTATTCGCCCATCACATGATTCATCGCGCCACCATAGATGCCTCCCGACATGAGGAAGATAAAGGCAAAGACGAGATAAATCCACGGCTGGAGGCTGCGTGGCACGTAATCGTTGAACGAGGGAACGCGGAAGGGTCCCTGTGGCATTGGAGGTCCTGGCATTATTTTATCACCTTAGTTTCAACGTTCAGTCCGGCACGGAGCTGTGCCACTTGCTTTGGATCATTGTCCTTGGTGAGGGCTATGCGTACTGGCACTCGCTGTTCTACCTTCACGAAGTTGCCTGTGGCATTGTCCACTGGAATCATGGAATAGGCATTGCCGGCTGCGGCAGAGAGCGCCTGTACTGTGCCGTGGAACACGACTCCCGGAATGGCATCGGCTGTGAACTCCACTTTCTTGCCAACGGTGATGGCTCCCATCTGTGTTTCTCGATAGTTGGCTACGACCCACACTTCATTGTCGTCGACAATGCGGGCAAGCATCTGACCCGGCTGCACGAGCTGTCCGACATGGATGTCTTTGCGACCCATCACACCATCGGTGGTGGCAATGATGACGGTGTAGGAGAGATTGAGTCGTGCCAAGTTCAATTGTGCCTCAGCCACACTCTCGCCTGCACGCGATCCTCCCAACTGATGGGTCTGCACCTGCTGTACGGATGCGGCAGACTGGCGACGGCTGCTTGCCTGCTCATAACGCGCCTTGGCTCCGAGATAGCGTGCGTAGGCATTGTCGTACTGCTGGCGGGTGATGGCGTCCTTTTTCAACAAGGCTGCAAAACGGTCGAAGTCCTGCTTGGCATTGATCATGTCGACACGTGCTTCCTCGATGCCTGCACTGGCTGTCTGTACATCACTGGAGGTGGTGGTCATACTGGCTGAAACCACATCGCTGCTTGACTTCTGTCCCTGCAGACCTGCTTCAGCTTGAGCTACATGAATACGATATTCGGCATCCTCGATGATGACGAGCGTGTCGCCCTTGTTCACATGCTGATAGTCCTCAAAACGGATTTCTTTGATGAAACCCTGAACTCGGGTGTTGATAGGTGTGATGAGTCGGTTGACCTGCGCATCGTTGGTGTATTCCAGGTTGGTGCCATGCACAAAATGACTGAATGCCCACACGATGATGGCCAACAATACGCATATCACCACCACATTGTATGTTCTCTTTATTACTTTCTTTTTCATAGTTGTTTCCTTTACCTTTATGTTTACCTTTATGCTTTACGCTGGCTGTATGTAGGGATTACTTTGGAAATATGTGTCGTCTTTGTGTTGTTGCTTCGGCTTTATATCTCCTTTTACCCTATATGCATTGCCTTGTATACCTTATATTGCCTTATCTACCTTATTATATTACTATACTATTATGGATTGCATATCAGATTTCACCTGCTACATACTTCATGCGGTAGTAGGCATAGACAATGCTGATGCGTGCATCCACCTCCTGCAGTTCGGCATTGAGGCGCAGGTTGCTTGCATCCACCATATCGGTGACGAGCGCCAACTGGCTCAGGTAGCGTGCATTCATCACATCGTAGTTCTGACGTGCCAGATCCACACTCTTCTGCTGAGTTTCCAGTTCTACATAAGTTTGCAGATACTGCACGTAGGCCTCTTGCACACTGTTGTTGAGCTGCTCTGCCTGCAGTGCATGGTTCTCCTCAGTCTGACGGGTCTCGATGGCTGCCTGACGGATGCGCTTGTTGTTCTTGAATAGGGAACTTAGGCTGTAGTTCACGCCGATGCCCACATACCACACATTGAGGTTCTTGTCGATTGGCGGCAACTCAAAGGTGATTGGACCATTGAAGTTGTTGGCTGCCACGAATGCCACTTTCGGCAACATCTCGCTGCGTGCGAGCTTTTCCTTCTGCTTGGAAATCTGGATATTGAGCGAGCTTTGCTCCATGATCGGCGAAATGGAGGCTGAGTGCTGCTGCCAGTAGGCTTCGCCTTCCTTGCCATATGTCTGCTTTGCCAACGAGGCATCGGGAATGATTTGCAGGTCCTCGTCCATGCCCAAGGTGTTGCAGAGCTGATGGTTGAGGATACTGCGGGAGTTGCGCAGACTGGTCTGCCCTAGCTTCAGCGACTCCATCTGGAGTTCATAGCGAGTGATGTCGTTTTTCAATGCCATTCCCTGCTGTTGCTTTGCCTTGATGTCGTTGATGAGCTGTTCGGAGAGCTTGATGTTCTGCTCATACACCTTCAGACGGTTGTCAATCTTGTAGAGCTCAAGATATTGACCCAGGGCGATGAAGCGCACCTGTTGGCGCGTGAGCCTTACGCTTACTTCTGCCTGTTGCCTGCCCAGTTCTGCCAACCGTATGCCTGCATTGATGGCACCTCCGGCATAGACCACTTGCTTTGCGTCGAGAGCAAAACTGTTGCCGTAGTGAGGGGAGCTCTGTCCCATGACATTCGAGAAATCGCGGTCGGTGAGCAACACATTGCCGATGTAACTCAGCGACAGTTGTGCGTTGATGTCGGGCAGTCGTTTGCTTTTGGCAACCTCAATCTCCTTGTCGGCAATTTCCAATCCTGTCTTCTGAGTCTGCAGCATCACACTGCTCGTCTCCACACGGTCGAAAAGTTCGTCAATAGTGAGATTCTGTTGGGCAAAAGCACCCTGCCAACCTTCCATTGCGAAGAGAAGGCTTGCATAAATGATTTTTTTAATCATCTGTTTTCAGTGTTTGTTGTTCCTTAAATTCAATCGTTCTGTTTTTCGCCTGCAAAGGTACAGACTTTTCGCCACTGCAGCATTTCAAATATGGTGCAGTGGATGGACTTTATGGGAATAATAGTTCTGTTATATCAGATAATATTTGTACTTTTGTAGCCTAAATGAGAAAAAACGGCAACAATGACAGTCAATAACTATGCAGAAATAGGGAGTCCGCATACGGCTCGGATTCTGACCACATCGCTCAACGAATGGCGCAACGACATGCAGGTAATCAACTATGGCGCAATAATCATCTGCCGCAAGGGTAGGGCACATCTACGCATCAATTTCGACGACTGGAACCTCTACGAAGGTGCAGTCATCACGCTTTTTCCCAACGATGTGGTGAAACTGTGTGACGATGATGACGCACGATGTTCCGCTGATTTCGAAGTGGAGATGTTGCAGTACAGTGCATCGCTCCTTCGCGAAGCAAGCCTGCAGATGGAACAGACTGTCTATTCATCGCTCCGTGAGGACCGTTGCCGCCAGGACACACCGATGGTAACGCATATCATCGATTCGATGTTCGCTCTGCTGAAACTTTATTTCGGACAACCCGAGTGTCAGTGTCTGTCGCAGTTGGTGTTGTTGCAACTCAAGTCGTTCTTCATCGGTTTCCACGACTATCTGATACGCAATCCACAGTACCGATACGACGAAGTGAAGTCGCGCCGAGTGAGAGAACTGTTCAATGAATTCATGCGTATGATGGAACGCGACTGCGGCTATTCGCGCGATGTGGCATACTATGCCGGGCGCATGAACATCAGTCCGAAGTATCTCACCAACATAGTGCGCAAAGTCACCGGACATACTCCCAAGGAGATAATCGACCAATACGTCATCCTTCAGCTGAAACTACAGCTGCGCACCAGTACACAGAACATAAAGGAAATTGCATGGGACTACCATTTCACCGATGCCAGCTTCTTCTGCCGTTACTTCAAGAAACACACCGGCTGTACACCGCAGGAATACAGAAGATAGGAATATGGAAGGGTTTGACTTTGGCAATGATAGACGTGTTGGCTACCATTACCATATAAAATATATTTATAAACTTGTTATGACAACAACTGCCGTTATTCTCTTGACCTAATATTCTATTCCAAAATTTTTAAGTACTGCATTCTCTTTATCACGTCTATTGCATCCATGTCTTGTGAAATTAAAAAGGTTTATTACGCTTGCAGAGGTGGTACTCGCTTGCCTATTTGGATTTCCATTTTGTCATATGATCCATGTTTTAAGCTGGACAATGTGTTGATTTTAATCGCAAGGATACATCAAAGCAACTGGGTATTCATCTAATGTGCGGAATATTTAAGTTTCTTTATATCGAAAGACCTATGATGCCGGTGCTTGTCCACGTGACAAACGGATGTTTGCCACGTGACGTACAAGTGTTTGTCACGTGATGTACATGCAGGTGGATTGGTCTTTTTGTCCATTACGAGTGTTTGCATACATGGTATGTCGTTGTATGTTTCGTAGATAAGACTTGTAGACTGAATGAAATTCTGTGGAACGCAAAACAAGTTTGAGCTGGCACTGGAGTGTCGTAGTCTGCGCTTTCAGAGAAAGTTGATTTCTATTTGCTGACTCCTAACACAAAACATAAAACCCAAACACCCAAAATTCTTAGTGTTTGCCATTCTTTTCTTGTTGCCAAGCAAAGAGTTTGGCTATGAGGGCTCCGCTGATGTTGTGCCATACGGAGAATACGGCTCCGGGGACGGTTGCCATCGGATAGATGGAGAAGTGGGCTTTGGCAAGTGAACAGGCGAGTCCGCTGTTCTGCATTCCGACCTCAATGGATATGGCTGAACATTTGTTGTGGGGCAGTCCGAGTGCCCTGCCTACTCCATAGCCCAGGGCAAGTCCACAGAGGTTGTGGAGAATGACCACGAGGACGATTATCATTCCGCCTATAAGCAGCTTGTCAGCATTGGCACTTACTACGCATGCCAGAATCAGGGTGATGATAATGGTGGAGAAAGCTGGAAGGAACTGTGTGAGGCGGTTTGTGAGACGGGGCAGGAGTCGCTGCATGATTAGTCCGAGGATGATGGGCAGTATCACTACTTCGATGATGCTGAGGAACATTCCGATGGCATCGACTTGCACTCGTTCGCCTGCATAGAGCCAGGTGAGTAAGGGAGTGAGGACTGGTGCCAGCACGGTGCTGACGGATGTCATGCCGACCGACAGTGCCAGATCGCCTTTTGCCAGATAGGTCATTACGTTGGATGCGGTTCCGCCCGGACAGCAGCCTACGAGTATCACTCCGATGGCGAGTTCGTCGCTAAGACCGAATGCCAGGGTGAGCAACCAGGCTGTGAGTGGCATGATGATGAACTGGGTAAGGGTGCCGATGATGATGTCTTTGGGTCGTGTGAACACTATCTTGAAGTCGTGGGGATTGAGGGTCAGTCCCATTCCGAACATCACGAGTCCCAGCATGGGGGCTATCCAGGATGTGGAAATCCAGTTGAATGATGACGGGACGATCAGTGAGATGACTGCCACGATGAGTACGATGACTGCCATATAGCGTGTGATGAAATTGCAAATCTTCTGTACCATGGTATGTATATGTGCTTTGTATGTGGAGTATGTATATATATGGTTCGTCTGCTTTATGCGCTTGTTCTGTGAATTGCCTTTGTTCGGAATCTTCTGGAATTGTACTTATAGTATGTCTTTGATTTCTGCAAGGGTATGGACTTCATGGGTCGGTGGCTCGGGTGCCTTGAATTGGGCGGACCATCGGTTGAAGAAGATGGTGTCGAGTCCGGCGTTCTTGGCGCCGAGGATATCGGTGTAGAAGTTGTCGCCTATCATGACGGTTGATTCTGTACGTGCTCCAGATGTGCTCATGGCATAGTAGAAGAATCCTTTCTCGGGTTTGTTGACTCCTGCGTCGTCACTGAGGATGACGGTGTCGAAATAGTCAATCAGTCGGCTTGCCTTGAGTTTCTTGTACTGCACTTCGTGGAATCCGTTGCTGCAGATGTGCATGCGGTAGCCGCGTGACTTGAGGTGGCGCATGAGGTCATGTGCTCCTTCCACCACTCCCGACTTGCACGAGCAGAGGTTGAAGAACATGTCGCTCATTTTCAAGCAATAGTCTGCATCCACATCGGACATACCGATGCTGAGCGGTCTGCGAAACCGCTCAACAACCAGGTATTGTCGTGTGATTTCACCCTTGGCATATTGTGCCCACAACTGGACATTGGCATTCCAGTAGGCATCGTAGAATAGGGAGGGGTTGCTGAAATAGCGGCTGAGACCGAACTTGTCGAAGAGTTCGGCAAGGGCTATGGTTGCATTGCCTCGGGTGTCGTAGAGGGTGTCGTCGAAATCGATGAAGATGTCGGAGTATTTCATTTCAGTCCCCATACACTCTTCAGTGTTTCAATGTCTTCGGACTCAACGGATTTCTCGATGTTGTCGGGAAGATTGTGGAAGAAGTCGATGCCGGTCTTTTCCTCCAATTCGTCGATGTTGACTGCCTTGTCTTTCAGCACAGATTTGGGTGCTGACTTTTGGGTGTAGCCGTAGTCTTTGTGCTCTACCCAGAATCCTATGGCGCTGTAGGAACCTGCAAAGTAGCGGAGAAGGGCAATGAAATAGTACTTTGGCACTACGATGCTCTTGAAGTTGCCGCTCAGGGTGGTGCCCTGGGTCATTCCGTTCTCGATGGTTCCGCCTTTCACTACATAGAGGGTGTCGGCAAAGGATGTGTTGCGTCCTTTCTCCTGGACGTAGGACTCGAATGTGGTCCAGTAGTTGGTGTTGAAGTAGCCTTGCATCGGGCTCATGTTGGACATATAGAATGTCTGTTTGTTGGCTTCAGTGCTGTACTGGCGGTCATAGGATGCGCACAAGTGACCACGTTGGTAACCCTGGAAGTAGCCTGCTCCGATTTGATACTTGGCTGGCAAATTGGGGTCGTCTGCCCAGGCATCGTTGCTTCTGCCGCTGCCCTTGGCGCGTGTCTTTCCGTCGAACCGGAATGCCACCCAACGGGAGTGGTTCTTGACGGTGTCGTATTCCATGCAGTAGGTCATGACGGAATCGTTGTTTGACTTTGTGCAGTGTTGGATAAAGAGTGTTCCGTGTGACTTGAGGCTTGGTACTTCAATACGTGACTCGTAGGCACCGAGTTTGGCGCCGTTGCTTACGAATCTCAGATCATCATCTTTGCTGCATGATGCTACTGCAAGTATGCAGATGCATGCGAAAATGAATCTTGCTACTTTAGTTTCCATAGATATGTGTGTTATGATTTTTGTTTTCTTTCCTTTATTTGTTCCCTTTCTGTTCAGTTCTCTTTTTGTAGATTGCAGTCATGCTTACTTGCAGAGTACTGTCGATCGTTTGTTTGTCAATCAATCAATTGTCTTTGACTTGTATCGGGTTGTCTGCCAATGTCATGAGGGCGATGTCGTATTTGAGAGGGTCGTCTTTGTCCCATGACTTGAATATGGCTGTCAGTTCCTCGCAGGCTTTCCATGTGGGTCGCTTGTTCCGCAGCAGGGCACTTGTCTGCCGGCATACGTGTACGTCCATCACTGCATAGAGGTCGGTCTGACTGCGTGACTTCCACAATCCGAAGTCGGGACTTTCCCTGCGCACCATCCAACGGACGAACATGCAGACACGCTTGCATGCGGACTTGTCCATGCTCCCTACTTTTGCAGGGGAGAGCCACTGGCATATCTCTGCTATTGCTTCCTTGGTTGTCAGCCCGCTGAGCCGCTGCTCCATGGTGGGGTATCCGTCGAGGGCTTGCCTTAGGTTGCTGCACACTGCCTTGAATGTGGCTACGTTGAGGGTGCGGTAGACGCAGGAGTTCTTGGCATCTTTGTAGGATTGATCGTATTTGCCGCTCATGATGAACTCCGCCGGATGCCATTGCATCTCGTCGCGCAGCATGTGAAGGGCTGTGGGCACGATGACCTTGCGGGAACCCCAACTGATCATGGCTACGAGCAGTGCTCCCAGTTCGATGTCGAGTTGGTTGTCAGTGTGGAGCATCAACTGACAGACTGTGCCGCAGGGGTCGACCCGTCTGAAGTTGTCGGGACTGAAACTGCTGTATGCCTTGTCGAGGAGTTCTTTCATTGTCCGATGTCCTTTAGCCATTCGTCGGAATAGGCGTCGCTTGGCATTCGCCAGTCGCCTCGTGGACTGAGGCTGACGCTTCCCACCTTTGGTCCGTCGGGCAGACATGAACGCTTGAACTGTTGGGCGAAGAACCTGCGGTAGAAGGTCTTGAGCCATTTGAGTATGGTCTCTTCGTCATAGGTCTCGCTGAATGCCTGTTTGGCAAGGAAATATACTTTGGCAGGTCGGAATCCGTTGCGGATGAAGTTGTAGAGGAAGAAATCGTGGAGTTCGTAAGGTCCGACGAGGTCTTCTGTCTTTTGCTTTATCTGTCCGTTCTCGTCGGCAGGGATGAGTTCTGGACTGATTGGGGTGTCGACGATGTCGAGGAGTGTGGCTTTTGACTCTTCGTCGACGCTTGTGTTTGCTACCCATGTGACGAGGTGCTTGACCAGTGTTTTGGGGATGGAACAGTTGACTCCGTAGTTCGACATATGGTCTCCGTTGTATGTAGCCCATCCTAATGCCAGTTCGGAGAGGTCGCCTGTGCCTACCACGATGCCTCCTTCCTGATTTGCCACATCCATGAGAATCTGGGTGCGTTCGCGTGCTTGTCCGTTTTCATAGGTCACGTCGTGGACATTGATGTCGTGGTTGATGTCCTTGAAATGCTGGATGCAGGCATCCTTGATAGATATCTCGCGCAGGGTGGCTCCCAGTGACTTGATGAGCGACACTGCATTGTTGTAGGTGCGGTCGGTGGTTCCAAAGCCTGGCATGGTGATGGCGATGATGTCTTTGCGGTCGCGCTTCAGCCGGTCGATGGTCTGTATGCAGACGAGGAGAGCGAGGGTTGAATCGAGTCCTCCTGATATTCCTATGACAAGTGTCTTGGCATTGATATGGGCCACACGGCGTGCCAGTCCTGCCACTTGAATGTCAAAGATTTCCTTGCAGCGCTCGTCGAGCAACGAACCTTTGGGCACAAACGGACTTGGATCGATCCTTCGGGTGAGTACGGGCAATTCGTTCCATCCTTCGTAGGACAAGACGGGAATTTCGTTTGCCTTCGGTACTTTAGACTGGGCATCAGTGAAGGTGGTGTTTGACTGGCGTACAGACCGCAGGTATTCTACGTCAATCTCGGAGATTACCATCTGATCCTGCATGGCAAAGCGTTCTCCTTTAGCAAGCAGTTTTCCGTTTTCGAATATCATTCCGTTGCCAGCAAACACAAGGTCTTGTGATGACTCGCCAAAGCCACATGATGCATAGACATAGCCGCAGATACAGCGGGCAGACTGCTGTGAGATCAGGCAGAAGAGATAATTGTGCTTGCTGACTACCTCGTTGGTGGCTGACAGATTGAAGATGATGTCTGCCCCTTGGGTGGCAAGAATGGAACTTGGCGGTACTGGAGCCCACAGGTCTTCGCATATTTCAATGCCGAACTTGCAGTTGCCGGTGTTGAACAATGTGTTGCGGGATACACCGATGGTCTGTGCACAAAGGGTAGTGGTGGTGTCGATGCTCTCTCCAGACGTGAACCACCGTTTCTCATAGAATTCCTTGTAGTTGGGAATGTAAGACTTCGGAACGGCACCGAGAATCTTTCCTTTCTGAATGACCACTGCCACGTTGAGAAGCATGGAGTTGATTCTTAGGGGCAGTCCGATGATGGAAATGATGTTGAGTGAACGTGTGGTGTCCAACAGATGGAACAATGCCATCTCGCTGCTGTCTAGCAACAACTGCTGCTGGAAGAGGTCGGCACAGGTGTAGCCGGTGATACACATTTCGGGGAAGCAGATGATTTCCACTCCTCTGCCTTCAGCCTGTGCGATGAGGCTTTCAATCTGATGGGCATTCCATTCGCAATTGCCGACCTTTACTTGTGGCACTGCTGCTGCTACTTTGATAAATCCGTATGACATAACCAAGTCCTTTTTATGTTTGTTATTTATTGTCTGTATTCCAGTGTGACAGTCCGTCATTTATGTTTATAATGTATTCCTCATACAATCGTCTTTATACCGTCTGTCCTTTATACCGTCTTCTTATTGTTCTCTTCCTATTTCTTTCCTTCTTTGTCTCCCTCTTCTCTATCTTCTTTCTCTTCCTTCATCTTCTTGCGGAACAGGGCTTTCCATGAATCGAAGTCGCGCTGGTAGGTCAGTCCGATGCCTTGTGTGTTGAGTGTGGCTTTGGTGAAGTACCTGTCATTTGTCTGATTGTATGCCTTGATGAAGGTATTGCCGTTTTCCGTCAGTCGCCATCTGACATCGAAGTCGCCTATGAAGGATGATGTGTTGGTCAGGGCATTGTCGCGGTATCCGAAGTTGCCGTTGATGAGTAGGCGGTCGTTGAGCAGGCGTCCGCTGAGTATTCCCTCAACGTCGAGGTCGTTCCATCCGCGCTCTCCGGTGGAGAGTCCTGTGCCGAAGTTCCATTTGCTGTCTTGCCCAATCACATTCGACAACATCTGGTTGATTTGTCCGGATATTGTGGAGGAGAGTAGGGTGTTGACCTGATTGGAACCATACTCGCCGTTTGCCCTGGCATATTCGTTGGAGTAGAACCTCCCAAGTCCGAGCAGATAGATCATCTGCATGTTCATCTCGTCATCGGTACTTATGAGACTTCTGACCAGTTGGCGTGTTTCTTCGCTCACGTTTGGCAATTGTATGTCGAAGGCAAAGTTCATGTTGCCCAACTTTCCGGTGATATCCAGTTCGCAAATTACTTTTACTTTGTTGGTCTGATTGTAACCTGTGGTGGATATGAGGTCGCGCAGTGGTACGGAGTTTATGATGTGATGGCAGATGAGTCGTATGTCGGCATCGAATGGATTGCCGTTGAACACGACATTGCTGCCTTCCTGCAGTTCAAGGTCACGATAGATGATGTCCTGCAGATAGAGGCGGTAGCGCCCGCCGAGAATCTGGTAGACTCCATTCAGGGTGAACGGACTCTTGTTGTGGTAGTATGCCAGCAGGTTGCCTGTTCCGTAGGTGGTGATGTAGCCGTCGTCGGAGTTGTCCATCCTGAGTTTTATCTTACAGTCGGGATTCACGTGAAGGCTGATGTCCATGAATATGTCGCCTTGATAGGTGTAGGCATCCGTAGTGTCGTTGTCTTCTGTTCCTTGTTCCTCCTCATCTTCATTGTCGTTGAACAACATGTAGGAACTTTGTCCGTTTTTCTGATTGGGAGTGACATCGCGGAACTCCACGAAGCTGCCTGTGGATATGGCATCAGGGGTCGCTGCATCGTAGGCAAAGACACTGCCTTTGGTCGGTGTGACGTCGGCAGACATCTGCAATGGGTTGCCGTCGGACCCATGGATGTCGAGGGTGGCATTGGCATAAACGGTGGCATAGAACTTGTCGGAGTTGAACTCGTGCTCGTCGTAGACTGTCAGGTCGTTCATCTTGATGTTGAAGTCGTACGTGAAGTTCTTCATATTCTTGTGTCCCAGTTTGCCGTTGACAATTCCTTCCTTGCCTCGCTGGTCGGAAATACGTACGTTCTCGAAGTTGAATGCATATTTGCGCAGATGTATCGTGTCGGCAGGATTGACATGGTAGAGCACGTTGGTTGCTTTGAGTCGCATGTCGACATCGGCACTTATGTCACCGACAATGTTGATATCGTTAAGAGGACCTATTACGTGTACCACACCATTTGCATTTCCACTTATGTCCTTGAAGGTGGAACCGAGAAAACCGTTGAGGAATTCTGCATTGGTGTTGTTGGTAGAAATCTTCAGATCGAGGTCGTTCTGTCCAATGGCAATGTAACCGGACACGTCGGTTGTGCGGTCGAATCCTTTATAGTTGTCGACGATATTGCCAAACACTCTTATGCCTTTGATTTCCTTGTCCCAGAATGCCTGTATGTATCCTGTTCCGAGACGGCCTTCCTGCAGGTGCAGGTTGTCGGCAAGTATGTTGGCATTGAGGTGGACATCGTGGTAGAGGTCGCTCAGTACAGCCTGACCTGACACGTTGCCCTTTAAACGTACAGCCTTGAAGCCAACGAGGTCGGTGACATAAGCTATCTCTACGTTTTTCAAGTCGGCTACTATGGAGTCGGACGGGTTGTCGGAGATGACTCCGTGGAGCTTGATGGACTGGTCGTCGTTGTGTACTCTGACATTGTTGCATTGTATGCGCTTGCCATAGACTTGTATATCTGACGGTTCCATCTGCCAAATGGTGTCGTTTATTGTCAATTGTGATTTGTGGATGCTTATGTCTGCCTTCATCTTGCCCAAACTGTCGGTAAAGGCTGTGGTAGCATAAATCATGCCATTGGTCCTGTCGGAATGCTTGTCGTTCCAACTGACGAGTGTCTGCATCTTGCCGTCCTTGGCATCTGTAGTGATGTTGTATTGGATTGAATTCGATTCGGTCTTCTTGAGGGACGACAATGCCATACTTAGCATTCCTCTTGTTCCTGTGCAGTGAATCTGTGTGTTTCTGTAGATTTTGTCGTCGCCACTGGTTATGTATGGCGCTTCAATGTCGATCTTGAGCGAGTCGGTGGTAGCATCTATGTGTCCGCATGCTTGTATGGGGGACTTCAGAATATAGTCGGTGTCAATGAAGTGTTTCAAGAAATCGGACTCGGACATGGTTAGCTCGAAATCAAAGCGGTTGGTGTTCGACTTCTTGTATTTCATGAGTGAAGGCAAGTGGAGTCCGACCTGGTTCTTGAATGCGTCAATCAGACTGCTCAGCTGTATGTCTCCATTCAACCTTGCGTCGGCAAAATCGGAATGGATGGTGATGAGTCGCTTTTTATTTTTTTTCTCTATCTCCAATGTGGCATTGTCGAGCGTAAACTGTTTATCGGCAGTATGTATGTTCAGTGAATTGATGTCCAGTGTGCCCGTGATGTTGTCGATGTTGTTGCCGGTCAGGTTTATCTTTGCGTTGAGGCTGTAAACCTCATTTGCACCGGTGCTGACAAGTCCGAGAGCATAGGGATTGATTTTTTCTATGTCCAGCGTGCCTTGGATCTGTGCTTTGTTTTGGTCGTATGTGCCGTTGAGTTGAAGGTTTGCCATCTCGTCATTGATGACAAGCGTACCATTGACTAGTTGTGCATGGCTGGTTGCATCGATGGTGATGTCGGTGTATTTATGGTTGCGGTATTCCAATAATTTGATGGAGCCTTCCACAGACCCTTCGGGCAACTTGGAGTTCGCAAGGTCGGCATCAATATTGAGGTTGAATGCAGCGTTTCCGAAGTCGGGGTTGTCAATCACCTTTCCAAGACTGATGTTGTCGGACTGGATGAGTCCGGTGACATTGGTCCTGTTGTCGACAGCCACATTCATGACGAGATTGCCGGCTTCTGTCTCCAGATGTCCGTCGAGTGTCATTCTGTTTCCAATCTTATGTATGATTCCTGTGTAGTTGACGGTCCCGAGGTTCTCAACTTGCTTGGGCTGCTCATGGTTCTCAGTAAACACTTTGAAGAACAGTTGCTTTCCTTCGTTGTTGAGCAATACTTGGTTGATGTTGACGCTGAAGTCTTTCTCTTTCTGCTGGAGCTTGTTGACGTAGCCGTTCACGGCAACAATCAGCGAGTTATTGTCGGTGTGGATGTAGATATTGTCGGCATCGATATGGTCTTGGTTGCCTTCTATGGATGCCTCGAAATAGAGTGGGGTGATGAATTCCTTGATGTCGGGATTAAATGCGCTCATGTCTGCGAGCGTTACGAAGGAGTCTTGTATTCTGGTGCGGTAGTTGAAGGATTTGTCTGTGTCGTAATTGCTGTAGTCAACTGTCAGTGTGTCGAGATTGATGGATGACTGGTGTGTCTTGAGGTTGAAGTCTGTGACAAATGCTTCATGCTGGTTACCGGCCACTTTTGCCTGCAGGTTTTTGAGCCTGAACCCACTGTTCTGCTCCAGAAAATTGAACCGTTTTACGACAAGATTGATGCTGTCCTTGGTGAATGCTTTCATTGAAAGGGTAGCATCGAAATTATTAACATCCAGATGATTCGTGTCGAATGTAGGCTTCTTGGGCTTGCTCAATACGTTGTATGTGACGTGTCCTCGCCGGATAATCAATGAATTGATGTGGAGGTCGAGTGGGGACGACTCTTCTTTGTCGTCGGATGAAAGGGCGTCAATCAGAAATTGACAGTTGAGTTGGGATTCGGGTGTTGGCTTGCTGAGGTTTACGGTGCAGCCAAACAGCTGTGCATTGGATATGCCTATCTTGCCCTGTAGTATTGAAGGAACGTCGAATTTGATGGCAGTGCGGTCGGACTTTAGCAGGGTGTTCCCTTTTTGGTCAGCAATGTAGATGTCATCAATGATCAGTCGGTTGAGAAGTCCTATGTCGACTCTGCCGGCAGACACGTCTGTGCCTAAGTCTTTAGACAAAGATTCTGCAACCCAACTTCCTATGGATGTTTGGATTGCAGGAATGTTGACCAGTATTATCAGGCATACGTAAAGCATCAGTATGCCTCCGATAATACTTCTGATTATTTGCTTAACTTTCTTGATACTGCTATCATCTTTATTGCTGTCACTGCACATTCATCTCCCTTGTTGCCCATCTTGCCTCCGCAGCGGTCGAGTGCCTGCTGCATGTCGTTGGTTGTGATGAGTCCGTAGATGACTGGAATGTGTTGGGTGGCATTGAGTCGTGCAAGTCCATAAGTGGTTCCCTCGCAGATATAATCGAAATGGGGAGTGTCGCCACGTATGACGCAACCGATGGCTATGACGGCATCTACACCGGTCTTTACCATGAGCTGTGTACCGTAAATAAGCTCGAAACTTCCTGGAACGGTTTCTACGTGGATGTCGTCGGCTTCAACTCCCAGCTTAAGCAGTGTGTTTTTTGCTCCTGCAAGGAGCGCGCCAGTCACGTTCTCGTTCCATTCACTGACTACGATACCAATCTTCATGCCTTTAGCATCGGACACGCTTTTGATATCGTAGTCGGAGAGGTTATGGTCTTTTGTTGACATGCTGTAGTTGTTCAGTAGCTTTTGCAGTGCCGTTGTTTATTCGGCGCTGACTCTTTCTATATATTTGTCGATGTCAGAGGCAAGCGGCGAACGGAAATACTTGGTCTTGATTTCCTTGTAGAGTTCCAATGCCTTGTCGGCTTTGCCCAGCTCCTCGTAAATCTTTCCAGCCTTGAGGAGGAATACAGGACTTACAGCATCGTTGTCGGCAGCTTTTGCTGCTTTGAGCATTGTCTCGGCACCCTTCTCGTTCTGCTCCTTGATTACATAGCAGTCGCCCAATGCTCCGAGTGCAGACGGTGAGATAATCTGGTCGTCCTGAGCAGAGAAGTCTTCCAACATGTTGATTGCTTCGTCGGCACGGTTCAACTTAGCGTAGCAGAGTCCTGCATAGAGTTTTGCAAGGTTTGCTGTCTTTGTTCCGCTGTACTCGTCAATAATCTTTAGGAGTCCGTTTGAAGCATCACCATTGAGCGCTTGCTCGTATTGTCCTTGTGCGAAGGCTGTCTGACATTTTGCAATTGCTTCGTTTGCTTCCTTGGTCTGACTGTTCTTGTGAATCTTGTAGATGTAGATGCCTGCTACAACCACGATGATTGCTGCGATTACAATCAAGATTGTTTTAAGATGCTTCTCAATGAAAGCCTCTGACTTGGAAAGGTCTACGTCAAGTCCAATCATGTTGTTTGATGCTTTTTTCTTTACCATTTTTATTGTTCTGTTTTTATTGTTAGTTCTTTTGTTCGTTTGCTGTGCCGCGTCCATTCACTTCCGTCTGCATACCGGACTTTGGGCTAAGGGTACATTTGACTTGCAAATTTACTGTTTTTTATTTGAACACGGAAATAAAAGATGAAAAAAGATTCTTTGACTGGTCTTATTGAGTGTTATGTAACTGCAAATGTCAGTTGCGCTTAGTACTCAGCACTGCTGCTGAAGCAACGCTTGTCTCTCCCTCTCTTCAGTTCGCACTAGGGAAATGTCTATGTTATTCCCGATGACATGGATATAGAAATACTTGCTCGAATTACCGATCGTATTGGCTCGGACTACTGGACGTATTGACTCGGATAACCGGTCGTATCGACTCGGACAACCGGACGTATTGGCTCGGACAACCGGACGTGTAGCCGAATAAAAAATGGCCTGCACCTTTATTGATGCAGACCTTCATATATCTCAATATGTTAAGCCCGAATACTTAGAGTATAGCCTTAACTTGATTGTAGACGTTCTCGGCAGTGTAGCCAAGCTTTTCGTCGAGTACTTTGTATGGTGCAGAGAATCCGAAGCTCTTCAAGCCCCATACAGTTCCTTCGCTGCGTGGAACGAGTCCTTCGAGTGTTACAGGGAGTCCGGCAGTAAGACCGAACTTCTTGACATTTACAGGAAGGACGGCGTTCTGATACTCTTCTGACTGAGTGCGGAAGAGTCCTTCAGAAGGAACACTTACGATTGAGCACTTCACTCCATCCTTGCGGAGCAGTTCAGCACCTGCAACAAGTGTTGATACTTCTGAACCTGAAGCCACGAGAATGACGTCTGGGTTGGCATCGCTTCCTGCAATGATGTATGCACCTTTGGCAGCCTGAGTGTAATCAGTGCCTGCTGGCAGGTCGGTGATGTTTTGGCGTGAGAGGATGAGCGCAGAAGGAGTATTGGTGTTCTCCATTGCCAATTTCCAAGCCTCTGTTGTCTCCTTGGCGTCAGCTGGACGGAGAACAAGCATTGAGTTCTTTCCATGGTGGTTCTGCAGTTTCTCCATCAGACGAATCTGTGCTTCCTGCTCAACTGGCTCGTGTGTTGGTCCGTCTTCACCTACGCGGAATGCATCGTGTGTCCAGATGAACTTCACTGGCAATTCCATGAGTGCTGCCATACGTACGGCTGGTTTCATGTAGTCGGAGAATACGAAGAATGTACCGCAAGCTGGGATTACACCTCCGTGGAGTGCCATACCGATGCAGCAACATGCCATTGACAATTCGGCAACACCTGCCTGGAAGAATGCTCCTGTGAAGTCGCCTGCAGCAAGTGCGTGTGTCTTCTTCAGGAATCCATCGGTCTTGTCGGAGTTTGAAAGGTCGGCAGATGCACAGATCATGTTTGGAACCTGCTCGGCGAGAGCTCCGAGCACTGCAGCACTTGCGCTACGAGTTGCATCGTTTGCTTTCTGCTGAATCTTTGACCAGTCAACCTTTGGAGCAGCACCGCTGAACCACTCGTCCTGCTGTGCTTTCTTCTCTGGATTGGCTTTTGCCCATTCTTCTTCCTCTGCATAACGTGCGGCACAGATGCCTTTGAGCTCTTCTGCACGCTTTGCATACATTTCCTTTACATCATCAAAAATCTGGAATGGATCGTCTGCGTCACCTCCAAGGTGCTTGATTGTGTTGCGGAATGCGTCGCCTCCAAGTGGCGCTCCGTGAGTCTTGCAGTTTGCCTCGTATGAAGAACCGTCTTCCTTCAAGGCTCCCTTACCCATGATACACTTACCGATGATGAGGGCTGGCTTACCCTGTACGCCCTTTGCCCACTGGATAGCTTCACGGATTTGTGCAGCATCGTTACCGCATATCTCCTTGACTTCCCATCCGAGAGCTCTGTACTTGGCAGCTGTGTCTTCGTTCATAACGACCTTAGTCTCTGTAGAGAGCTGGATGTCGTTGGAGTCGTAGAACATAACGAGATTGTCCAGACCAAGGATTCCTGCGATACGTGCACCGCCCTGGCTGATTTCTTCCTCAACACCTCCGTCGGAGATATATGCATAGATGGTTTCCTTTGAGAATGTAGGGTTGCCTGTATGTGCTGCAAGGAACTTGGCTGCGATAGCTGCTCCGATTGCAAATACATGTCCCTGTCCGAGTGGACCTGATGTGTTCTCAATACCACGCTTTATGTCGAACTCTGGGTGTCCTGTAGTAGGTGAGCCCCACTGACGGAGTTGTTTCAGCTCCTCGAGAGAGAATTTACCGATAAGGGCAAGCTGTGAATACAGCATTGGTGCCATGTGGCCTGGGTCGAGGAAGAAGCGGTCGCGACCAACCCATTCAGGTTTCTCAGGGTCGTACTGAAGGAATTCCGAGTACAGAACGTTTATGAAATCTGCACCACCCATGGCACCTCCAGGGTGACCTGACTTTGCTTTCTCTACCATTGATGCAGCCAGGATACGAATGTTGTCGGCTGCATGATTTAATACTTGAATTGAATTCATCTAAATCTGTATGTTAATTATTACTTTTGCAATCTACTGCTGCTTTCTCAATTGGCAAGCACTGCTTGTAGTTCTCCAAATACTTGTTGAATCCTTCGACATCAACTGGGTCTGGCTCTACTGACACTCCTTCGTTGCCTGCAAATACCACTTTGTCGAGATAGTCTGCAAGTGACAGGTTGGATGTGTTGTTTACAAGATAAGATGCCAACAGGGCAATACCCCATGCACCACCTTCTCCGGCTGTTTCCATGACTGAGATAGGTGAGTTGAGTGCTGCAGCAAGCATCTTCTGTCCAACGCCCTTGGTAGTGAAGTAGCCTCCATGACCTGTGATGCGGTCTACTTTCACATTCTCGTCCTTCAAAAGGATGTCATTGCCAAGCTTCAATACTCCGATGGCACCATACAGATGGGCACGCATGAAGTTAGCCAAGGTGAACTTGTCGTTGGCTGAACGTACGACGAGTGGACGTCCGTCGGCAAGACCTGTGACAGGCTCTCCTGATATGTAGTTGTATGATATCAAGCCACCGCAATCTGGAGCACCGGTGAGTGCGAGATTGAACAAACGTGAGTACAACTCGTATGGAGTCTGTTCAACTCCAAGAAGCTCTGCATATTCCTTGAATATCTTTATCCATGCATTGATGTCGGATGTACAGTTGTTGCAGTGAACCATTGCCACGAGACTTCCGTCAGGTGTGGTTACCATGTCAATCATCTCGTATGGCTTTGAAAGTTCTTTCTCAAGCACAATCATTGAGAATGAAGATGTTCCTGCTGATACGTTTCCTGTACGTTGCTTTACTGAATTGGTAGCGACCATTCCTGTGCCGGCATCACCTTCAGGAGGACATACTGGAATACCTGGCTTCAAGTGTCCGGATACGTCGAGTCGGTTGGCTCCCTCTGGAGTAAGATAACCTGCATCTTCTCCTGCGTTCAATGACTTAGGCAGTATGTCGAGCAGTTTCCATGAGAAACCTCTTGGCTCTATAAGTTTGTCGAACTTCTCCACCATTGTGGCATCGTAGGTCTTGGTTTTTGGGTCGACCGGTATCATGCCTGATGCATCGCCGACACCCAACACTTTCTTGCCTGTAATCTGCCAGTGTACATATCCTGCAAGGGTGGTGAGGAAATCGATGTCTGCAACGTGTTCCTCGTTGTCAAGGATTGCCTCATACAAGTGTGAGATGCTCCAACGCAGAGGTATGTTGTAGTTGAAGAGCTTTGACAACTCGGCTGCTGCTCTGCCTGTGTTGGTGTTGCGCCAAGTACGGAAAGGTACCAAGATTTCGTTGCCCTTGAATGGCATGTAGCCGTGCATCATGGCACTGATACCGATTGCAGCAAGGGTCTCAATCTCTGTGTCGTATTGCTCAAGAACATTCTTGCGCAAGTCTGCGTAGCAGTCCTGCAGTCCATACCAGATGGCTTCTATGCTGTATGTCCACAGTCCGTCTTCCAACTGGTTCTCCCATGTGTGGCTTCCCTGTGCTATGGGCTTGTTCTCTTGGTCAATCAAAACAGCCTTGATACGAGTGGAACCGAATTCTACTCCCAATATGGCTTTGCCTGCTTCAATTGTTTGTTTTGCATCCATACTAATAATGTATTGATTATTATAAGCTCCAGGTGGCACGACACCACCTGGAGGTATGTGTTATTACATGTAGAGTGCTTTGTTTAGCATGTAGTAAACTTCGTTGTTGCGAAGTGTCTGCTTGATGCTGGAAACTGTTGTGTTCTTGTCGATGTGAACCATCTCAATTCCGGCAATCTCAGCATAGTCTTCCCAGTACTCTGGAGTGATGTCGTATGACATGATAGAGTGGTGTGTACCGCCTGAAAGGATCCATGCCTCTGTTCCAATCTCGAAGTTTGGCTGTGGAATCCACAATGCATTTGCAACTGGGAGCTTTGGAAGTGGTTTTGGTGCGATGCACTTGACATCGTTGACGATAAGACGGAAGCGGTTGCCAAGGTCAACGATTGTAGCTGTAACTCCGTCGCCAGTCTTTGAGTCGAACACGAGACGTGCTGTCTGGCTTTTGCGGATACCAATGCCGAGGAAGTGAACTTCGAGGCGTGGCTTGTTGGATGCGATGAGTGGACATACTTCGAGCATGTGTGACTGAAGAATTGCTGAGTTCTCTCCGTCGAAGTTGAGTGTGTAGTCCTCAAGGAATGAAACTCCTGTTGGAAGTCCTTGTGTCATGTACCATACTGTACGATAGAGAGCTGCTGACTTCCAGTCGCCTTCTGCTCCGAAACCGTAACCTTCTGCCATCAAACGCTGTGATGCAAGGCCTGGGATTTGATCGAATCCAAGGAAGTTAGGATCGTTTACATCAGCACCGCCGAGGTCATCGAAGTTAGTTGTGAAGCCTTTTGCTCCTTCGTCCTTGAGCACGCGACGTATTGCGATTTCGGCCTTTGCTGAGTTCTTCACTTTCTGCCAATACTCTTCCTCTCCTGATTCGTCAATCTTGATGGTGTAGAGCTTCTTGTATTCCTCTACGAGAGCATCTGCTTCTGCATCAGTTACTTTCTTGTAGTATTCCATGAGCGAAGAAACTGGGTAGTAGTCTACGTGATAGCCGAGACGTACTTCTGCTTCTACCTTGTCACCGTCAGTTACTGCTACGTTGTTCATCTGGTCGCCGAAGCGAAGGATTCTCATGTCGTGAGCATCAGCCCATGCTGCAGCAACGCGTGCCCATACAGCGATGGCTTCCTGTGGCTTTGAGTCTTTCCAGTAACCTGAAACAACCTTGCGTGGCTTGCGGAGGTGTGCGCAGATATGTCCGAACTCACGGTCTCCGTGTGCACTCTGGTTCAGGTTCATGAAGTCCATGTCCATTGTGTCCCATGGAATTTTCTCGTTGTATTGAGTGTGGAAGTGAAGGAGTGGCTTCTGAAGAGCCTGAAGTCCCTTGATCCACATCTTGGCAGGAGAGAAAGTGTGCATCCATGTGATTACACCGACGCATTTCTCATCGTTGTTAGCAGCCTTCATCACAGCTTCTACTTCCTTTGATGAATTTGCTGTGCCTTTGTAAACTACTTTTATTGGAATGATACCGCCGTTATTGAGGCCGTCAACCATTTCTTTTGAATGACCGTCTACGATCTTAACTGTCTCGCCTCCGTAAAGAAGCTGGGCTCCAGTTACCCACCAGAGTTCCAAATTTTCAAATGCTTTCATATTTTCTTTGTTAATTATTGATTGTTGAATTAGTGCTTCTATTGATTGTTGAATTAGTGCTTCTGCCCTTTCTGTCCGTAGTATGCGTTTGGACCATGCTTGCGCATGTAGTGCTTCTCGACCAAGAGTGGGTTCATTGTCAGGTTTGGATTTACTGACAAGGCTACGAACGCCATCTTTGCACACTGCTCCATTACTTTTGCATTGTAAACGGCATTGTCGGGTGATGTTCCCCATGAGAATGGACCATGGTTCTTGACGAGCACGGCTGGTGTGTGGTCAGGGTTGATCTTTCTGATGTTGAGAATCTCATCAACGATTACGTTGCCTGTTTCCAATTCATACTGACCCTTTACTTCCTTTTCTGTCATGTCTCTTGTGCATGGAATGTCCTTGTAGAAGTAGTCTGCGTGTGTAGTTCCGATGTTTGGTATGTCTTTACCTGCCTGTGCAAAAGCTGTTGCGTATGTAGAATGGGTATGTACCACTCCCTGTATGTTAGGGAATGCCTTGTATAGAACCAGGTGGGTAGGGGTGTCGGATGATGGATTCAAATTTCCTTCCACAACCTTACCTGTCTCAAGGTCTACAACTACCATATCTTCGACTTTCATTTTGTCGTAGTCGACTCCAGATGGTTTGATTACCACCAGTCCCTTTTCACGGTCAATACCAGAAACATTGCCCCATGTAAAAATCACGAGACCTTGTTTCACCAGGTCAAGATTGGCCTTGAATACTTTCTCTTTTAGTGCTTCTAACATAATGTTATCGTTTTACTGTTGTTAAGTCTTTGTTATTTATCAGCTCCCTTTATAATGCAGAACTTCTTTTCTGTAGCTGTTGTCAGTCTTGTTTGTCAGAATGTTGTTTCGTTACATCTTCCCTTTCTAAAGATTGGTAGTGTGTGACCTTGTGTCAATCTCAGGAAAGGAACTATCTAAGAATTCTGACCTTGTTTCCTCTCAACTTCGCTTCTTTTGAGTTGTCCTTTATTATTATATACTCCTTATATTATATACAGTTCCTTATTACATATAAGGTATAAAAGCCGCACCTATTTTTGCATAGGTGCAGCTTTATAGTTAGATTACCACAAGCAAATATAGAGGATTGCCAGAATGATAATGATTCCGAATGCTCCAATATTGAATGCTGTGTTTGACTTGAATATCTCGATGTCTATTCCGATAGACTTCACGTCCTCAACCTTATCCTTTGCATTTGAGTGCAGATACCATGAGATGGTGAACAACATCAATACAAGGAAGAAGATTGTCTCGGCTCCGTAGTTGCGGCAAGTCTCATCGGTCATCATCCAGATTCCTGCAGCGAGTAGTACAACTCCGCATACGCAAAGAATCTTGGACCACTTGAGCTGTGCCTTGACAACATTCTCAGTCAGTACCTCAGCTGGCTTAGTGTTCTTGCTGCACATTGAGATTCCGATGAACAAAACTACAAGGCAGAGGAATACGTAACCCATACGGATGAGGAACGGAACTTCTGGCAAGGTGAACTTGAAGATGATTGAGAATACGAATGTGCCGATTGCTGCAACAACGGCTGCAACA
This sequence comes from Bacteroidaceae bacterium, assembly GCA_963640465.1. Lineage (GTDB taxonomy): Bacteria > Bacteroidota > Bacteroidia > Bacteroidales > Bacteroidaceae > Colivivens. The sequence goes on along the minus strand of CAVHYP010000015.1, from coordinate 23,109 downwards.
CCAGAACTGCGCTTCCAGAGAAGTCCGAGTCCGAAGATTACAACGATACCTGGATATACGAATCCTGAGTATTCCTGGATAACCTGGAAGGCCTGGTCTGCACCACCCATGATTGGGTAAACTGCAATAAGCGCAATAATCAAAGCTGCAACTGATGTCAGACGACCGACGCTAACCAATGTCTTTTCTGATGCCTTCTTGTTGATGAACTTCTTGTAAACATCCATTGTGAAGATTGTGGATGTAGAGTTGAACATAGAAGCAAGAGATGAGATGACTGCTGCTGCCAGTGCTGCGAATGCCAAACCTTTGACTGCAGTAGGAGTGAAGTTGCGGATCAAATATGGATATGCATCGTCAGAACGTGTGATTTCTCCACTCAGACTATCCTTGAGGTTGTCTAATACAGGAACTCCATTGACTTCTCCGTTCATGATGAAGAATGCACAAACACCTGGGATACAAACGATGAATGGAATCAAAATCTTCAGGAAACCGGCGAATACCATACCTTTCTTTGCTTCGTCAAGAGACTTTGCTGCAAGACCTTTCTGGATGATGTACTGGTTGAAACCCCAGTAACCAAGGTTTGTAAGCCACAATGCACCAACGATAACCACGATGCCTGGTATGTCAAAGTATGGGTCGCTGATACCTATGTCTTGCAAAAGTGTACCGTCGTCTGCGTAGATTGGGTCTACAGGGCCATTGATGGTAGGATATAGATCCGGATTACGGCTGACAACCAAGTTGAAGTGTTTGTCTCCCTCCTGACCTATGCACCAGTCGTAGATATTGCCAAGAGCCTCAAGTGGACCACAGTCCCAAACTTTTGCTCCAATCACGTCAAGTGCTGCATAAGCAGTGATCAATCCACCTCCAACGAGGAATGTAACCTGCATGACGTCAGTCCATGCAACTGATGCCAAACCTCCGTAGATTGAGTAAACACCTGCTACGACGAACAGAATGAGGATGATTGTGATCAATGTCATGTCGACATTCATTCCCAGTATCACACCGTCTACTTTAGGCAAGCCGAGAATCTGCTTGATTGCAAGCGCTCCCAACCATGCAACTGATGTAAGGTTGATGAATACATAAAGGAAAAGCCAGAAGATTGAGAAAGAAAGTCCCACACCCCAGTTGTATCTGTCAGACAGGAACTGAGGGATTGTCAGAATCTTTTTCTTAATCATCAAAGGTAATAGGAACTTACCTACGATAATCAAAGCCAAAGCAGCTTGTAACTCGTAAGCAGCCATTGCAATACCTGATTTGAAGGCAGAACCGGACATGCCGATGAACTGCTCAGCCGAAATGTTTGCTGCGATCAAGGATGCACCTACTGCCCACCATGTCAATGTGTTACCAGCAAGGAAATAGTCGTTGGAAGATTTCTCCTGACCTTTCTTGCCGCGCGAGAGAAACATTCCCAATCCGACAAGAATGACAATGTAGATGAAGACAATGATGTAATCAATTGTTTCAAATCCATTGTTCTTTAAAGCGTCTAAAATGTTCATTTGATAGTTTTGATTGATTTAATATGTTTGTTAATTGTTTTCTGGACAATTACTTGGCAACGGAGAACTTGAAGATGCAAGTGCTAGCATATTCTTCTCCTGGATTTACCCATGGGTTTGACTCTTTCCAGTCCTTGTTTGGTGAATCTGGGTATTTCTGTGATTCAAGGCAGATACCTGTGCGCAGCTTGTAGACGATGCCTTTCTTTCCAGTTACACTTCCATCAAGGAAGTTTCCTGAATATACTTGGATGCCTGGTTCAGAAGTGAAGACTTCAAGCACGATGCCTGTCTTCGGACTTTCAAGCCTAACCTTTACTTTGTCAATGTCATCGCTGTTGTTAAGAACCCAGTTGTGGTCATAGCCGTTACCATTCTTCAACTGTACATAATCGAAATTATCAATTTCCTTGCCAACTTCCTTTGCTGTACGGAAATCCATTGGTGTGCCTTCTACTGGTGCAATCTCACCGGTTGTCATGTATGTGCTGTCAACAGGGGTGAAGTTGTCGGCATTGATAGTGAGAAGGTTGTCTGTGATTGGCAGGTTTGGGTCACCGTTCAAGTTGAAGTATGAGTGGTTGGTCATGTTGATGACTGTCTTCTTGTCTGTTGTTGCGTAGTAGTTTATTGTCAGTGCATTGTCATCGCTGAGGTCATAAGTTACTTTTGCTTCAACTGCTCCTGGGAAGTTGTTGTCTTTGTCTGGACTGTGCATTGCAAGAGTCAGAGAATTGGCTGTTGACTCTTCAACGTCATACACTTGATACTGCCATCCTGTTGGACCGCCGTGCAGGCAATGTCCGAAGTTGTTCTGTGGAAGCTGGACCATTGTTCCGTCAACTGTAATCTGACCTTTGTTGATGCGGTTGGCATAGCGTCCAATTGCTGCACCGAAGTCTGATTGGTTGTTCCAGGGATAATAGTCCTGGACTTTATCGAAACCAAGGACAACGTCCTGGAAGTTTCCGTCCTTATCTGGTACCATTATGCTTACTATACGACCTCCGAAGTTGGTGATAGACACTTCCATGCCGTTGTCATTTGTCAGAGTAAAGAGGGCAACTTTCTTGCCTTCTCCGTTTTCTGCTGCTTTGTAACCGAGAGAATCATCATATACTACCCCAGGGTAAGTATCTTCAAAATCTGCAGGGTTAAGACCTGATCTCAGAGCCGCTGTTTCTTTGGCTCCCTGTGTGCAAGCACATAGCATTGCTACTGTAGTAGCTGTACCTAGTAGGATCGACTTAAGATTTCTCATAATTTTAAGAATGATTTTTGTTTTACAATCTTGTTTGTTTGAATTCATTATTGGTTTGGATTGCAAACTTACTAAAATATCACGACATTGAAAAGTTTCTACCCCAAAAAACGCTTAAAACATCTGTTGACATCGTTGCAAGAATGCATTTAGTTAAGTGGAGATGAAGAATCAACGGCTTTCGATGGCTTTGTTGTCTATAGAAAGAAAGAGGCTTCTTATCGAAGTCTCCTTCTTCTATTGGGCTTTATCTCCTTCTCGTCTTATTCACTCAGTTTGCGTGCTCCATCGCCGATTACAACGTCGATGACCTTGCAGTCTTTGCCGAACTTTTCTTTGTATGCAGACTTTGCCTGCTCGATGAATGTGGTATAGAGGTCTTTGCTGACAAGGTTGATTGTGCATCCTCCGAAGCCTCCGCCCATCAAACGTGAACCGAGAACTCCACAGTCGCGCGCTACGTTTACAAGGAAATCGAGTTCCTCGCAGCTTACTTCATAGTCTTTGCTCAGCCCTTCATGTGTCTCATACATCTTTTCACCAACTGTTGCATAGTCGCCGGCTGTCAATGCGTCGCTTACTGCAAGAACTCTGTCGATTTCATCCAATACGAACTTGGCACGCTTGTAGTCGACTTCGCTGACTACTGCCTTTACACATTCGAGGTCTTCTTTTGTGCAGTCGCGCAGTGTTTCAACAGCTTGCTTGTTTGCCTTTACTGCTTTGACAACATTTTCGCAGCTTTGACGACGGTCGTTGTATGGACTTCCTGCAAGTTCATGCTTTACACATGAATTGATAAGTACTAACTTATATCCAGTCGGGTTCCATGGGAAGTATTCATATTCGCCAGAGCGGCAGTCGAGTCGGACGAGGTTTCCGCTCTTTCCCATCATTGAGGCGAACTGGTCCATGATACCACAATTGACACCTATGAAGTTGTGCTCTGTTGCCTGACCTACTTTAGCAAGTTCGATTCTGTCGAGTCCGCCATTGAAAATGTCATTGAGTCCATAGGCGATACAACTCTCCAATGCTGCACTTGACGACATTCCAGCTCCCAGTGGAACATCACCTGCAAAGGCAATATCAAATCCTTCTACTTTTACGCCGCGCTTTGCCATTTCTTTGGCTACGCCGAATATGAAACGGAAATGTGTTGCCCGAGGTCCATTCTCGTCATCAAGGGAGAATTCATAATAGTCTTTCAAATCGATGGAGTATGCACGGATGTTTCGTGTGCCATTCGGCTTGATCTCGGCAATGATTCCTTGCTGTACTGCACCTGGGAATACGAATCCTCCATTGTAATCGGTATGCTCTCCGATAAGATTGATACGACCAGGTGCCGCATAAACTGTTCCAGTCTCACCATTGAAGTGCTTAACGAAGCGACTTCTTACATCATCAATAGTTAGTCTCATATTGCTCAAATTTTATAGTTAGAATGCTTGTTTGTTTATTATTTGTCTATTCCGAATTTATATATGGTCTTTTGTGTGTAAACTTGTCCAGGACATAATTCCACTGACGGGAAGTACGGACGGTTTGGTGTGTCGGGGAAATGCTGTGCCTCAAAGCATACTGCACTTCTCTTTGGATAGGTGGCTCCGTGTGTGCCTTTCTGTCCACTGCCCCAGTTGTCTGTATAGAACTGGACTCCAGGCTCTGTTGTGTACACTTCCATTGTACGTCCGCTGTGAGGTTCGACTATCTTTGCTGCAAAACTCAATTCACCCTCTTCCTTTTTGTTGAGTACATAGCAATGGTCATAGCCGGTTCCGTTCTTAATCTGAACGTCGTCGGCATCGATGTCTTTGCTTATGACTTTAGGTGTGCGGAAATCAAATGGTGTATCCTCAACGCTTTCGATTGTGCCAAGTGGAATAGTACCGCTATCCACTGGAATATAATAGTCTGCGTTTATGGTGCAAATTATGTCGTCGATTACAGGGGTTGGGTCGGCAATGCCTGCAAGGGCAAAATAGCCGTGACTGGTGAGATTTACTACAGTCTTTTTGTCGGTTGTTGCTTTATAGTCAATGACAAGCGCATTATCGTCATTGAATGTGTAGGTGACTATTACATCCAGCTGTCCGGGAAATCCTTCTTCCATGTCGGCAGCGGTATAATGTAACTCTACTGTCTGGTCGTCAATCTGTTTTGCGTCCCAGATTCTGGCGTGGAATCCTGTTGGTCCGCCATGAAGGGCATTTGCTCCATCGTTTAGTGCCAGTGTATATTCCTTGCCGTCGAGGACGAACTTTCCTTTGCTTATACGGTTTCCGTATCGTCCAATCAGTGTGCTGAGGAATGGTTCGGGTTTGTTGATGACATCCTCGATGTTGTCATGTCCCATAATCACGTTTGCAACTTTACCTTCACGGTCTGGAACCATTATTGCAACCATTGCCCCTCCATAGTTGGTGATGGCTACTTCGAATCCCTTTTTGTTGTGCAGGAAGAACAAGTCAGTCTTCTTCCCTTGGACTTCCTTTTGGAAATTTTCCCTCTGAAGTCCAGACAGGTTTGCTTGTATGTTTTCGCTCATTGTACGTCTGCATTTGTTATTAGTAAAATATTTCAATGCAAATAAAAGACTTTTTTCCCGAATGAGCAAATAATATAGCAATGAATTTTGATTATCCGTGATTTTTTTTCTCTTGCATTAGGAAATCGGCAACAATGAACGAACTTCCACCGACAAAAATGAAATCGTTGACACTTGATTCTTCCCTCGCTTTTTCGTAGGCTTCACATACGGTAGGGAATGAATTTCCGGTCAATCCGTGCTGCCCGGCAAGTTCCTTCATTTGCTGATGCGGCATTGCGCGTTTGACCGACGACTGTGTGAAATAGTAGACTGCATTCTTTGGCATAATCTCCAATACTCCGTTCACATCTTTGTCGCTCACCATACCGAACACAATCCTTAGCGTATCGCATTTCTGCTCCTGGAGTTGCTTTGTTATGTAGGTAATGCCTCCGATGTTGTGGCCAGTGTCACATACTACAGTTGGATTGGTCCTGATTGTTTGCCATCTGCCCATCAAACCTGTGTTCTCGCAAACCTTACTTAATCCTCTTCGGATGTTGTTTTCTTCGATTTTGTATCCTATATGTATAAGATGCGATGCAGCACAGAGAATCGTCCTGAGGTTTTTCTCTTGATACAGTCCTTTCAGTTCAAAGTCGTAGTGACTTTCATCTTTGTATTCTTCAGCAAAGAAAATGTCGGTGCCGACTTTTTGGGCTTTGGAAACGAACACTGGTTTGGTTTCGGCAACTGTTTCTCCTATAACTACGGGTGTGCCTTGCTTGATGATGCCTGCTTTCTCGCTGGCAATCTTTGCAAGTGTATCTCCGAGGAATTGTGTGTGGTCGAGGCTTATGTTGGTTATTATCGACAGGTCGGGCTGGATTATGTTTGTACAGTCCAGTCGTCCTCCCAATCCGACTTCTATTACTGCCACATCGACATTCTTGTCTGCAAAATACTTGAATGCTAATGCTGTTGTCAGTTCGAAGAAAGTGGGGTGGAGTGGTTCAAAGAATTCTTTCTCGTTGTCAATGAAGTCCATCACGTATTGTTCGGAGATTTTCTCTCCATTGACTCTGATGCGTTCTCTGAAGTCCGTGAGATGTGGCGATGTATAAAGCCCGACTTTGTAGCCGGCTTCCTGTAGTATGGATGCTATAGAATGTGAGCAGGAACCTTTGCCATTGGTTCCTGCTATATGAATGGTTTTGTAACTGCGGTGTGGATGTCCGAAATGCTCGTCAAGAATATTCGTGTTCTCCAGCCCTTCTTTATATGCTCCTCCTCCGATGTTCTGGAACATTGGAACTTGTGAATACAGATATTCTGTATATTTGGCAAAGTCTCTCATTGCAGTTGCTTGTGATTTAAATTCTGATTATCCAGTTTCTTGTTGTACGACAGACAATTCAATGTCCTTGTCGCTTTTGTTTGCTTGCGTGTGCTCAAGCCTACAGCTTACAGTTTTTGTCAACACGTTTTTGGCTTTTGTTTGCTTGACTAAAGCTCCAGTCGTCTTGGTTGCGGCTTTTGCTTATTCAAAGTAGGACTTGAACTTTTTGAAGATCTTTTCCTTGATACTTTCTGGAGGTGTGAATGAATCGCTGTTGGCAAGTTTCTGGATGCAAGCTTTTTCTTCCTTGCTCAGTGTCTCCGGGACGTAGATGCTTATGTTTATTACCTCATCTCCCTTCTTGCCTCTATTGTAGCCTTGTACCTCTGGTATCCCTTTGTCTTTCAGCCGGAGTACTGTTCCGGGTTGTGTGCCTGGAGCGATTGTTATTTTGGCTTTTCCGTCGATAGTGGGGACTTCTGCTTCTCCTCCCAATATGGCTGTCGGAATTGGCAACACAAGATTATACACAAGGTCGTTGCCGTCTCTTACGAGTTTGTCGTCCGGTTTTTCGCTGATAACAATCTGGAGGTCACCGTTCACGCCATTGCGTCTGCCTGCGCTGCCTTTTCCCGGAACGTTGAGTATCATGCCGTCGGTGAGTCCTGCAGGGAACTTTACTTCCACCACTTCTTCGCCAATGACAATTCCTTCTCCGTGGCATGCCGGACATTTGTCCTTGATGACAACTCCTTCTCCGTGGCATTCAGAACATACAGCCTGTGTGCTCATTATTCCGAAGAAACTCTGCTTTGTCTTCACCACGTATCCGGATCCATGACATGTTGAACATGTAGAGGTGGAACCACTAGTTGAACCGCTTCCGTGGCAGTGGCCGCATTTTACATACTTCTTGAGCTTGAATTTCTTTGTAGTGCCGTTGATGATTTCTTTCAGGGTAAGCTCCACTCTCAGCCGTTGGTCTTGTCCTTTGTACACTGGCTTGTTGCTTCCGCGTCCATTGCCTCTGCCTGTGTTGAATCCACCGAATCCACCGAATCCGGCAGCATTCCCAAAGATATCACCGAACATTGAGAATATGTCGCTCATATCCATTCCTTGTCCGCTGAATCCTCCCATACCTTTCATGCCTTCGGGTCCGAACTGATCATAGCGGCTACGCTTCTCCGGATCACGTAGGACGTCGTAGGCTTCTGCAGCTTCCTTGAACTTTGCTTCTGCCTCTTTGTCATCCGGGTTTCTGTCCGGATGGTATTTGATTGCCATCTTCTTGTAGGCAACCTTTATCTCATCAGCGCTTGCATTCTTGTTGACTCCAAGAATTTCGTAATAGTCTCTTTGTGCCATGCTCTGCCTCTTGGTTAATTAGCTACGACCACTTTGGCGTATCTAATCACTTTGTCGTTTAGTGTGTATCCCTTGCTTACGCAATCAACAATCTTGCCTTTTTGTTCGTCGTTTTCACTTGGTATCATTGTGATTGCCTCGTGATAGTTTACGTCGAAGTCTTTGCCTTTGGTCTCGATTTCTTTCACTCCCTGAGACTTCAGCAATTTGCTGAACTTGTCTATAATCAGGTCAATGCCTTCCTTGAGTGCTTTCACATCAGTGGCATTTGCCATGTGTTGCTGGGCTCTTTCGAGGTCGTCAACCACTGGCAACAGACTGGTCAGCACTTTCTCTCCTCCGTTGAGAATGAGTTCGGCTTTTTCTTTCATGACACGTCGTCTGAAGTTGTCGAACTCGGCTGCCTGACGCAGATACTTGTCTTCAAGCTCTGCAATCTTCTTGTTTGCCTTGTCTAGCTCTGTCGGTTCTTCGTTTCCGCTTTCGCTTTCTTTCTTCGAGCCGTTCTCGCTCTCGTTCTGACTTTGGTCGCTGACGTTTGCACTGGTGCTGGCTTCAGTTTCCTTGTCTATGTTCTCTTCTTTTTTATTTTCTTCGTTCATAATATAAGAGTCTTTTATTTATCCAATGATTTGCAAAGTTGATGCCAATCAATACTTTGTTTTATGATTCTGCCATTATGTCTTCATCAGAATAGCCGTGGGGTAGGGCTCTGCAGTTGTACTGTGATGCCATCGTCTCTCCGTAGGCTCCTGCACTCAGTATCGCCAGCACATCTCCCCGTTGTGTTTTGTTCAGCTGAATACCTGTGTCAAACACATCGCTTGACTCGCATATCGGACCCACCACGTCGTAGGTGTCTGTTGTTTCTTGGCTTGTCAGGTTCACAATCTTGTGGTGTGCTCCGTAGAGGGCTGGACGTATGAGCTCGGTCATACCTGCATCGACGATGGCGAACTTCTTGTCGGTGTTGTCCTTGACGTAGAGCACTTTTGTGATGAGGCTTCCGCATTGTGCCACGATTGCTCGTCCCAATTCGAAATGCAATTCCTGACCTGGGCGCAGCTTGAGGTTGTTGTGATATGCCTCGAAGTATTCTTTGAACTGTGGGACGGGATGTGCCTCCGGCTCGTCGTAGTCGATGCCGAGACCTCCTCCCACGTCAATAATCTTTATCTCGATGCCATTCTGACAAAGCAGGTCTTGTATCTCGTTTATCCTGTTGCTGAGAGCCACAAAGTCGCTCATGTCGAGAATCTGGCTTCCGATATGGAAATGCAGTCCGCAGAACTTGATGCCGCCCATCGACTTGGCAATCTTGATTACGTCGAGCATGTGTGCCATATCGATGCCGAACTTGTTTTCCGACAGTCCTGTGGTGATGTTCGTATGCGTGTGTGCACCTACGTTCGGGTTTATTCTCAAACAGATGTTTGCTGTTTTCCCTTTGCTCATTGCAATCTCGTTGATTACTTCGAGCTCGGGAATGCTTTCCACATTGAAACAGCCGATGCCGCAGTCGAGTCCTTTGATGATTTCTTCATCTGTCTTGCCTACGCCTGCAAACATGATACTCTCTGGTGCGAACCCTGCTTTGATGGCAGCGTCAATCTCGCCTCCGCTCACACAGTCGATGCCCAGTCCTGATTCCTTGATTGGTTTCAGTACTATCGGGTTGGCATTTGCCTTGATTGCATAGTGAACGTGGTAATTCTCGTACTTCGCCGCTTCTTTGTTCAGTGCGTCCAGTGTTTGGCGCAACAGTTCTGTATTATAATAATAATAAGGTGTGTTTATGTTTTTAAGTCTGTTGACTGATTCTTTTGGGGTCATGTGTCGTGTCTTGCCTTTATTATTAATGTCGCAGCCTTTTCATTGTTGTTGCATATTTGCTTTTTTATTGCAACCTTCTCATTATTGCTGCAGTCTTGCTTTGTTATTGTAACCTCTGCCTTGTGTCTTTATTTCTTGTGGTTGAACAGGTGGTCGCTCAGTGATTGCAGTGCTTTCTTCTTGTCGCTGGCTGCTACAAGGAATGAGATGTTGTGGTTGCTGCCTCCGTAGCTTATCATTCTCACTGGCACTTCTTTCATTGTCTCTGTGGTGAGTGACTCGAATCCGATGTTGTGCCAATCGAGGTCGCCCACAACGCAGATGATGCACATGTCGACTTCCACGGTGACTGTTCCCAGTTTCTTCAGTTCGTTGAGTATCTGACTGAGATTGGTGGTGTTGTCGATTGATACTGACACTCCTACTTCGCTTGTTGTCACGAGGTCGATGCTTGTCTTATAGGTCTCGAATATCTCAAACACTTTGCGAAGGAAACCATAGGCGAGCAACATTCTGCTTGATGTGATGTTGATGGCAGTGATGTTGTCTTTGGCTGCAACTGCCTTGATTATTCCTCTCTGTGTTTTGTTGCTTATGATGGTTCCAGGGGCTGTCGGGTCCATGGTGTTCAGAAGTCTTACTGGAATTCCCGCGAACTTGGCTGGTTGCACGCAGGTAGGGTGGAGAATCTTTGCTCCGAAGTAGGCGAGCTCCGATGCTTCTTCGAAACTGAGCTGGCTCACAGGCTCGGTGTTGTCAACGAACCGTGGATCGTTGTTATGCATGCCGTCGATGTCGGTCCATATTTGGATTTCTTCTGCACCGATGGCTGCGCCGATGAGCGATGCCGAGTAGTCGGATCCTCCTCGCTGGAGGTTGTCGACTTCGCCGTAGGCATTCTTGCAGATGAAGCCCTGGGTGATGTAGATGTCCTTGTCGGGGTTTTCTGTCAGTTGTATCTTGAGTTTTTCTTTGATGTATTCTACGTCGGGCTCTCCGTTCTTGTCTGTTCTCATGAATTCTAGTGCTGACAGAAGGATGGCGTTGATTCCCAGCTCCTGCAGGTAGAAGGTTACCATGTTGGTACTGAGGATTTCTCCCTGGCCCACGATGATTTTCTCTTCGAACATGGTGAAGATGCCTTTGGTGAATGAACGGATATAATTGAACTCTGTCTTCAGAAAGTCTGTGGCAATTTTCTTGTATTCGTCTGTTGCATACAGGTCCTCAACGTGCTGCATGTACTTTTCTTCGAGCTTGTTGATGTTTTCGTTGGCACCAACTGGATTCTTCTTGTGAAGATAGTCTGAGATTTCGTACAGTGCGTTTGTGGTTCCCGACATGGCTGACAGTACCACCACTTTTGGATTGCCGTCGTTGATCAGTGAGACGACTTCCTTCATTCTTTGAGGAGAACCTACGGAGGTTCCTCCGAACTTTAATACTTTCATATTTATTTCCGTTTGTTTTTTGTTCTACTTTAGGCTTCCACCAGATTCTCGATGATTTCCATCTCTTTGTCGTCTGCCGGTTTTTCTTTGTTTTTTATCTCGTCTTCAATCACTTCCAACTCTTTTTTCTCTTCTTCCTTGTCTGCGGTTCCGAGTTCTGAAAGTTTCTTGTCTTTGCACTCGAATACTCTCCCTGGGAATTTCTCCAGCAGGTGGGTGTTGTGGGTGATCATCAGTACTGTCGACCCTTGCTCTTTCACGATTCGCTGCAACAGTTCTGTAATGCGGTTGCTGGTTTCCGAGTCGAGGTTTCCTGTCGGTTCGTCGGCAAGGATGAGTTTCGGATGGTTGAGTATAGCACGGGCGATGGCAATTCGTTGCTGTTCGCCACCCGACAGTTCGCTTGGCAGTTTATATCCTTTTGTGCTCATGCCCACAAGGTCGAGCACTTCCTGTATGCGGGTCTGTATCTCCACTTTGTTTTTCCAGCCGGTGGCTTTCAGCACAAACTTGAGATTGGCTTCCACTGTGCGGTCTGTCAGCAGTTGGAAGTCCTGGAAGATGATGCCGAGTTTCCTTCGGAGTTCGGGCAGGTGTTTCCGTTTCAGGGTCGGCAGGTCGTAGCCCATCACGCTTGCTTCGCCGTTGTGGATTGGCAGTTCTCCATAGATGGTCTTGAGGAGGGAGCTTTTGCCGGATCCCACTTTGCCTATGATGTAGGCAAGTTCTCCTTCATCGATGGTGAAAGAGACGTCGGTCAGTACTTCTTGCGTTTCCTGATACACTTCTACGTTTTTATATTCTATCAGCATAATGTGACTGTTGTTTCTTCCTTTGTCCTTTTGTTTGTCGGCACGCATTGTGTCGTTCAGTTTGTGCCGTGGCTCTGTGGATCAATGTTTGTGCCAGTTTGGGTCGTGGCGTTCTATCAGTTCCTTGGCAATGTCTTCGATGCTCAGTCCTTTGGATGTGAGCAGTACGATGAGGTGGTAGAACATGTCCGAGGCTTCGTAGATAAGGCGGTCGTTGTCGCCTTTCATTGATTCGATGACGAGTTCCACTGCTTCTTCGCCAACTTTCTGTGTCATGCGGCTCAGTCCGTCACGGAACAGGCTTGTGGTGTAGGATCCTTCGGGCTGTTCCTGATAGCGTTTCTCAATGAACTTCTGCAGTTCTACGAGGAACATGATGGGATTGGCATTGGTTTCGTTCCAGCAGGTGTCGGCTCCGGTGTGGCACACTGGTCCTGTGGGGTTTACCTTTATTAATAAGGTGTCGTTGTCGCAGTCGTTCTTGATTGAGACCACGTTGAGGAAGTTGCCGCTGGTTTCTCCCTTTGTCCAGAGTCTTTGTTTTGTGCGGCTCCAGAAGGTCACTTTGCTGGTTTCCACTGTTTTGTTGTATGCTTCTTCGTTCATGAATCCAAGCATCAACACTTTGAGTGTCTTGTCGTCTTGTATGATTGCCGGTACGATGCCGTTCATTTTCTCGAAATCTATTGTCATAGTCGTACTGATATGTTTTGTTTGTACAGATATTCTTTGAGTTCTCCAATCTTTATCTCTCCGAAATGGAACACGCTGGCTGCCAGCGCGGCATCGGCGTGCCCGATGGTGAAGGCGTCTCTGAAGTGCTCCATTGTTCCTGCTCCGCCCGATGCGATGACTGGGATGGAGAGGGTGGAGGCGAGCAGGGCGAGTGCTTCGTTGGCAAATCCTTGTTTCACTCCGTCGTGGTTCATGCTGGTGAAGAGTATTTCGCCTGCTCCGCGGTCGTTCACTTCTTTTGCCCATTCGGTGAGTCTGCGGTCGGTGGGCACTCTGCCTCCGTTGAGGTAGCATGTCCAGCCTTGTTCGTCTTGTCGGGCGTCGATTGCCACCACGCACACCTGGCTGCCGAAATGCCTTGCAATTTCGTTGATGAGACTCGGGTTGCGCAGTGCGGCTGAGTTGATGCTCACTTTGTCGGCTCCTGCGTTGAGCAGCCGGTCGACGTCTGCCAGTTCGTTGATGCCGCCTCCCACGGTAAATGGGATGTTGATTTCCTGTGCTATGCGTCGCACCAGTTCGGTGAATGTCTTTCGTCCTTCATGGCTTGCAGTGATGTCGAGATACACCAGTTCGTCGGCTCCCTGGAGGCTGTAGGCTTTGCCCAGTTCGATGGGGTCGCCGGCGTTTCTCAGTCCCACGAAGTTGACTCCCTTTACAGTCTGTCCGTCTTTTATGTCGAGGCAGGGTATGATTCGTTTTGCTAGCATTCTGTCAGTCTCCTTCGGTTTTGAGGGTTGTGAGTAACTGGTCGAGGTCGATTCGCCCTTCGTAGATGGCTTTGCCGAACACCACTGCTGGGATTCCGGCTTTGTCGAGTGCCATGATGTCGCTGATGCTGCTCACTCCGCCGCTTGCAATGAGGTGGCAGTGGGGGAATGCCTGCATGATTTGCTGGTAGAGCCCGATGTTCGGTCCTTGCAGCATTCCGTCTTTACTTATGTCGGTGCACAGCACGGTCTGTATGCCTCGACTGATGTAGTCGGTGAGCATGGGCATCAGGCTGGTGTTGCTGTTTTCTTTCCATCCGTTGATTCTTATTTCTCCGTCGAGCACATCGGCTCCAAGCACTATGCGCCCGGCTCCGTAGCGTTCGATCCATCCGTAGACTGTAGAGGGAGAAGTTACTGCTATGCTGCCTGCCGTAATCATTGCCGCGCCTGCATCGAATGCTTTCTCGAGGTCTTCATTGCTTTTGATTCCCCCGCCGAAATCCACTGTGAGGTTGGTGTGGCTGCAGATGTTGCGTAGTACACGGTCGTTGACTACGTGCTTTGACTTTGCTCCATCGAGGTCCACCAGGTGGAGGCGCTTGATGCCTTTCGCTTCGAACTTCTGTGCCATTTCGAGCGGATTGTCCCCATAAACGGTCTTCTGTCCGTAGTCACCCTTGGAGAGTCGCACGCACTTGCCGTCGATCAGGTCTATTGCGGGGATGATTTCTATCATAGTCCGGTGGTGTTGATGAAGTTTTCCAATATGCGTTCGCCTACGGCTCCACTCTTTTCGGGGTGGAACTGCACGGCATAGAAATTGTCCTTGTGTAGTGCTGCACTGTAGGGTTGGATGTAGTCGGTGGTGGCGATGGTGTCGTTGCAAGTCGGCACATAGAAGCTGTGGACATAGTACACGAATTCGGGCTTGCTGAAGCCGCGGAACAGTTCGGTCTTTGTGTCGCTGATGGTGTTCCATCCCATCTGTGGCACTTTGTCTTCCTTCTTTGTGGGGTGGAACTTCACTACGTCGGCATCGAATATGCCGAGGCAGTCGGTGTCTTCCTCTTCGCTGTGACGGCACATGAGCTGCATGCCGATGCAAATTCCCAACACTGGCTGCTTCAGCTCTTTGATGAGCTGGTCGAGCTTGTGCTCCTTCAGGTAGGTCATGGTGGTTCTTGCCTCGCCCTGGCCGGGGAAAATCACTTTGTCGGCTTTCTTTAGCACCTCAAAGTCATCGGTAAGAGTGGGCACAACACCACATCTCCTCAGTGCGTTCATCACCGAGAAGATGTTCCCTGCATTGTATTTTACGATAGCTACATCCATAATGGACTGCAAAGATACGAAATAATTTGCACTTTCATGTGCTCCAACTGTATTTTTTCTCTTTCTGAAAAGATTTATGCATCAACTTCCGTCTGTTGACCCTTGTAAAAGTTAATAATATAGAATAGAATTGGGTCTGGAACGATTTTGTGCGAAATAATTTTGCGTGTTACGCGAAAACAACTTACCTTTGCATTCGTAACAAATAAGTAAGATGAAAATGAAACAAGTTTTTATAACTTTGCTCTTGGCAATGGCTGCCGTTTCTTCGGCAAGTGCACAGAGTCTCTACAAGAAAGTTTTTGACAACGCAATTGCAGTGGTCAACAATGCTGCATCCAACGATCAGCAAATTCAGGTCAACCAGTATAAGGTCACCGCTTTGAACTACATCTCAAACCAGGTGAAGAAGCGTAAACTGACTAAAGACAGCTATTTCTATGATTCACAGGCAGTGAACCTCGCTTCGTTTATCACCGATTTCGAGACCAACATCATCAAGGCGAGAGCCATCTCCACAGCAAAGCGCCTCGAAGTAATCAAGGTCTATCGCGATGCTTCATTGCAGAACCCATTGTTCGGCGATGAGGACAAGGAGACAACTTACGTTTATGTGAACGACAAGCAGACTTACACTCCGTTTTCTCTCGACACCAACTGGGAGAAGGCTTACGAGCAGGCAACAGCAAACATCAAGTCTGTGCTTGGCAAATAAAAGCCAGGCTTTCTGAGTGGGCAGCATTCTGCGTGTGTAGCTTTTTTGCGGATGAAATTTTGCCGGGCTAGGCTTTTGAAGGTCAGAACATCACGGCAGTTCAGTCGTTGGACATCACGGCAGTTTAGTTGTCGGACAGAAATTGAGCAGAAACCAGAAACAAGCGCTTGTGTAAATGCGGGGACAATCTCTTATATAGATTAAGGCGTGGTTGATACGAGCAACACTACTAGGAAAATCGTCCTTTGAATGATTTTAGTTAATTCATTCATATTTCATATTTTTTTATGTATTAGACAAAGAGGGCTCAGGTGGCCCTCTTTTTGTTCCTTGGCTGGGGAAAATTTTTTCTCTGACTAGGAAAAATTTTTTCTCTGACTGGGAAAATTATCGGGGCAAAATAGAGTGCTTGCAACGTGTGAAAACTAAGCGGAAAAATCGTACATTCTTTCATTGCTCTCTTTGGCTGTTTTTATGGTGTTCTTTCATTTCGCTCAGACCTTCCTTTCATTACGTTTGTCGCTTTCATTCGTTATGCTCAATCTTTCCTTTATTTACGCTTATGACTTTCATTCATTATGCTCATGTCTTTCATTCCTTGTGTTCATAGTCTGCTTCCATCTAGTCAAAATTTTCGTTTGTTATTTCCGCAACTTTCTCATCTCACGCATGACTTTCAATTATTGCTTGTTTTCGTGGCTTTACAAAGTATTTGTTGCAAAAGTTAAAAGCATTGCTGTCTTTCTTTCTTACCTTTGCTCTTGTCAATCGGAGATGCGCTAGCGAACTTGCTGAAGTGAAATAATCGTCCGTCGACAATTTGTATTGCTGCGTTCTGTTGTCAATACAAATTTTATTGCTATCTTTGTATGTGAAAACAAATACTACTGAATAGAAATATGAGAAAAATGATTGTTTGTGCGGCTTTGGCGATGTTGATTCTGTCGGCGAGCGCAATTGAAAAGCAAGTGAAGAGCCCCAACGGCAAACTTGTAGTGACAGTGAATGACGACAACGGCAAGCCAAACTATTCGGTGAGCCTCGACGGCAAGACCTTTATCCAGCCGTCTGCCCTTGGACTGAACACCAATATAGGTGATTTCACCCAGGGCATGACCCTGACCGAGGCTTCAGATCCAGTTGTCATAAACGAAACTTATATCCTCGACCGCATCAAGAAAAGTCACGTTGACTACCATGCCAACATGATTTCGCTGACTTTTTCCAAGGGCGGCAAGAAAATTTACGATGTGATCTTCCAAGTGAGTGACAACGACATTGCCTTCCGTTATCATGTCTATGCGCAGGGCGATACTCGTTGCCTTGTGGTGAAGGAGGAAGCCACTTCCTGTCAACTGCCCGAGGGAACAACCTCATTCCTCTGTCCTCAGATGCGTCCGATGACAGGTTTTGCACGCACAGCCCCAAGCTATGAAACCAATTATGCGCTTGATGTGCCGGTGGGCACACAGCGCAGCAACCTCGGCTACACTTTCCCCTGCCTTTTCAAGAACGGTGACAACGGATGGATTCTCCTTTCCGAGACAGGCACCGATGGCAGCTATGCCGCTTGCCGCTTGACCGACAAGGCTGAAGGTGGTTATCAGATTGCCTTCCCGATGCCAGAGGAAATGAACGGACAAGGTTCTGCCAATCCAGCCCTCGCTCTGCCGGGCAACACTCCTTTGCGCACCATCACTGTGGGAACAACTCTGAAACCTATCGTCGAGACAACTATTCCTTTCGATGTGGTTGGTGAAAAGTACGAGGCATCAAAGACTTACGAATACGGCAAAGGCACATGGAGCTGGATTATCGGTATGGACTGGTCGTGCAATTTCGACGAGCAGAAGCGCTACATCGACTTTGCAGCTGCTATGGGATATCAGACAGTGCTCGTAGATGCACTCTGGGACACTCAGATTGGCTATCCAAAGATGGAAGAACTGGCAAAGTACGGCAAGCAGAAGGGCGTTGACCTCTTCCTCTGGTACAATTCCAACGGCACATGGAACGATGCACCACAGGGTCCGCGTGGCATCATGGACAACACAGTCGAGCGTCGCAGGGAGATGGCTTGGATGCAGAAGAATGGCATACGAGGCATCAAGGTCGACTTCTTTGGCGGTGACAAGCAGGAAACAATGAAACTTTACGAGGATATCCTCTCCGATGCCAACGATTATGGCATTGAGGTGATTTTCCACGGCTGCACTCTGCCGAGAGGCTGGGAACGCATGTACCCCAACTATGTGGCAAGTGAGGCTGTGCTGGCAAGCGAGAACCTACATTTCTCCCAGGCAATGTGCGATGCTGAGGCAAAGAATGCCTGCACCCATCCATTCATCCGTAACACAGTGGGCAGCATGGACTTCGGTGGCAGTACACTCAATAAATACTATAATGGCGACAACAAGAGCGGATCTCATCGTATCACGTCAGATGTTTTTGCTCTCGCTACAGCCGTCCTCTTCCAATCGTCAGTACAACACTTCGCACTGGCTCCCAACAACTTGACCGATGCTCCGGCTTGGGCAATCGACTTCATGAAGAATGTGCCGACCACTTGGGACGACCTTCGCTTCATCGACGGTTATCCGGGCAAGTACGTCATCATGGCTCGCCGTCATGCCGACAAATGGTATGTGGTCGGAATTAATGCAGAGAAACAGCCGCTGAAGAAAAGTCTCAAGCTCGACATGATTCCAGTCGGCACGATGCTCGATGTCTACAGTGACAACGAACAGCTCGAGGGCAGCAAAAAGCAAGTGAAGCTCGGCAAGAAGCAGACGCTCAGTGTGGTGATTCCTTGCAACGGCGGAGTGGTGATTGAATGATGGCAGCGCCGTCATCGGTTGCTTGCCATATTGTCATTGGTTGTATGTGGCTTTGTCACTGGTTGCATGCAGCATTATCACCGGTTGAGAGCTGTGTTGTCACCAGTTGAGAACAGAGTTGTCACTGATTGATTGCAATGCTTTCACTGATAGATTACAGAGTTGCCACTGATTGATTGCAATGCCGTGATATAATAAGGAACGATGGACATTTCATGCTTGCCCTAAATCTTGAAGATGAAAATTGGAGAGGGTAGGGCAAGTTACATGGGGAGTCTATACGGGAAAAGGTCGCCTATATAAAATATAAGGTGTAAAATGAAGGGCAGAGCCAAAACGGTGAGACTGAAACAAGAGAGAACGTAAAACAATAGTAGAATAAATGCAATAGAGGCGCGGAACCTGAATGCAGAATTAGCAAAACGCTGATGGAAAATACAAAAATATTGGGGTTGATCGAGGTTGAAAGTCGGGATTACTGGACTCGAACCAGCGACCTCACGCCCCCCAGACGTGTGCGCTACCAACTGCGCTAAATCCCGAAACCTCTAAATGATGGTGCAAAGGTAGTAAAAATATTGGCACCAAGTAAAAATAAAAGGAAGTTTTTTGAAGAAATGAATAAGTTTAAGGCATTATTGGGCTTCGATTCAAAGCGTACAACAGTAAAAACCGAGTTGATTGCAGGTTTGACAACCTTCTTGACCATGTGTTATATCCTTGCTGTCAACCCCACGATTCTTGCCACTACAGGCATGGACAAGGGGGCACTCTTCACTTCCACAGCCCTTGTTTCGGCAATCGCCACATTGCTGCTTGCATTCATGGCAAAGTTGCCTTTGGCTCAGGCTCCGAGCATGGGACTCAACGCATTCTTTGCGTACACACTTTGTCAGGCGATGGGCTTGACTTGGCAACAGGCATTGGCTGTGCTGCTCATCGAAGGCATCATCTTTCTGGTCATCACGGTTCTCAATGTCCGCGACAAAATCTTGGAGTGCATTCCGCGTAACCTGCAGTTTGCCATTTCGGCGGGTATAGGCATGTTCATCTCCTTCATCGGACTGAAGAATGCCTGCATCATCACTGCCAACCAAGACACTTTTGTGCAACTCGGCAAGTTCACTCCGGTCAGCATCCTTGGTCTGGTAAGCATCTTGCTCAGTGGCGCTTTGCTTGCAAAGAAAGTGAAAGGTTCGCTGTTCATTGCCATCATTGCCTCCACCCTGATTGGCATTCCGTTGGGAGTCACCGAGGTGGGCGATGGCTGGTTCCCGATTTCCTCTCCATGCAGTATCTCTCCGATATTCTGCCAGTTCGATTTCTCTGGTTTCTTCACTCCTAAGATGTTGATTGTGGTATTTTCACTCTTGCTCGTCAATATCTTCGACAGCATTGGCACCATTCTTGGCGTCGTTTCCCGACTTGGCATCAAGAAAGACGAGAACGGAGATGTTCCTGGCGTGAAGGAGGCAATGACCAGTGATGCCATCGGTACCACAGTGGGAGCCATCCTCGGCAATTCAACCATCACTACTTATGTAGAGAGCGCTTCGGGCGTAGCTGTGGGCGGTCGCTCAGGAATGACTGCGTTTTTCGTTGGTATGATGTTCATCTTGAGCATCTTCCTCGCCCCTGTCTTTCTGTTGATTCCAAGTGCCGCAACTAGCGGTGCATTGGTGATGGTAGGTGTGCTGATGATTGATTCGTTCAAGAAAATCCAGTTCGACGATATCTCCGAGTCCTTCCCTGCATTCATCACGATGATTACCATGGTGCTTTGCTATAGTATCGCCGATGGCATCAGTCTCGGCATATTGAGCTATGTGCTCATCAAGGTGATGGTAGGCAAGTTTCGCGACCTGAATGTCACGCTCTACATTCTCTCCGCTTTCCTGCTCATCAACTATATCTTCGGATAAAAGGTTGCACCCCTCCTTGCTCGGTCTGTGACAAACCTATTTGCAGATGTGTTCCTTGTCTGCCGATGCATGTACTATTGCAGTTACGCTTCCGGCTTGCCGATGCATGTGCTATCGCAGCTACGCTTACAACTTGCCGATTCATTTATTGTCTGTCGATAGTCATCTCTTCTGCCGTTAGGTGTACTTCTTGTCAATATGTGTCACCTGTTACTTGTATTTCATTCTGCTTTCGGTAGAGCTGGCATCTATCTTGCTGTATTGATTGCAGACAACGTGGTTGAAGCTGTGAATATGTCAGATGAGGCAATTTGAACTGTTAAGCAAACTGATTCCTTAGTTAAACTACTTCAAAGAACCACATTTTTATGATGTTTTCTTTTGCTGTTACTAAACTTCACGCTACTTTTGATGTCGATTTAGAGAAAGCTAAGTTAAAAACAATAAGATATTAACGTATAAAACAGAATGGGATTATGAAACAGACAATGAAGAGAATGTACGGCGTCATCGCTTTGACAGCGGTCGTATCGGGGATTACAGGTGCATTTGCCTTCACATTGGTCGACAACAGTGTGGGTTTGACAAACAGCATCGTTTCCAATTCTAACAAGCAGGAAGACGGCGACGTGCCATTCATGACGCTTGCCAGCAATAACACCTCCACTTCGCAGGGTCAGCAATACGTCGACCTTACAAGTGCTGCCGACAAGGCTTGCAACGCAGTGGTTTATATTAAGGTCACAACCAACGGACGGACAGTGGTTCAGGAATACTATGATCCGTTTGCAGACTTCTTCGGCGATTTCTTCGGACGCGGCAATGGCGGAACACAGCACCGTCAGATTCAGACACCTAAGCGCCAGGGTGCAGGCTCAGGGGTCATCATCTCAAGCGACGGCTACATCGTGACAAATAACCATGTGGTGGCAGGTGCAGATGACATAGAGGTGACATTGAACGATAACCGTGAGTTCAAGGCAACAGTAGTGGGACTTGACGAGTCTACCGACCTCGCACTCATAAAGATTGATGCAACCGACCTTCCTACATTGGTGATAGGCGACAGCGACAATCTGAAAGTAGGGGAGTGGGTACTCGCAGTTGGCAACCCGTTCAACTTGAAATCTACCGTCACTGCCGGAATCGTCAGTGCCAAGGCACGTAAGATTTCTGAAAGCGGTAAGGGCAACGACATCGAGTCCTACATCCAGACAGATGCAGCCATAAACGCAGGAAACAGTGGCGGTGCACTAGTAAATGCCAATGGCGAACTGGTGGGCATCAATGCGGCCCTCTACAGTCAGACAGGCAGTTTTACCGGTTATGGATTTGCCATCCCTACATCCATAATGAAGAAAGTGGTGACCGACCTCAAACAATACGGAGCAGTTCAGCGTGCACTGATTGGAGTCAGTGGTAGCGATTTGAACGCTTACATCGATTCCCAGAAAGCAAAAGACGAGAAGTTCGATAAGGATTTCGGCACTACTGAAGGTGTTTACGTTGCAGAAGTCTCTGAAAATGGTGCAGCCAAGGAAGCCGGGGTCAAAGAAGGAGATGTCATTGTGTCAGTAAATGACAAGAAGATAACAAAGATGTCAGAACTCCAGGAAACTATCACTCGTTACAGTCCTGGCGACAAGGTGAAGATTGGACTCCTGCGCGACAAGAAACAGAAGACTGTTGAGGTTATGCTCAAGAATAACAACGGTAACACCAAGGTGGTAAAGGCACAGAATCTCTCCGCCCTCGATGCAGAGTTTAAGGAAATCACAGCAGACCAGAAGAAGTCACTCAACTTGCAGAACGGAGTACAGATCACCTCGCTCGATGACAATAGCACGCTTCGCAAGCAGGGCATTGGTAAAGATTTCATAATCATTCTTGCCAACAATGCTAAGATTACTTCAGTGGCAGACCTTGAGAGAGTATATCGCTCAGCTCTTGAGTCCGAGTCAAAGACACTGTTCATCTGGGGTAAATACCCGTCAGGACGTACCGGGAGCTATGCCATCGAACTGGAATAATCCTAGACAAACAATACAAACAAAAGAGCGTCAGCTTCGGTTGGCGCTTTTTTTTGTTGCTAAATACTCAAAATTGGCTGTTAATTAGTTGTGGGGTTGATGGAGGATAAGTTTCTTGACCCGCATTGCAACATATTCTTGTGAAAGCTCTTCATTTCCAGTGATTTTAATTTTGCAAAGTCAATTTGTGCCCACACAGATTTTATTGGTTTGTATGATAGGTGCCTGGTCTTTGCCTGATCTGTTGTGTTTATATGATGGCTTTATTATATAGGAGGCAAAGTTATGGCGTTTTGTCCAAACTGCAAAATGAGGCTGAGCTCCTTACAAGCGGAATTTTTTTTCTGGTTTTTGTCTACAAGACACGCGCTGCAGGGAAAAATTAATGACAGATTAATGGTTGATTACATCGTGATTTATGTTGAAGAAATCAAGCACCCCACGCGGTTCCGTCCTTTCCGTGTATTCCGTGTTTGAAAAACATACGTATTCTATCATTCATCTGCATTTCACGGAAACGCTTCTCCTGGCCTTTTTTTTCGATATGTCCTCATACATTACCTAGATTTTCACTTATTTCCTTAAATTAGCAGACTAATTTTCGCATACCTGTTTTTAGATTTTTATCGTGCGCATATGCGAGTGTACACGATAAAACCTTGGTAATACATGTCGTCTAGGCACAGTGCCCCTTACCCCAAA
>CAVHYP010000014.1:0-49081 GCA_963640465.1 Bacteroidaceae bacterium | reverse complement strand
GTGAGTGCTTTTACGAAAAGATTTTGTAATTTTGCACTTGCTTGTTGAATTCACGGCTACACTCGAGTACTGCAAGAAACAAAAAAACATAAAAACTCCCGAGGCATGAATGTTTTGCGTTTTATATTTTGAGTTTTGGCGTCAATGACACATTGATCAATGTTGAAATAATGCGAGTAATCGAACGTAATCGTCTATGCGTTCGGAGTAAACCGACTTTGACTATTAGTACCTAAGCTAATATGAATGAATGTTAATGATGATGGTGTACGTGTGGTGTGACGGATTATTTTTGTAATTTTGTTGACTAAACAGATTCAACAAGGAAGAACTATGAAACGGACGATTATAATGCTGCTGATGCTGGCTGGAATGACGGCAACGGCTATGGCTCAGACTTTCAAGGGGAATTTCAGAAATGAAGAATTGAAAATCACTGTGGTACTCGACCTCTACAATGATTCGGTTCCTGTGCCGGGAATGGAGGACGAACTGTGCTACGGCTACCTCAGAGGCAATCTGAACGGAATGTGGGTCATACTGAAAGTGATGAAACTGGAGGACAACAAGGCGCTGGTGCGTGCTGCCTGTGACAATGGCAGTGACGTGCAGAACCTGGAGATTGTGCCAGTGGACGGTAAGTTGCAGATTAAGCAGGTGGACGATGCTTTCATCAAGGGTATTGAAGGCAAGAAATATGTGAAACTGCCAAAGCCTTTCTTTGTGCACAAGTAATCGAGGAAGGGATGGACGAACAACTGATGAAATCTTTCAATGAGTCTCAGCTTGCTGCAATAGAGTATTGCGACGGGGCGTCGCTCGTGGTGGCAGGTGCAGGATCGGGCAAGACTCGTGTGCTGACCTACAAGATTGCCTATCTGATGGAGAAGGGCTACATGCCCTGGAATATCCTGGCTCTCACATTCACTAACAAGGCTGCGAACGAGATGAAACGGCGTATTGCTGCCATTGTGGGCGAGGAAAGGGCGAGCCGACTATGGATGGGTACATTCCACAGTATCTTCCTTCGCATATTGCGTGCTGAGTGTCAGTATATTGGATTTGAACCGAACTTTACCATCTACGACGCATCGGACAGCAAGAGCCTGATAAAAGCCATCATCAAGGAACTGGCGCTGGACGACAAACTCTACAAACCATCGATTGTGGCTGGACGCATAAGCGAGGCAAAGAACCATCTCATCAGTGCGGTGGAATATGCCGGCAGCCGCGACATCTATACCCACGACCTGAGAGCAAAGATTCCGGATGTGAGGGTGGTCTATTCCCGTTATCAGAACCGATGCAGACAAGCCAATGCGATGGATTTTGACGACATACTGGTCTACACCTACCAATTGTTCGACCAACATCCGGAGGTGCTGCATAAGTACGAGGATCGTTTCCTCTATGTGTTGGTGGACGAGTATCAGGACACCAATTATGCTCAGCATCAGATTATCCTGCAACTCACCCGACACAACCAGCACGTGTGTGTGGTGGGCGATGATGCTCAGAGTATCTATTCGTTTCGTGGGGCAGACATACGGAACATCCTGTCGTTCAAGGATATGTATCCGAATACTCAGATATTCAAACTCGAGCAGAATTACCGCTCCACTCAGATGATTGTAAATGCAGCTAACACCTTGATTCACAAAAACCAGGGACAGATTGAGAAGACTGTGTTTTCAAAGCAGGAGGTGGGTGATAAAATCCCGATTATCGAGGCTTACTC
Organism: Bacteroidaceae bacterium; assembly: GCA_963640465.1. Taxonomy (GTDB): domain Bacteria; phylum Bacteroidota; class Bacteroidia; order Bacteroidales; family Bacteroidaceae; genus Colivivens. The sequence continues at coordinate 47,343 of CAVHYP010000014.1, read as the reverse complement.
GGACATTGAGGAGGCTCAAATCGTGGTGCGCAACATCATCGACTTGAAGAAAAGGGAAAATCTTGCATATTCAGACTTTGCTATTCTCTATCGTACGAATGCACAAAGCCGACTTTTTGAGGAAAACTTGAGGAAAAATGGACTGCCTTACCGCATCTATGGCGGATTGTCGTTCTATCAGCGCAAGGAAATAAAGGATATCGTGGCTTATTTCCGACTTTCGGTCAATCCCAACGACGAGGAGGCTCTGAAGAGGGTAATCAACTATCCGGCGAGAGGCATCGGACAGACCACACTGAACAAACTGGTGGAGGTGGCAGGGCGATCTAACGTAAGCGTCTGGACAGTGCTCAACAATTGCATGGACTACGGACTGAACCTGAACAAGGGGACGCAGGCGAAACTGCACGACTTCACTGCGATTTTGCAGCAGTTCATCGACAAAGCCGCTACAGAAAACGCAGAGGAGGCAGGACGCTTCATCATCACCGAAAGCGGCATCTTGCGCGACATCTATCAGGACCGGTCTCCCGAGAACCTCAGCCGGCAGGAGAATGGGGAGGAACTGGTGAACGGACTGCATGATTTCTGTGCTTCCCGACTGGAGGAAGACAATCAGAACATAAGCATCAGCGACTATCTCTCGGAGATTTCACTGCTGAGCGATGTGGATTCCGACAAGGATGTGGACGAGCCCAAAGTGACACTGATGACCATCCATTCTGCCAAAGGACTGGAATTCAATACGGTCTTCGTGGTGGGGCTGGAGGAAAACCTCTTCCCAAATCAGATGTCGAACGGCAATCCGAGGGAGATAGAGGAGGAAAGGCGACTGTTCTACGTGTCAATCACTCGTGCCCAGGTGCGCTGTTTCATCACTTATGCAAAAAGCCGTCTGCACTATGGCAAGATGGAGTTCAGCAACCCGAGCCGATTCATCCATGACCTTGGAACGGAATGTGTTGTGTTCAGAGGCAACAGGTTGCCAAAGTTCGGTGGCAGTAAAGACATAGAACTGCCCTGGAGTTCTTCCCCAACTTCTTATGGTGGTGGACGAAGCGAGGGTTATGGATCTTCTTACGGTAGCGGACGAAGCGAGAGTTATGGTTCTTTTTATGGCAGTCGTCAGGGTTGGGATTATGGTTCCCGACCTGTGGCTCCATCCAAACCTTTGTCATATGTGCATCCGGTTGAAACCAATCCGCGTTTCCGCAAGGTGGAAACCACACGCAGTGGAAGTAGTGGGCAGGCTACGGCTGCAGCCTTCGGTGTGCACGAGGGACAACGCGTGCAGCACGAACGCTTTGGCAACGGGGTGGTGCTCAAGATTGAAGGTACAGGCGACAACCAGAAAGCAACTGTGGAGTTTGCAAATGTAGGTCAGAAGCAACTGCTGCTTAAGTTTGCAAGGCTCAAGGTTCTGGAATAATCCGCTCTGCAATTTACGTGGCTTCCAATTGAAATTTATATGGCTTCCAATTGAAAACCCTGTCTTGTCCGGTCAATTATCTTGAACCGATAAACAGGAACACCATCGACAGTAGGACAAGCAGCAGGTCGAGTGCTTTTGATTTCAGGTTCTTCTCTCTGAACAGCATTGCTCCAAACAGGAATGAAACGACCACACTGCCACGGCGAATCATGCTGATGATGCTTATCATTGCGTCGTCCTGGCTAAGGGCATAGAAGTAGACGAAGTCGGCTGCAGACAGGAACACTGAGATGAGAATGATGCACCAGTCCCAATGGAAAGGCGTGGTATTCTTTCTTGTGGGAAACCACAGCACAAGCAACATGATGCCCATCATGAAGAACTGGTAGATGTTGTACCACGACTGCACAGCCATCTTGTCGAGTCCCACTCCAACTCCTACTGGTGCCATGAGGTAACGGTCGTAGAGTCCGCTGATTGCACCAAACACATTTGCCAGCAAAACCAGCACTATCCATTTGTTGTGCTTGAAGTCGATTCCTTCTTTCTTACCGCTTCTGCTCATCAGGAAAAACGATGCAATGGCGATGATGACTCCCACCCACTGCCATACGTTCAGATGTTCGCCAAGGAATGTGAGCGCACCGATGAGAACCATCACAGGACGTGTGGCATTGATTGGTCCGACAATGGTGATGGGCAGGTTCTTTATTCCCCAATAACCGCAAAGCCATGAACAAAGGACGATGACTGACTTGAGAATGATGTACTTGTGCTCAGCCCAACCGTAACTGTGGGTGTAGAACAGGCTGTCTTCCGGCAACCATCCTTTTGCCGAACTGATGATGAACGGTATGAAAATGAGGCTGGAGAAGAGTGTATTGAGAAGCAATACCGGGATGACGGCATTGTTCTTCAATGACTTCTTCTTGAACACATCGTAAAAACCAAGTAAAAACGCTGATAGAAATGCAAGCAGCAACCACATAACAAACTCTATTTATCTCTTTTTATTCTCTCTTTTTATCTTATCATTTATAACGACACCTTAATTTATACAAGAGCATCATCTGCATATTAGCACCTTAATCTATATAGCACCTTTCTATATATAATAGCATCATATTTTAATGACACCATATCATTTATAATAGCACCTTCCATTCCATGCTAAGAATCCAACGGTCGGTGAACCAGTCGGAAAAGGCATGGGAATAGTCGCAACTGAAGCCGACAGCATATTTTTCGTTATGTATCAGGTCGAATCCAACACCAAGACCTACTTCCGGCTTTATTTCATGATTGAAGTCCAGTTGACTGATGTTCAGATATCGTCCTCCTCCGAACATGCGGTAGGAAACACGGGCAGTTGGGGTAAGCAAACATGAATACTTGAATGACGCATCGAGATGGTATCTGTCGATATTGCCCGACATCCATTGGCTGTTGTCGTAGAAATTGGCAGTCGACATTTTCCAGATTCCTTCCACAGCCAGGTTCTTGTTGAAGAAATGGCTGTACTGCAGTCCGGCAACGAAGGTGGTACTGGTGTGAATCTTGTCTTCCTTTCCACATTCCAGTCCGGAGAGCAGGGTGACGGAAGAAGGACGGGCGTTGTACTTGATTGTACGCTTGATGTCCTCCATTGTCAATTCGGGTCGGTTGATGGCTTTCTCTCCGTAGATCTTGTCGGTGATGAAATATGCGAGATTGGTGGCAATGGTTCCTATCGCAGCTCCCATGTAGATGTCGGTCACCCAGTGGGCATTGTGTCTCAGTCGCAGGAACTGAGTGGCAGTGGCAGTGGTGTAGCCTCCCACACTTATCCACGGACTGATGTATCCGTATTCACGGTGCAGAATCGTGGCACTTGCAAATGCCATGGTGGCATGTCCCGACGGCATACTCTGCTTGTCCTCGCCATTGGGACGTCGTGATTCGATTGCCGATTTCAGTCCGGTGCTTATGCCTGCAGACATGGCGATGCCGAGCAGGTTGGCTGTCACCATCCGCTTGGTTTTGCTCCTTGACTTCACCCCGAGGGCTTTCAATCCCCAAGTGACAGCAAGAGGTGAGAATGCCACTCCATAGTCCGCCATGTCGCAGTCGTATTGCTTCAGTGAAGTGAGGTTCTCGTTGCGGAATGTGCGGTCTTTAGGCACACTCAGAATGCCTCGCAGAAGGAAATTGAATCCTTCGTGATGGAACGACATCTCGTGCTTCATCATTTTTTCCTCGTATTGCTTCACTACATCCTTTGCCTGCTGCACCTTCTCCTCAACCAACATTTGTTCAATCTGCGCCATGTAGGCTGAGTCCACTTCCTTGTAGACCACGCTGTCGCTCTGCGCATTCATGACCGAGCAGAAGCAAAACAGAAGTAGGGCAGGGAGACATTTGCGCATGACCGGTTTCCATTTGACGGACAGATACAGGGTGCGTACTATGAGGTGGACAAAATAGCCGACGTACACGGCCTGGACTCCAATCCAGCGGTAGCATGCCAAGTAACCGGTGACGAATCCTATGGCAGCAAACATCATGCAGTTGCGAACCGATTTTCCAGCAGTGGCACCGATGTAGACTCCGTCCCACATGAAGGCTGCACAACTGATGATTGGCATGAGGATGAGCCAGAAGAGGAAAGGCTGGGACGTGCTGATGGTCTGTGCATCGGATGTCATGAGTCGGATCATGCCGTCGCCCGATGCTGCATAGACGATAGTGAAGATGATGCCGATGCCAAGGCTCCATGCAAAAAGGTTTTTCACTGATCTGTTCAGGTCCTGCCGGTTCTTTTCTCCGATGAATCTGCCGACGAGAGCCTCGCCTGCATAGGCAAAGCCGTCGACAAAATAACTGAACAGCATGAACAACTGCATCATGATGGCACCCACAGCCAGTTCCTCGTCTCCGTATTTGGATGTCAGGGCAGTGAAGCCTACGTAGACAACCATGAATCCTACTGACCGCAGAAACAGATTGCCATTGAGCGACAGTAGGTGTTTCAGTTTCGTCCACACTATGCATGCCTTGAAGTTCAGCAGATGGAAATATTTCCCGTAGCCTTTGTGCAGCAGCGTGATGGCAACAATAAGTCCCATGTATTGTGCAATCAATGTTCCGTATGCCACTCCGAGCGCACTAAGCGGTGTGTATTTGGCTAGGCAAAAACTCATGACCATGTTCACCACATTCACAGTTATGTCGCATATCATCGGGTTTACAGTGTTTTGCGTGCCGATGAACCAGCCTTTGAAAACCATCAGCGAGAGTGTGGCTGGTGCTGCCCAGATGCGGATGAAGAAGTACTGGCGTGCAAATGCCTCGACTTCGGGTGAACTGGGAATGAAGAACAGCGCTACATTGAGGAAAAGCCAACTGATGAGAAACACGAACAGTGCTCCTCCCAGAGCCAATGAAATGCTCTGCAGGAAAATGTCCATCATGCCTTGATGGTCTTTGCGCCCGAACGCCTGGGCTGTCATGCCTCCGGTGCCTACCCGGAGAAAACCAAAGTTCCAGTAAAGAAGGTCGAACAGCATGCTGCCAATGGCAATGCCGCCTATTGCTGAAGCGTTTGAAATATGTCCGGCAATGGCAACATCCACAATACCGACAAGCGGCACTGTGATGTTTGCAAATATGCTTGGAATTGCCAAACGGAGTATCTCCTTGTTCATGCTCTTGGATAAATTATGTTGCAAAGTTACTAAACTTTAAGGTTCTGACTGTTGCATAACGAGTTTTTTTCGTACTTTTGTAAGTGATTTAAACCATGCAACAATGACAAAAGCATTTGTAACTGTATTATTAGCGCTGGTCACACTCTCCAGCCAGGCACAGACAATGAAGGAGATTTTCACCGATTTGCCCGATTCTGTTCTGCCCACACTGACAAGGAACGATCGACTGGATTGCATCGACTTTATAGAAAACAATCTCACCAATGAGGTGAACAATGCGCTCGACGGGAAGTCACGTCTCACTGCGCTTACCGACAATCTGGCAAAGGTGCAGGTTTCGTCGATGACCGAACTGCAGATATGCAAGTTGCCCGTTGCCAGCGGCTATGTCATTTGCCTGATACACTCATCCAACATCGGGGCATGGGACAGCACAATCAAGTTCTATGATTCCAAGTGGAAGTTGCTCGATTCAAACAGTCTCATCCGTTTGCCGGAAACTCAGGATTTCATTGTCCGTGCCGACAGCCTGGATGACTCAGAGTATGCCAATATCATCAATAAGGCAGGTGTGCCACTTGTCCGTGCAGATTTCGGCGGGACGACACTGTCACTTTCCTACACATCTTCCAACCATGCCGACCAGGATTTCCAGGCTCAGGTGCTGTCTCATGTGAAGCCGGAAATAAGGTTCAGATGGGATGCGGACAAACCCGGTTTTTCTCGGGAGCAGTAGGATGATAGAGTCTGTGTCATGTGTTTAGTATGATGATAAACCTTTAGATAGGAGTGAAACTTTTGTTAGGACGTACTTGTAGATACTTTATTGAAATATGAAATATCTGGACAATCTATTGCATATCGGGCGCATCACCCACACTTGTCGGGTTATGTATCAGTTGCTCTGTACCTGTTTTCCCCACGAATATGTGAAGATGGAAACCGAAAAGGCGGAAAGCGTGCTGGCTGCGCATTATGCTGACAAAGGACGCAGTTGTCTGGTCAAGAACAATGTCGAACCCAATCCCAATTTCGACCTTCTGGTTATTGTCCCAGCCTATAATGCAGAGGATTATGTGGAGGACTGCATCATCTCTTTGCTGCGCCAGCAGACGCAATATGCATTTCATGTTATTGTAGTGGACGACGGAAGTACAGATGCAACTGCAAGCATACTCCATCGGTTCGACTCAGATCCGAGAATCACCATTGTGCAACAGGAGAACAAGGGTGTTTCTGCTGCGCGTAACAGAGGACTGCAACATATAGACGCACGCTATGTGATGTTTGTTGATGCAGATGACTGTTTGCCTCTCTATGCTGTGGAGTCATTGTTGGAGAAGGCATATGAGTGCAATTCCGATATAGTGGAGGGAAGTGCGGAATCTACTGTCGGAGACATGATTGTGAGTCACACAGATGCTGACGATGCCGGTTACGTTTCGGGTTACCCGTGGGCAAAACTGATAAAGGCATCGCTCTTCTTAAAGGTAGGTTTCCCCGAAGGCTACCGCTACGAGGACACTATCGTCAATTTCATTCTTTGTCCCTTGTCCCGCAGAAAATCATCCATCGAGGAAACCGTGTACCACTACCGCATTTACGACGGCAATTTCACCTCCCATGAATTCCGCAACTATGCAACGCTGGATTCCTATTGGGTGGTAAGACGTTTGCTCCGCGATGTGCAGACGCTGGGAATTGCATTCGATAACGAACTCTACAAGAACTTGCTTATGGGAATGAAACTGTCAGGACCGCGAATGAACTCTCTCGATGAAGATACATGTAAAGCCTATTTCGCAGCCATGTGCAACCTTGTATCGCAATTATTTCCTGATTGCAAAGCGGAGGGTCGGTTGAGCCAGTTGGGAAAGGCTGTCAGAGAACGTGACTTCACCCGTTATTTGTTGGCAAGTTATTTCATATAGACAAAGCTGATTGTTCATCATCAGAATAAGTAATTCATCGCATAAACAACACAAGTCTTCAATCCAATGATTTCAGTCATCATTCCTTTCTATAATGCGGCAAAGTTCCTCGACAGATGCATCAGTAGTGTGCTGTCGCAGACTTACGCTGATTTTGAGCTGTTGCTCGTTGATGACGGCAGTACGGATGGCAGTGCTGCGATTTGTGAAAGATATGCGGAAAAAGACAAGCGGTTGCGATTACTCCGACTAAATCATGGAGGAGTGTGCGCTGCCCGTAATTGCGGTTTGCTTTATGCACAGGGCGAATTCATTTCGTTCATTGATGCCGACGACTGGGTGGATGCCGATTTCCTTCAGATTTTCGTCGATGCGATAGGCGATGCCCAACTTTGCATCCAGGACATGATTATGCACGATGTCGATAAGGTATGGTCATTGGGACTTGCAGATGTCATTGGCAGTAGCCCCGCAGAAATCGCACGTGCCTCGCGGCTTTATGGTTCATGCTGCAATGCTCTCTTCCTTGCATCGGTCATCAAGAATAACTCCCTGATTTTCGATACGGGTATGACTCGAAGTGAGGACACTGATTTCATCATGCGCTACTCCTTATATATAAATAAGGTGAGGACCACACCCCATGCAGCTTATCATTATCTCATGCCCGATGCCGGCAAGGAGTATGCCACCTCCAACCTTCTTTATGGTTCGGTGAAACTCTATGAGAATATGATTTGGCTTACTGAGCGGGTAGGGGCAGCTGAGAGGAAAACCATTCTTGGCGAGGAAATGGTAGAGGACATTGACTGGGCAATAGAGGGCTTGTTCTATTATCCGAATTCTGATGCACAGACTCGTGGAAGTCTGCTCCGGAAGTTCGCAGACTATTTCTATCCCAATCTGCGTTTGAGCCATCGCACCTCATTTCGTCATCGGCTGTTCCGTCATCTGTGCCTTTCGTCCAATTCCTCTTTCATTTGGATACTCAGCAGGGCAATAATGGCTGCTCAGAAGATTGTATCAAGAAAGTAATAGAAATCAAAATCGGAATAATCCAACATGATGATAGAGTGGGGGATCACAGAGTAAACGAATCATTCATTGGCTTGTTCTCCTTATCCTCAATGTGAAACAAATCAGAGACTTGGTGAAATAAAAAAAACAGAGACTCGTTTTTGAGCCTCTGCTTTGTTTTTAGTTGTATTGAATCCAATCAACTGTCAGTCTCTGATTACTGCTGAGCAAGTTTGCCGTCAGAACCGAGTACGTTCACAATCTTGTGGATGTACATCTTCTTCATGTTCTCACGTGCTGGCTTGAGATACTGACGTGGGTCGAAGTCTCCAGGATGCTCTGCAAGGTGCTGACGGATTGCAGCTGTCATTGCAAGACGTGAGTCTGAGTCGATGTTGATCTTGCAGACTGCGCTCTTTGATGCTTCACGGAGCTGGTCTTCTGGAATACCGATGGCTGCCTCGAGGTGACCGCCGAACTTGTTGATTGTGTTTACTTCGTCCATAGGAACTGAAGATGATCCGTGGAGTACGATTGGGAATCCAGGGAGCTTCTCCTCTATCTCATGAAGAACACCGAACTCCAATGGTGGTGGAACAAGTACGCCGTTCACCAGCTTGCACTGCTCTGGAGTGAACTTGTGTGCTCCGTGTGAAGTACCTATTGAGATGGCAAGTGAATCGCAACCCGAACGAGTAGCGAAGTCTACTACCTCTTCTGGCTTTGTGTAGTGTGATTCTGCTGAAGAAACTTCATCCTCAACACCTGCAAGTACACCAAGCTCAGCCTCAACTGTTACGTCGAACTGGTGTGCGTAGTCTACCACCTTCTTTGTCAATGCGATGTTCTCTTCGTATGGAAGTGATGAACCGTCGATCATGACTGATGAGAAACCATTGTCGATACAGTCCTTGCAGAGTTCGAATGAATCTCCGTGGTCAAGGTGAAGAACGATTTCTGGATGCTCGCATCCGAGTTCCTTTGCATAGGCAACAGCACCTTGGGCAAGGTAGCGGAGGATAGTGCCATTAGCATAGTTGCGTGCACCCTTTGATACCTGCATGATGACTGGTGACTTAGTTTCTACGGCTGCCATTACGATTGCCTGCATCTGCTCCATTGTGTTGAAGTTGAAGGCAGGGATAGCGTAGCCACCTTTTACGGCTCTCTTAAACATCTCGCGTGTGTTCACGAGACCTAATTCTTTGTAGTTTACCATAATCTTTTGTTATTTAATGATATGATCGTTTTCTTGCTGCAAAGTTACAAAAATAATAGGTACAGAACACACCGAATGAAAATTTATTATTAATTTTGCATTGTCAAGGCTGGGATTTTAATAGTTACCAGCCGCTAGGTTTTGTTTTTGCAATCTCCGCTTTGCGTTCAACGCTTGCGAAGCATCTGCATTTTAATTCTGATTTCGTATGAACAGTAAATCACTACAGACATCGCTTTTTGCATTAGCCATGGGCTCAACAATGGCATTCTTCTCATGTAAGTCTGCTTCGAAAGCGACTGACGGGAACAACAAAAGCATCGTAATCCTTTATGAAAACGATGTCCACTGCGGCATCGACGGCTATTCCAGGATTGCCGGACTGCGCAATGCAATAGCCGACACCGCCTATGTGGCAGTCGTCTCCTGCGGCGATTTCCTTCAGGGCGGTACTGCCGGTGCTGTGTCCAAAGGCCAGTATATTGTCGACATAATGCGAGGCGTGGGCTACGATGCAGTCACACTGGGCAACCATGAGTTCGACTACAAGACACCGCGGATGTTCGACCTCCTTTCCTACATCAAGGCACCAATCACATGCGTCAACCTGCGCAGCATGTCCAACGGTGAATTTCCCTTTGCACCTTATATTATAAAGACAATGGGCAAACGGAAAGTGGCATTCATAGGCATAACCACACCTACATCCATTGCCACCGAGGAATATGCATTCTTCGATGAGGCTGGCAGGCAACTCTTCGAACTGTGTCCTACCGCAGTTTACCAACTGGTGCAGAACGCAGTGGATGAGGCTCGGAAGAAAGGCGCCACGTATGTGGTGGCATTGTCCCATCTGGGCGAAGACAAAAACAACCTGAATGTCGATTCCCACGGTTTAATCCACAACACCACAGGCATTGATGTGGTGCTCGATGCCCACACCCATTCCGTCATACCGTCCGACACCGTTCACAACCGGTTGGGACAGCCGGTAGTCATCACCGAGACCGGCACCAAGTTCGCCAATATCGGCAAACTGTTGATAACAGCCGACGGACATGCCACCACCCAGCTCATCCCGACTTCCGATGTGACATGCGTCGACCCTACAGTTGCCCACATCACCGACAGCATCAAGTCATTGGTGAAGAACGAAACATCAGCCAAGGTGTGCGACAGCGAGGTGAAACTTACCATACTCGACACCCATGGCAAGCAGGCAGTGCGAATGGCAGAAACCAACTCAGGCGACCTTGTAGCCGATTCCTATCTTGCCCTGACCGATGCCGACTTCGCCATGACCAATGGTGGCGGAATCCGCAGCGACCTGCCTTCGGGCACACTCTGCTATGGCGACATCATCAACCTTCTGCCCTACAACAACTACATCTGCACCGTTGAGATAACCGGAGCCCAACTGCAGCAGCTTCTTGATGCCTGCACCCAGTCCGTGCCTCAAGAGAACGGCGACTTCCCACAAGTCTCCGGCTTGAAATTCATCATCAATCCCGGAAACAAAGGCGTGACCGACGTGATGGTACGTAACAAGCAAAACGGAGAATACGAACCACTCAATACCGACCGCACCTATCAGCTTGCTACGATTGACTACTGCGTCATAGGCGGCGGCTTCTATGGCATACTGAAACAGAACAAAGTCCTTCGGCAGACCGGAGTCAACTACAGCGACTGCCTCATCCAGTATTTGCAGAACAACCTCTCCGGTAAGATAGGCAAAGAATACGCAGTACCCCAAGGACGCATCACCATAAAGCAGTAGGATCTAGCCCACTCGTAGCCTCTTCCTGTCCCTCTCCCGTATAGAAGGAGTCGCCATCCGGATGGGGCGGTCGTATGCAAGCTAGGAGCTAGCTCTCTCCGAGAGCGTCAAAGCGAGCGCGGGAATTAGTGTGTGGCAGACAAAGCGAGCAAAGCTCGAATGTCATCGTCTACGCTCTCGGAGAGAGCTGACTCCTACATTGCGAACGAAGTTCGAACGATCAAACATTGCGAGCTGGCGCTCGAGCGTTGTAGGAAACAAGCTCTAAACCGTATCAAAGTAATCTTATAGCCCACAGGTTGAAGTGCCCGCTCCACAGTGGTTGCGCAGTCTGATTGCAGACAAATATGGTGAGATAGTGAAGAAATATACAAAAGTGCAGGAAGACTGCACCGTGTAAACTTAACTTTGCAAAAAGAATGGCAAAAAAGAATACAACATATAGAATATTCGAACACATCCGTGATGTGGACATATCCGAGCAGGACATCTTTGACTATGACCCCATAGTCCTTGACAAACTGCTCATCGACCACACCATGTCCGCCATGGCACGTTCTGAAACCAATGACCAAACCAAGGTCGTCAACATTTTTTGGGCTACGTCCGACTATGAGGATCGAGGCGAGGGTTACGGCTACAAAGACCAGATTGTGCCGGATAAAATTACATGCAATAACTGTCGCATAGTGATGCCCCGAGTGCTTAAGGACAAGCAAGCCCAACTCGACCGCACCAAGGACAAGGCAGAAGTCTTCACTCCCTCATGGGTGTGCAATGCCCAGAACAACCTCATCGACGAGGCATGGTTCGGCAGGAAGGATGTGTTCAACCACGAAATCGTCAATGATGACGGCTCACACACATGGACTCCCACTGAAGGAAAAATTGAGTTTCCTGATGGCGACAAGCAGAAGACATGGAAGAAGTATGTGGTAGAGAACCGCATGGAGATTACCTGCGGTGAGGCACCATACCTCGTGAGCCGCTACGACACCACCACTGGCGAGCTCATCCCCGTAAAACGCCGCATAGGTTTGCTCGACCGCAAGATGCGCGTCATCAATGAGAATGTAGAGACAGAGAAAGAATGGTATCAGATGGCAGAGAAAGCCTTCAAGCACACCTACGGGTACGAGTGGCAGGGCGACAACCTGCTACTTGCCCGTGAAGCACTGCTCTACACCTATATAGAATACTTCATGGAGAAGTTCAATGCCAAAGATGCCGATGGTGAATACGTCAAGGATGCCAATGGCAATCTAAGAGTTCCCGAGCGTGGTAAGATTGTCAATGCCGCACGTTGGATCTCATGGAACATCTGGCAGATGGATGGTCTGCGCAACGTGGTGCCCGACACATGCCACGACGAGGTCTCTACAGACCTGTTCGGTAGTGAGACACGCAAGCCCTGTCCGGGATGCACCACCGGCTCTGCCCTCAAGCACAACGGTGCCGCCTGCATCATACGCGACTGGAACATGAAGAAGCCAAAGAACTATCAGTTCAAGCCCGGAGAAGACTCCAAGTCCAGCCCATGGCAGAAGATAGAGTTCCGTACGCTGTTCAAAGGCCGTCAGCAAGAGATCGAGGACGACGACCTATAAAGTGAAATCACATAGTCAAATATAAGTGTTACGATAATGAGATACACGATAACCCAATCACGGCTCCTGTATGTACTCAGCATCAACGACAGGACACACAAGGGTCTTCTCAAAATAGGAGAAGTCTTTGTTGATAACGAAGTGGCAGACCAAGCCAACCGCCAGGAATGGGCAAAGGCTGTGCGAGAGGTGCTCGATGCGCGCCCCTATATGAATGGTGTCAAATATAATATAGAATATGTGGAGTGCACCACCTATGAGCAAGACACCAAGTGCTACAAGGCAGACGATGTCTATCGCACGCTGCATGATATGGGCATTTCGTCCAAGTCGTTGAACACCTACAGAGACCCCGTCATGGGCAACTCCGAGGAGGCAGACATCTGGTTTGCCGTCTCTCTATGTGAGATACAGAACGCCATCAAACTCATCAAGGAAGGCAAGGGAGCAGGATATGGAGCCATAAAATTCCGTCCCGAGCAGGAGAAAGCCATTAGTGACACCGTTGACTATTTCCAGAAAAAGTTCAAGGATATCAGCAAAGGCAAGCACTATCTGTGGAATGCCAAGATGCGCTTCGGCAAGACTCTCTCCGGACTGGAGGTGGCACGTCGATGCGGTTTCCGCTCCACGCTCATCATCACCCACCGTCCTGTGGTGGACAAAGGTTGGCACGAGGACTTCGAGAAGATATTCCGTAACGAAGAAGCACTTAAGGACTACAAGGCACAAGGTCTGGAGCCAGCCTATGGTCGTAGGATGATGGACGACAGCGACTCCAGGGGCGACTTCCGTTCGCTCATCCACGATGTCGATGCAGGCAAGAAGATACTCGTGTTCTTCGTTTCCATGCAATACTTGCGTCTCTCACAGTTTGTGGGCGGTAAGGAGAAGCACTTCGACCCGCTGAAACGCGACATCATGCAGTATAATTGGGACTTCGTGATGGTAGATGAAGCACACGAGGGCATTGATGCTGCCGCCGGTGTGCATGTGATGGAGAAACTGAAGAAAGACAAGACACGCATACTCTCACTCTCGGGCACGCCGTTCAACCTGCTCGACAAGTATGAGGAAAGCGAAATCTACACCTGGGACTATGTGATGGAGCAGCACGCCAAGCAGGAATGGGACGAAAAGCACTTTGGCGACCCCAATCCATATGCCGAGTTGCCACGCATGCAGATACTCACCTTCACGCTACCCAAGATGGTGCGCGACGAAGCCATAGAGAACAATGAAGTGTTCAAGTTCCATGAGTTCTTCCGTGTATGGACAGAGGAGGACAAGAAAGCACTGCAGAACCGCATCGACAGCGAGACCGACAGTGTGAAGCGTGACGACCTAAAGACACAGCTGGCAGAGGTAAGGGTCGATAAGTTCATCCACGAAGAAGCCGTGCGCCGCTTCCTCGACAAACTCGTTGAGGAGTCCGACACCAGTCTCTATCCCTTCTCCACCGACGAGTTCCGCGAGCACTTCCGCCACACCTTCTGGCTGTTGCCCGGAGTGAAAGAGGCAGCGGCCTTGGAGGAACTGCTTCGTGAGCACGACGTCTTCGGCACCGACAATGGCATGTTCCATATCATCAATGCTGCCGGCGACGGCAACATCGAAGACAAGAACGGCAGTGCCCTTGCCGAAGTGCTCAACAATATCCGTGGCAATGCCAAGGAGAACATCACTAAGAAAGACTACACCATAACCCTTTCGTGCGGCAAGCTCACCACGGGAGTCTCCGTGCCGGAGTGGACTGCTGTGCTCTGCATGAAGGGCTCGGAGAATACGCCGGCTGCCAACTATATGCAGACCATCTTCCGTGTGCAGACCCATGCCGTGCTGAACGGCCGCCAGAAGAGCGACTGCTATGTGTTCGACTTCGCTCCCGACCGTGCTCTCACCGCTGTGGCCGAGACCGCCAAGATGGCTGTCTATGCGCAGACCGAGGGCAAGAAGAAGCAGTTGAAGCTCTCGCAGAAGAAGGAGGAGGAACACCTTGAGTCGTTCATCCGTCTCTGCCCCGTGCTCTCCATGGACGAGGGCGAGATGGGCCGGCAGATTTCTGCTGGGCAGATATTCGAGAAGCTCAGCAATGTTTACATAGAGCGGGCTGTGCGCTCGGGCTATGCCGACAACTCTCTCTACAACCCCGAACAGCTCATGAACCTCACCCCAGAGCAGGAGAAGGCTCTCGGCGACGTGCACGAACTGCTTGGTTCCATGCCCAACATATGGAAGCCCGAGAGGATCACCATCAACAGTCAGGGCATTGGCAATGTGGATGGCGCAGAGGGTGTGAAGTACATCTACTATCTCTCCGACAAGTCTGCCGTCCCTCCCACTCCACGCATGTCGGCAGAGAGCGACGACAACGACCGCCCCATGACCGACACCGCCGGCTGGGACGACGTGATGAACCAGCCCACGCAGCTCTTCCCTTATCTCTTCACCTCCATGGCGCGTAAGGACAAAGGCCAGTGGGGCGACTTCTCCAAGCCGGTGCTCTGGCGCCAGTGGACGGAGCCTGACAAGGACGACGAAAAGAGTGAGGCGAAGAAGAAGCGCGACGAGGAGAACAAGGAGAAGCGTGCTCGCATGTCGGTGCTGCGCGGTGTGAGCATCCGCATACCGCTCTTGGTGTATGGCGCTGAGATCAATGACGAGGATGGCGAGGAGATCACTGTGGACAACTTTGCCAGCGACATCGTGGACGATGCCTCGTGGGAGGAGTTCATGCCCAAGGGTTTTACTAAGCAGACGTTCAACATGCTGAAGGACTGCTTCGACCGTGCCATCTTCACTGGAGCTGCCAAGCGCATCCGGCAGATGGTGAAGGAGGCCGACCGCCTGAACACGGAGGACCGCATAGCCAAGATTGCCACCATCTTCTCTTACTTCCACAACCCCGACAAGGAGACGGTGCTTACGCCATGGCGCGTGGTGAACATGCAGCTCTCCGACACGCTGGGCGGCTGGTGCTTCATGAACGAGCAGTTTGACGGCGACCATCTGGAGGAGAACCAGTATGGCGAACTGATCCATGCAGCCCGCCATGTGGATCGTGGCGACGTGACGCGCGACGTGTTCACCGACCCCAATGCCCGCATCCTGGAGATCAACTCCAAGACGGGTCTCTATCCGCTCTACATGGCTTACTCCGTGTTCAAGGGCGCCAAGGAGCCGCAGTTCCGCCATATCGACCTCACCCACGAGCGTGGCCGTAGCCGCGATGCCGAGCAATACTACCGGCAGGCGGGCGACGACCTGGAGATATGGAAGGACGTGTTGCAGGACAACATCTTTGTGGTGTGCCGCACCCCTATGGCGGTGAGCATCACCAAGCGCACCCTCGCCGGCTTCCGCAAGGATGTGCGCATGAACGTCCGCTGCTATGAGCGCACGCTGGAGATTGACGGTGAACGTCGCCAGTGCGACATGATTGAGGTGCTGCGCCGCCAGCCCGAACTGTTCCAGCAGGATGTGGTTCAGGGCCACGACTTCTGGCATGTTTATAAAGCTATTCCTAAAAATGACAACGAAGATATTAATAATATGAAATTCAAAGCAATAGTGGGAAATCCACCGTATCAAAATAGTACTTCAAATAGCGATAGCATACAAGCGCCGCCTATTTATCATCACTTCGTAAATACAGCAAAAGCATTGAAGCCTGATTTTGTGTCATTGATTATTCCATCGCGTTGGTTCGCTGGAGGTATGGGACTTGATGAATTTCGATCTTCTTTCATCAATGATGATTCTATTCAGAAATATTTTGATTATTCAAATTCAAAAGATTGCTTTGAAAATATCAGTATAAGTGGTGGCGTAGGATATTTCCTAAGAAACAAGTCTTATCATGGACTATGTGAATTTACAAACCAAATCAGTGGTAATAAGTATGTAGCCAACAGAATGCTCAATCAGTTCCCTGTTATAATACGCTACAATGAAGCAGTTCCTATTGTAGATAAGGTCTTGAAAGAAAATAATTCTATATCTACATGGATAAGTCCTATAAGTCCTTTTGCGTTGTCAACTAAAGTTAGAGGGAATAATGTTAAACAAGAGGGGGACGTTAAACTGATTTCAAGCAAAGGTATTTCGTATATAAAAAAATCAGATGTAACCAAAGGACATGAATGGTTTGGAAAATATAAAGTTCTCATTAGTCAGACTGGAGCTGAACATGCAATGGAACCGAGTAAGGATGGTACTTTTCGTGTTCTCACTTCTACTATGCAGATACTTGATAAAGAAGATGTGTGTACTCACTCTTATATACTGATTGGTAAGTTTGAAGATAGAAAAGAAGCTCAGAACTTGTTGAATTACCTAAAGACTTGTTTTGTTCGCTTCCTTATCCTTCTGTGTGTTAGTTCTATACATATATCTCGGGCAACGTTCACCTTTGTCCCCCTCCAGGACTTCACATCCTCATCCGACATCGACTGGACCCAGAGCATATCCAACATCGACAAGCAGCTCTACAAGAAGTACAACCTGTCTGAGGACGAGATTGCCTTCATTGAGAAAATGATTAAACCCATGGACTAACCCCTTTCCCCCATGATAAGAAAACTCTTCACCACCGCCCCCGACGACTATCCTGTCTGTGTTCACGCTCAGTGCCCCAAGGCAGGCGAGTGTCTCCACCGCATCGCCTTCGAGAAGTTGCGCACGGAAAAGAAGTACATGCGTCTCTTGAACCCCGACCACTGCACTGCCGGCGACAGTTGCCAGCACTTCCGCTGCAACAACCCCGTGCGCTATGCCCTCGGCTTTACACAGATGCAGCGCCGCATGTATCCCGAACAGTACGACCGCTTCATGACAACCCTCATCATGCGCTTTGGCCGCAACCCATACTACGACCGCCGGCGAGGCGCCATCGCCATGCCGCCCGAGGAGCAGAAAATGGTGCTGCAAGTGCTGAAAAAAGTAGGCGTCACCGAAGAGATGAAGTTCGATTCATACGTTGACGCAATCAACTGGTACGACTGACTTTTAGAGGGCCACCAACCCCTCCCCAAAAGACATACCATCTCAAGCCCTGTCCCATGCAGTCAGGACTCCAGTACCGAAGCATCGGTACGCCAGTCCTGCCTTATCGGTACAAAAAGGAGGACTGTGGGCGTGAACAAACAAGACAATAGAACAAAACAAACGAGCTATGACCGCAGAAGAATTGAAAGAAATTTGCCTTTGTGGTGAAACGACCAAAGTGCAGTTTAAGGAATCGCCCATTGCCCAAAAGGATGCAGCAAGGGAGATGATAGCCTTTGCCAACTCCAAGGGCGGCACTATGCTCTTTGGAGTAGCAGACAAGACAGGCGAGATAAAAGGTCTGTCTTATGAAGAAATACAGCAGATGAGCCGTGAGTTGGGCAATGCCGCCAACGAGCAGGTAAAGCCTACCGTATATATTGAGACCGAAGTGGTGCGCGTGGACGGCAAGCATGTGCTCGCGTGTACCATCGCAGAAGGCCGCAACAAACCCTATAAGAATCTGCAGGGCGAAATATGGGTGAAGCAGGGTGCTGACAAGCGCCGTATCACCGAAAATGCAGAGATACTGGGGCTGTTTCAGGATTCCGGCAGTTATTATCCCGAAGAGGATGCAGAAAAAGGTACATCCGTCAAAGACCTTGACATGTCATACATCAGAGAATATTTTGAGAAGACCTACGGCAAGGAGATTGAAGACTTCGACCAGCCACTGGAAAGCATGTTGCAATCGCTGAGCGTGCTCACGGCTAAAGGCGAGGTGACACGTGTGGGTATGCTCTACTTCGGTAAAAAACCTCAACTGCATGAGCCTTCGGTTGTGGTAAAGGCCGTAGCTTTTGCCGGCAACGACATCGGTGACACCCACTATCTCGACAGTCGCGACATTACGGGAACGCTGCCCAGGATGTTTGAAGAAGGCATGGCATTTCTCAAGTCTTACCTACACCATGAGCAGAAAGGGCAGAACTTCAACTCGACAGGTATTCTCGAAATTCCGGAAGTAGTGCTTGAGGAACTGTTGCAGAATGCCCTCGTACACTTCGATTTGCTCCACAATGCCGCTATCCGCTTGCTGATATTCAATGACCGCATAGAAATCATCAATCCCGGTTGCTTGTATGGTGGACTGAAAGTTGATGACATCAAACTGGGGGTCTCACGTCAGCGTAATCCCTTGATGGCAGGCTTTGCAGCCAAAACTATGATTTATCGCGGACTTGGCTCGGGCATCAAACGTGTGGTACGGGAAGATGCAAACATCGACTTCGACAACCAAGAATCAGGCAACCAGTTCAAGGTAACCATCTGGAGAACTACGGAAACTGTGGCTGGTTCTACGGAAACTTCAAAGAATTCTACGGAAACCGTAGTGGGTTCTACGGAAACTTCATCCGGTTTTACGGAAACTACTACGGAAACTATTTACAAGTTGATCTGCAAGAATCCGAAAATTACAGCAAAGGAAATTGCAGCAGTATGTGGTATGACGGAAGACGGAGTGGCCTACCAAATCAAGAAACTAAAGACGGCAGGAAGAATAACACGTGTAGGCGGCAGCAGGAATGGTGGCGAATGGAAAGTGAACTAAAAAAGGAATTTATGATGAGAACAGACACAACCCCACAACACTACGCGTTTCTCAACTACCTCACCGGCAAGTTTGGCGCCGAGGCGGAAATACTCGCCATGGTGGAGACGGCCGAAAAGGAACTGCCCGGCGTGCTCAGTGAATACTTCGGAGTGACGCTCGGCAGCATCTACGACCTCACCGACAGCGCGGAGATAGACCGTCTGCGCAAGCTCATCACTACACACCCCATCCTGAAGAGCGTAGATATGAACGCGGAACCACGCTACACCGAGGTGCTGCGCTGGTACCGCCTCTTCGTGATGCACGCTGACCAACCGGTGAAACCCTATGCTGTGGAAGGTGAAACGGAGGGCACCGAAATGGCATCAGAAGACCGTTCGAACACTCGCACCACCGAGCAGACGATCTACCTGGAGGGCGAAGCTGCCGAGAACCAGTCTGCCGATCTGCGCCGCCGTAACATGCATCTGCGCCAAGCCTGCATCAGCTACTACAAGATGCTGCACGGCGGACGCCTCGTCTGCGAATGCTGCGGTTTCGACTTCCAGCGAGCCTATGCCATCAGCGACGAATACATAGAGGTGCACCACCAGCACCCCTTCTCGCATACCGAAGGCCAGCACGAGGTGTGCGCCGAGACCGACCTCGTGCCCCTCTGCGCCAACTGCCACCGCATGATACACCACGGGCAGGGTGGTCACGGCAACTGCCGCTCGCTCGACGAGCTGAAGCGCATCTATCGAGGCAAACACTACGACTAATGAATAAGGAAGACGACCATATGAACCAAACATCACTATATACAGATGCCGACAGACGGCTGAAGGAATGTCTCGCAGAGCAGGTGAGCCTCTTTCGCGAGAAGATAAGCCAGGGGCGACCCTACGTGTGGGAACTGCGCCTCGGGCTACACGATTTCTATGCCCTGGAATCAGCCTTAGGCCAGAGCATTGACTCACACGGTGGCACCCATCAGCACCTCATGACCGAAGAGATGGCTCCCGTAGTGGTGATGTATATGGCCGAATGGTACAAACGCTACTACAAAGGCACCGACACCATGGATGACAACAAGGTACTGCAACTCACCACCGAGGAACTGAAGAAACTCTACCAGTTGGTTGGCATAGACATCAATACCTTCGTCTATAACGCCTCGAAGAACCCCGACAAGACCTCCATGCGCTGGCTGGAGTCGCTGCAAGTGCTGGGTGGACTGGCTGTACAAGCCGAACTCAAGCGCGACCAGAACGATGCGTTGCTGCCCCAACTCTGCAAGATATTTCACGGTGAAGAGATAGATCTGGACGACCTCAAAGACCATGGCAGAGCAGTGGCGTTCCAGGAAAGCATCTCACGCCGCCATAGCCTTTACAACTATCTCGACTGCATACTCAGTAAAGACAAAGAGCCACCATTTGCCCAGGAAGACATGAAAGACGAGAGTACTTGCATCCCGGAGCTGCTGCACTGCATAGAAGCAGCCGACGAAGTGGCAAGGAAAGACAAGTTCGACTTTGAGTGGGTCATTGCCTACACCGCCAGTCGCAACCAGATGGTGCGCCATCTGAGGGTGAAACTGAAACCCGAGGAGATAGGCGGAGGCAAGAAGCAATATATAGGCTACGACCGCCTGATGAAGCCCGAATGGGGCATTGTTCATCCCGAGGAAGTAGGCCGCATACGTTTCTACCTCAGGTTCAAGAACGGCGGTCACTGTGTGCAGAAGATAGCCGCAGGCGACGAGCCGATATTCAAATACGACAACACAGGCAGCGAACTGACAGGATTCCTCTCGGTGAACAAGATAGACGAGAACACGTTTACCAATGTGCCCGTGTGCCACTTCGACAAGGTGGAGATGGTGATGCGCTACGACCTGCCGCAAGCTGACGGCACAAGCCAGACGGTGAGCCGCGTGGTGCAGGAACTGGATGTTAAGGACTATATGCAGGTGTATGCCCTGCCCAAGACCGGCAACAAGTTCACCACAAGGAAGAACTCACAGACAGCTACTGCCGTCATCTTCTCATCAGACTACCATCTGGCAGATGCTTACAAAGAACTACCAGTGGTCTTTGCCCACTACCGGAACGGTGAGGCGTGCGGACCCGACTACTGCTGGTGCACAATCAACGACAAGGTGATACTCTCCGGTCCCGACGGCAAGGATGTGCTGCCACCATTTTTCAACCGCAACGGACTCTATCAGGTGTTGACGAAGAAATACCTGAAGACCATAAAGTACAGGGACAACGTGTTTGTGCTCTACAAATACCGCGACACCGACCTTGACGAAGACGAACTGCAGGAAGACAACCTGTCCGTGCTATTCGGACGCAGCGGACTGGAAGTGAGACACTATGCCACCGGAGTCGCCAAGGAAGGAGAACCTGTGACTGACTATGACCTTGAGTGGCTGAAGGACGGACGCTATGTAGATTGGGACAAAGAAGAACCGCAGCAAGGAGCCATCCGACTGAGGGTGACGGTGAAAGGCATAGTGTTCAAGCCAAGAGTATATTACGTGCCCTTCTGTCCCGATACCGCCGACCAACAACCCATCTGGCGTGACTTCGACCATCAGTGCATACGTACCGCCTTGGCAGGAGTGGACGACATACAGGACGACTTCAAACAGTTGTTGGACGTGCATGAGCCCGACACCAGACAATTGGAGATAGGCACTGACGATGCCAAGATATTGGTGGATGTCTATCGCCCCATCATCATGCGCGAGCTGTCGCAAAGAGATACGGAAGGACAGTTGCACGTGGTGAGATATGCCGACAAGCATGAGAACATACACATTCCGCTCATCATCTGCGACCAGTTCTCGGTGAGAGACTTCTCGGAGAATGGTGTGAGGAAGTTTGACATGAACTGCAGCAACAGGATGTTCTACTGTTTCCCCACCTTCAACGGCCCGAACATCTCGGTAGATAACTACAAGCTCGAACTGCCGGCATCGGAACTGTCAGCAGACTTGCCTCTCGACTATCTGAAGGTGTATATCTCCAGGGCCATTGAAGCACCCACCGACCTGTATGCATGGAACTACAAGACCGATCCGTGGCGAGTGGCAAACAACAAGGAACTGACGGAAGACGGAATTGTATTCCAGAGTCTGAAAGACAACACTCATCCACGTCACTATGCCCTTCCATACATAAAGAATGTGAAGGCAGGGTGGGGCGGCAAGAAGTCGCAGATAGTGGTAGATGCACTCAAATGCTTCGAGACAGTAGCCGAACACCGCACCTACTTCTTCCTTTTCAATCCACTCATCAGGGTGGTGAAGAATGGAAAACAGATAAGCGAGATACTCCTTCCGCTTATGAAACAACGCGCCTATCAACCCACCGACGCAGACATGGATCAGCTCTACCGCTTTGCAGTGCATTTCCACTTCGACTGGATGCTACTGCCAAGAGAACGCTGGATGACAGAGATAGATGCTCAGGCAGAGAACGATGAAGAACGAAACAAGATGCGTGAAGCCGTGACCGACTTCTTCCTGCGTACGCCCAAGTGCACCGATGATCGTGAACAAGTTAGTCTGAAAGCATTCATGAAAGTCTATTGGACCTTCGACGCATGGCCAAAGGTGGAAGACATTGCCGACAAGGCCCTCAAGCTCATCATGGACCGTCCCGACGCTTTGGGCAGATACCCAGACCTCAAAGACCTGCTGAAGGACTACGACGAGTGCAGATACAAATACAGCGAGATGAGTCACGCAATAGTAACGAACGACAATAATTGATACGAGATATGCAGCAAAGATTCAGATTTGCCGAACTATACAGAAACAACCGCACAGACGTGGAGAAGACCCTCACTGCCATGTGGTGCGGAGAAGCAAGGAACGAAAGTCAGAAAGGCTATGTGGAGCAGCTGAAGAAGATAATAACAGAGGTGTTCGCCCCCAAGGATGCAATGCCCCTTGTACAGTGCATGAATAGCTACGAGACCGTTTATCCCGAGCATGAGGAAGATGCAAAAGAAATGCTGGGGACGCTTTGGCTGAAGAGCATGCCAAACGATGATGTATATTATCCTCCATATGAGCATCAGTATCAGTGCTGGAAGACATTACTCAGGGAACAATCGCCCGACGGCAAGCCTATGAGCATTGTGGTGACCACCGGCACAGGTTCAGGTAAGACAGAGTGCTTCATGTTGCCGCTAGTGCAAGACCTGATAGACCATCATGTGCCAGATCAGGTGCAAGCCATCTTCCTCTATCCGCTCAATGCCCTGATGGAAGACCAAAAGGCGCGTATGGAAAAGCTATTGACTGGCACCAACCTTACCTTTGCGGTCTATAACGGCGATATGCCGGAGTTCCTTCCCGAACCCAATGACAGAAACTACAAGAAAATACTAAGGAAGATAGATGCCATCAAAGGCATCACACGCGACTCTGCCGGCAATGTGATTGAGGAGAAATATCCGCATGTGATAGCCACACGCAGCGAACTGCGCATGCATCCGGCCAACATACTGCTCACCAACCCAACCATGCTCGAATACATACTGTTGCGCGATAAAGACAAGATGCTTATCCACGAAAAGCAGGAAGAGGAAGGAGAGGGGACACTGCGCTGGATAGCTCTGGATGAGACCCATACCTATACAGGTGCCGGTGCCACAGAGATAGCCATGCTGCTCCGCAGGGTGCTGATGGCATACGGCGTAACTACTGACGAGGTACGCTTCGTCACCTCATCTGCAACCATCGGCAATGGCGGCACGCAGGCACAGGAAGAGTTGAAGGCATTTATTGCTGGCATCACCGGTCTGCAGATGAACCAAGTGAGATATGTGGACGGAAAGCGGAAGGGCTTTGACATAATACCCAATGAGGACAAAGAGTGCTGGCTCCGGCTCATGAACGAAAACCACGACGGTTACCTCCGTCTCGACGAACTCATTCCCGAGGGCGACACCATTGAGGAGAAGCTGGAACTGTTGGACAAGATGTGCCAGAGGGCAGAAGAACAGGGACTGGACGAGCTCAGGGTGAAGGTGCACTATTTCTATCGTGTGCCCAATCATGGTCTGTATGTAGATATATCCGACCCACACTACAGAGAGGACGGCAGTTTCCGTGTCCTCTTAGAGAACAAGACCGACAGAGCGGTTGACGAAGCGCCACTGTTGGAAATGAGCCGCTGTAAGCATTGTGGCGAATATGTGGCGATTGCCGAGGAAGTGAAGACCGACGACGGCATACAGTTTCAGCCCATCACAATGGACGACAGCGACATGTTTGACCTCGACTACACTGAAGACTCAGGCAAGACACTCTATGTCTTTGGCACGACAAACAGCGAGAATGTCGGGTTCGACAACAATATACCTTATATTGTAAAGGGCAACCGACTGCAGAACGTGACGGCAAGCAATCCTGCACCTCATGGTTGGCGAGTGATAGCCAATGCCCATTGTCAATGTCCATATTGCGGCACCAAGCTGACCAAGCAGTCTAAGCAGGACGAGGACAACCCCGATGTAATACAAATGGATGAAGAAGACAGCAAGAAACTGCAGAAGTTCCGTGTGGCAGCCGACTTCATTTCACGTCTCATTGCCCCCTCAACTCTCGACCTGATGACCGAGGCCGAGCCAAAGGACAAGACTAAGGTGTGCTTGCACAAAGGACAGCAGTACATCAGTTTTGTGGATAGCCGTCAGATGGCAGCGCAATCGACCATCAAACAGAATGTGGAGGAGGAACGTCTGTGGGTGTATGGCACACTCTATCATGAATTGTGTCGCAGGGCTACGGCAGGCAACATGACCAGAGAAGAGGCTGTGAAGCACTATGAAGCTATCTATGACAGTACCGGGCGTAAAGACCAAAGACACAAAGAGGCAGAGGAAAAACTGGACATACTGGAGGGTGAAGACAATGATGCCATACAGAAACTCCTTGCGGAGTTGAGACCCGACCAGTTCCTCTCGTGGCAAGACATACTGGATGTGCTCATCAACGACCCATTGGCTGACACCTTCTGTCAGCAGTTTGCCGAGCGCTCGGAGTTGAGTCCGGAACTGGATGAAGACGGGAACATCAAGCCCGAACTAAAACGTAAGTACATACTCTCGTTGATGGTGGAGTACCTGTCACACAGACCATTGTCGGCTATGACACCAGAAACATTGGGACTGTTCACTTCCTATTACAAGGAGTTAGAACCGTCACTTACACAAAAGTTGCCAGACGCAGTAGAGCTGTTCAACGGCAAATTGCCCAAGGAAAACCAAATCACCAAGAAGGATTGGCATGACATGATGCAACTGTTCCTTGATTTCACAGCCCGACAGAGCGAATGTGTGTTCCTGACAATGGACGACCAAGACCCCGTGGACATATTCCAAACCATGCGCTTTGCCACTAAAAAGGAAAAACGCCGTCCGGTACACAAACCTGTAATCAGGGACAAATCCGCCAATCCCTCTCGTATCATACGCCTGTTGGCAAAACTCATAGCCAACGCGAAACACATAACCATCGTCAATGCCATAAACAGTTACAAGCGTGACATTCAAGACGTGATTGACTGCATGTGGAATGAATTGACTCTGAAATACGAGCTGCTGGAACATGGCAAACACTATGACATGGAAGTGCGCAGACAGGTGAAGGACAAAGACGAGGTGAAGGATGACGTACACCTAACGCCGTACCGCCTTAACCTGGCAAAGCTTGGCTTCAAGTTGTATGATGAAGTCTGGTTGTGCGACACCAACCAATCAGGCGACACAAATCATGTGAAATGTTTGCGTCCTGTCGAGACTGTATTCCATGGCTATTCTCCTTTTGTGATAGGAGGGGTGCCTGTGAAATTGGATGAGAGTCTGCACGAGCGGTGGACACCATACCCTTACCACAAGTACAATGGCACGGCGCGTCCGACAGTAGAAGTAATCGAGGCATGGGCTGTGGACAACAGGAAACTGTTGTGGAACAATGACCTCTGGGGCGAGAATGGTTCGTTCTCTGACCGTCTGCTGCAGATTCACCAATTCCCCGAACTCTTCATTCAAGCAGAACACACAGCACAAGTTGACAAGATGGTCTGCCGTCAAGTGCAGCAAGACTTCAAAGACCACAGAATAAACATACTGGCATGCTCCACGACCATGGAGATGGGTGTTGACCTCGGCGACTTGGAACTGGTGATGATGACATCTGTGCCTCCTATGCCATCAAGCTACAAGCAGAGAGCCGGCCGTAGCGGACGACGCGGTCAGGTGCGAAGTGCATGCGTGACACTGTGCGGTTCGGATGCTGTAGGCATCAGGACACTGCTGAACCCTATGGAGAATGTGATACTGAGAAATGTCAGTTCGCCGACAGTGGACTTGAACAGCACACAAGTAATACAACGCCATATCAACTCCTTCCTCATACGAGAGTTCGGAGTGTTTGGCATGGCTGGCGGCAGCATCACAGAGCAAGTGATCAGCTACTACACCAACTATCAGATAGTGCCCGACGGCGAGAGCAACCATTTCAAGATAAAGAAGAAAGCCGACAATGCACCCGTCTGTCCGCTGGACGGACTGGGCGACGAGACTGGTACACCATACGAGGCCTTCAATAGTAAATGCAGCGAGGCACTGAGCGATGAATTTCGCAGGAAGATACGCATACTGCTTGATGGTACAATCTTCAGTAGCCGTCCACCGCAGTATGTAGTGACAAAGGCACGTGAGATGAACGAGAACTGCTATGCTGAACTGGAGTTGCGCATACAGGATTATGCAGACCCTTACCGCAATGCTACAAGTGCAAAGCAGCAAGCCTTCTTCGAAATGAAGTTCGTTGAACCGCTCGCATCACGGCTCCTTTCATACTGGGCGACACACCGCTTCACCCCGAATGCCAATATGCCAGTGAACGTGATAGAGTTTGACATCAACTCATCGTCACAGAAGACCTATACGATGGTGACGCCATCCAATCCATCATACCCTATCCGAACCGCATTGTCGCAATACGCGCCAGGCAATCCTATCGCAAGGGATGGAATGGTACGCATTGTTAGAGGCATCAGATATACCAACTTCTTCAAGCCTGAGGTGACATTCAAGAAACTGTATTTTAACCGAGAGCAGGTGGTCATCGACACGAAGGACGAACTGGAGAATCTGGAAAAATGGAGAGTGAGCGCAAGTACGGAGCTTGACCTTCTTCAACCGGCAGAGTTCATCCCCGACATGAACGAGAGTGCCAGCCGAATACTGGACAAGAATGTATATACACGAGTAAGCGCACAGTTGATAGGTGCAGACGAATGGAAGCAAGACCGCATTGAGCCCCACCTTTTCGACACACGCAGCAGCCGTGAGAGTGGCAACGGTCAGATACTCTACTACAACGAAGGCACAGGCTATGGTTATTGTCACTGCACGAAATGTGGCAAGACTGTGCTGGAAAGTTGGCCAGTCGCTTCATCAAACGACCCTGAAAAGTTGCCAGCGGAGATGAACAACATCTCCTCGAAAGACTCTGACAAGCCCGACTACCACTTCTCGCTCGTGAGAAAAGGTACGAAACCCAACAAATGTCTTGGATGTGGAAATATTGAATACATCAAGCGCAATGTGGTGTTGGGTGATACCATACAGACCGACTATACCGAGATAAGGATACGTCACTTCCAGAAAAACTGGATAAACAGCCGGAGCACAGAGGAAGGTCTGCTCATTACATTGGGACTACTGTTTGCAAGAGCACTTGCAGAGGAACTGAATGTGGAACGCACTGATCTGGACTTCACCATAACACCGAACGGTCATATCTGTATCTTCGATGCCAATCCTGGCGGTTCAGGCTACTCCAACCAACTGGCTGCAATGGACCTGATGAAGGTTGTCATTGAACGTGCGAGTGTAATCGTAGATGCAGCCGAACTGTCGGGCAACAAAGAGGCTTTGTTAGACAAATATACGCTGCACTATATCAACTATATAGACATCAATGCAGCAAAAAAATGGATAGATGAAGAACGTTCGGCAAGGAAGGTGCTGCCAGAACCAGTGATGACCGTTTTCGGCGCAAGTGCAACAGAAACATCGTTGGTGAAGATGGAACGAGCCTTTGCGCTGTCGCAGAACGAGAAGTTCATCTTTGTGGATGACGACTATGCGCACTGGGAATATGAGGGTACAGACCATTGTTGGAAAGGACAGTTCTTCAACCGTTTTGCCCCTCATGGTCAGGAAACAGCGTTCTGTGTGGTTCAGAATACAGACGTTTCGATGCCAACGCCGGCACTTAGCATGATACGCTCGATAAAAGGATGGACAAATGAGGTGATGCACATTCAAAACCCATTCTCAAAGAACGGACTCTACCCACTGGCATATATTGACGGCAGATTGTACTTTACAAATAACCCCAACCATATCACGATGAATGACAAGTGGGGGAACGGTACTATCTACTACTTGCGCACCAACAATTTCGCAAGCAAGGCGAAGTTCATCAAGACAGACGTGGATATCTCTACTACAAAGATATTCAAGTTGGGCGATGATGACGCAGAAGTAATAAGAACCAACGAACTGGGTTCTGTAATCCGACGGAAGTCCGCTGGACTGGTGGACACGTTCATCAGCCACTGCAAGCAACATGCCGGTGAGCAGGTAAAGGTGTTGTATCAAGACGAGCACATGAAGAGCATTCTCTCAATAGTGCTGAGTCTGCAGACCATCGGTTACTTCGTCAAGGAAGCAGGCAATCCTTTCTCACTTGAGTTCAAGATAGAACGCTATGACTCAACTCAAGGAAAGTGGGACAATATCGCTGCCAACATACCATCATCGTACAGCAAAGACCTGTGCGGCGAAACGAAATTGGGACGTGACGGATGGCTCGAACTACTCGCCGGCAGTTGGCTGTCAGACATGAAGACAGACAACGACATAGATGGAATCGTCCTGCCAATAACATCCCTGCCGAAGAATGCACTTACCCATTGGCGAGTGCTCACACTCGAATGTGCCGGCAAACAATTGTCCATCTACCCTGATGGTGGCTTCATGAACGGTTGGCACATTTACGACCGTCATACCTACACCACAGCCGACATCACCTACGATGCAGCCGTACAACTGAAAAGAAGTGAGGAGATAAAGTTTGATGTAACAATAGAAGACTGTTAGAAATATGGGCTCAGGGGAGAATACCTTTGCGGCAGATTTTAAAACTTAAACAATACAATTATGAGTGTCTGTGTAACTGTACATACAAAGAAATCCGTCAAACCGGATGACTTCCTCAACAAACTGGCGGAGAGCGGAGAAAAGATAATGGTAACTTCAGAGGAGTTCCCGTGTGTGAAGTTCGGTAATGTTCAAACTGTTCTTCGTGGTATAGAAGTAAACCAAGAAGAGGATGGCCTGGAGGTTCGTGTATGCTCGTTTGCTTCCGTAGCGGACTATCAGCTTTTTGCCAAGACGATAGCCGTATTGCAGGAGTTGACAGGCGGCAAGGCATACGACGATGATGATACCGGCACCATCCGGTGATCCGTTGTAGAGCAGATGATACGGCTGACATATATTTTCCATAGCGGTTTCCTGTTGGAGACGGACAGTTGCATCCTTGTCTTTGACTATTGGATGGATCCGGCAGGCGTTGTGCGTCGGTGCATCAACCGCGCCCAGACGAAGTCCGTCTATGTTTTTGCGAGCCATTTCCATGAAGATCACTTCACTCGCGAGATATTCACATGGAAGGAAGAAAACCCCAACTCCAACTACACTTATATCCTTTCAAAAGATATACTGAAACGCCGCAGGGCGAAGAAAGAGGATGTCGACGTATGGTTGGCTAAAGGAGGCATCTGGGAAGATGAACGCATCAAAGTAACGGCTACCGGCAGCAATGACAGCGGTGTGAGCTGGATTGTGGAAGTGGACGGAAAGCAAATCTTCCATGCCGGTGACCTCTGCAACTGGTATGCACGTTTCCTTGTAGGACCGAATCCCGACCAGAAAATCTATAGTGAGGAGTTTGGTGAGAATTTCAATCCCGTGACAGAAGAGAAACGGTTCTTGGGAGAACTGAAAGACATTAGGAAAATTACCGACTCCTTTGATATTGTGATGTTTCCAGTGGATGGGCGCATCGGCAACGGCTACACCATCGGAGCACGTCAGTTCATCGACCGCTTCAAGGTCGGAATACTTATCCCTATGCACTTCACCATGAGTGGGTTTGAATCGGCATGGCGTATGCTGCCGTTCTGCAAGGAGAAAGGCATCCCGTTCTGGTGCATCGGACAAGAGGGGGAGAGCATCATTCTCACGGACGATATAGTCATCCGGAAATCCACAGTCGAGGACATTCCTGCACTTCAAGACATCTTCGACTTGGCCCGCAAGTTCATGGCAGAGACCGGAAACCCCAACCAGTGGGCTGAAGGCTATCCCAGTGAGGAACTGTTGCAAGAAGACATTTCAAGTGGTGACAGCTATGTCGTTCGGAAAGGCACAGCGGTTGTAGCCACCTTTGTACTGAGAGGCGGTAACGACCCTACATACAATTTTATCTATGATGGTGTATGGCAGAACGACGGTCCCTATGCCACCATACATCGCATAGCCTCCAATGGTCAAGTGAAAGGCATCCTGCATCTGGCAATGACATTCGCCTTGCAGATTTATGACTCCATCCGTATCGATACCCATCGCGACAATCAGGTGATGCAAAATGCCATCCGCAAGGAAGGCTTTGCATACTGTGGTATCATTCGTTGCTGGAACGGCAGCGAGCGGTTGGCTTATCAATATACAAAACTTCAACAATGACACGGGACAACTCTACATACTATTGCCGCTCGAGTGCAATCGCCTACGCTTTCGGAGAAAGCAGACTCCTACATAGCGAACTTGCGTTCGAACGAACAAACATTGCGAGCTGACGCTCGAGTGCAATCGCCTACGCTCTCGGAGAGAGCTGACTCCTAGCCAGCTCGCCGTTCAGCATTCCCATCCGGATGGTTAACACAAAACTCAAAATCCGAAACATTTTTGCAGACTCCTAACCTAAAACCTAAATCTGGAAGTTTAGCATCCTGTAGGTTTCTGTAGTGATCGCATGGCGTTTAGGACTGCGAGGACGGTGACTCCGACATCGGCAAAGACGGCGAGCCACATTTCGCAGAGTCCGAAGGTGGCGAGGATGAGGACTAACAGTTTGACGCTGATGGCAAACCAGATGTTCTGGCGGGCTATCCTGATGGTGCGGTTGGCGATGGAGATGGCTGTGGAGATGTTGGCTGTGTTGTCGTTCATGAGTACCACATCGGCTGCATCGATGGCTGCATCGCTGCCAAGTCCGCCCATGGCGATGCCGAGATCGGCGAGTGCAAGGGCTGGGGCATCGTTGATGCCGTCGCCAACGAAGGCGAGTTTGGTGCCGGTGGCTTTCTCCTTGAGGTATTGATCGACGTAGCGTACTTTGTCGGTGGGGAGCAGATCTGCGTGGTATTCGTCAATCCGGATTTCTTCTGCCACATGTCGGGCTACTTCTTCGCGGTCGCCTGTGAGCATCACAGTCTTTGTCACTCCTTGTGCCTTGAGCAGACTGAGGACGAGTGAACTGTTGGACTTTATCTGGTCGCTTATGACGATGTGCCCTGCATATTCACCGTCGATGGCTACATGGACAATGGTGCCGATGTGATGGCAACCATGCCACTTGACTTTGATTTTGTCCATCAACCGGGTGTTGCCCACATATACGACATGTCCTTCTATGATGGCTTTCATGCCGTGACCGGCAATCTCTTCTACATCGGTGACGCTGCATCCGTCGGTGGCCTCTTCGGGGAAAGCATCGCGAAGGGCTGCTGCGATGGGGTGGGTGGAGTAGTGCTCCACGTGGGCTGCAAGATGGAGCAGCTGTTGGCTGTCGTACTTGTCGGGATGGACGGCTTCGACTGCGAATTGTCCTTTGGTGAGTGTGCCTGTCTTGTCGAATACGATGGTACGGACTTTGGCAAGTGTCTCGATGTAGTTGGACCCTTTGATGAGGATGCCCTGACGCGATGCTCCGCCGATACCTCCGAAGAAAGTGAGGGGAACGCTGATGACGAGGGCGCAGGGGCAGGACACGATGAGGAACATGAGGGCGCGGTAGAGCCATGTGGGGAAGGCTGCAGCGAAGTTGCCGCTGAAGAGTGGGGGCAGCAGGGCTACGACGATGGCTGCAAAGACGACAATGGGGGTGTAGATGCGTGCAAACTTGGTGATGAATGCTTCGCTCTTCGACTTGTTTTCGCCTGCATTCTCTACGAGACTGATTATCTTTGACACTGAACTTTCTCCGAAACTCTTGGTGGTGCGAATCTTCAGCAGTCCGGATATGTTGATGCAACCGGATATGACTGCATCGCCTTCCTTCACGTCGCGCGGCATGCTTTCACCGGTGAGGGCTATGGTGTTGAGGGCCGATGTGCCTTCTGTGATTTCTCCGTCGATCGGGATTTTTTCTCCTGGCTTCACGATAATGGTCTCGCCCACCCGGACTTCACTGGGGTCGGCGCTTTCCATTTTGCCGTTTCGTTCCACATACGCTATGTCGGGACGTATCTGCATCAGGCTGGAAATGCTTTTCCGGCTCTGACCTTCGGCATAGGTCTCGAAGAGTTCGCCTACCTGGAAGAACAGCATCACGAAGACGGCTTCGGTGAAGGCTGTGTCGGAGTTGGGGAGGAATCCGATGGCGAGTGCACCTATGGTGGCAATAGTCATGAGGAAGTCTTCATTGAACACGTCGCCTTCGGTCAGTCCTTCGACGGCTTCCTTGATGGTGCCGAATCCGATGAGGAGATAGGGGACGAGGTAGATGATCAGGAGTTGCCATGTGGGCAGACTGAAGGTGTGCTCGATGGCAATGGCTGCAATGAGCAAAATGACTGTGGCGATGATGAGGAGGACTTTCGACTTTATCCCGCTGTACCCATGATGATCATGATTTTCGTGATGGTGCTCGTGACTTTCGTGATGGTGCTCGTGTGCCATAGTTGGGGTGGGGCGTTTACTTCAGATTGTTGTAGTGTTCGTCATCGACTGGTTCGAGCCATTCGTTGCTCTGTTCTCCGCCTGTTGCGACGTGGGTGGCGAGGTGCTGGAACCATGAGTCGGCTTGTGCTCCGTGCCAGTGTTTCACTCCTTCGGGAATGTCGACAATGTCGCCGGGCTTGAGTGCGATGGCAGGTTTGCCCCATTCCTGATACCATCCTTTGCCAGATACGCAGATGAGCACTTGGTGGGCTCCATGATGGATGTGCCAGTTGTTGCGGCATCCGGGTTCGAAGGTGACGTTGCTGGTGGGCAGCACTGTCTTCTCGCCTTCGGCAAGGTTGACCGGACGAATACTTGCGAGATGGCTGTTGCCTATGAAGTACTGGGCATAGTTCACGTTGGGATTGCCTTTTTGCCAGTCGCCGTATTGGGCATCGGCTGAGTTGTCGCAAAGGGTGAGTCCTCGGTCGCTGAGGTATCGGCAGAGTTCGTCCACTTGCTCCTGTGTGTTGCCCATATTGACTGCTCCGCGCTTGTGGGCTGCCAGTTGGGGTGCCACTCCCTTGATGGAGGAGAGGGCTGCAACGGTGACGAGTTCGCGGTCGGCATGGGAGAGCTGGTCGCCGGCAAAGATGTCGCCGAAGAGATGTGACTTGAGGTAGTAGTCATCTTGCGGGCAGAAGGCATAGTCGAAGGCTTTGCCGCTCATCTTGGTCTGTACTTCTGTGCCTTGCTTGAGTGCTGCATTGGCATCGCTCCACAAGGCAGGACGTGTCCAGGTTTTGCCTTCGCTGTCGCTGATGCCGTTTGCCTTGCGTTCGTCGAGTACGCTGGAGAGGACTCCGAGTGCGTTTAGCGAGCGGGGAAATCCGGTGTAGGCATAGAGCTGGGAGAATGCTTCCTTTATTTCGTTTACGGTTACTCCTCCGTCGAGGGCTTTTGCTATTGCCGGTTTGAGGCGGTCGAGGTTGCCCTGTGCCTCGAGACTTGCCAGTGTGGCAAGGTGGAGCTGACGCTCGGTGAGTGTCTGTGCTGAAGTGTTTGCTGTCATGATGATTGATGCTATAAATATGAAAAGTCTAGTTTTGTGTGTCATAATGCAATGATTGATGGGTTGATTCAATTCTCTCTCATGTGTTCGTAGACATTGAGCACGTCCTGGGTGTCGACTACTCCGTCGCCGTTTACGTCTTCGCGCGGTGACTCTTCTGCCTTTGACGATTCGATGTAGTCATAGATGGTCAGTACATCCTGTGTGTCGACTGTCCCGTCTTTGTTCACGTCTTGTGCTGCGAAGTGGTTGGGGTCGCCGAGGTAGTAGAGCTTGATGTAGTTGATGACGGTCCAGTCGTCTGCCACTGCTGTTGTCTTCTTGATGCCGACCACCAGTTTGTTGGCTGCAGACGAGTCGTAAGTCCCGTCCACATAGTTGAGTCCAAAGAGTGTGGACGGACGGAAACGTGAGAGACTGTTGAACGCATAGGCGGCAGACTCTATGTCGTTGGGCACGTACTTGCCTGTGGCATATTCGTACCAGTCGCCGTCGCCGTTCTTTGTGTTGGCATTGCGCGAGATTGGAGTGAGTGTCTTTGTTGTGTCGGGGCCAATATACAGGTAGGCATTGACATCGGTGCTCTTGCTGTTGTCCTTTGTTCCGTTGCGATAGAATGCCTGGGTGCTGATGCGGTAGATGCCGTTGGGCATGTTGCCGAGCGCCTGACTGATGTTGAACGTACAGTTGTAGAACTCTATGCAGTTGTAGTCGAGTGTGCCTTCGTAGCCAGTACGGCCGGTGGTGATGGTCCAGTTGTCGGACGTGTTGCCTTGGAAGTCTTCGTTTCTGAGCAGGAACGAGATGTCCATCGGTTCGGCTTCAGTGGCTGTGGACGGTGCGTCTGCCATGACGTATTTGTTGGTTATTGCCTTGACTGTACTGATTTGCAGCGATACGCGAGCATTCGAATATTCTCCGCCAAGATATTTGGCCTCTTCTTCTGCGTATTCTGCTTCGTAGGTTTCCAGTGCTCCTGCAGTAGTCTGCGGATGTGCCTCGGCTGTCTGCTTCGACCATGCCAGTGCTTCGCCCAGTGGCTTGTAGGCTTCGGCTGATTTGCTTGCTGTGCTCATTGCCTTGCCGAGTGAGGTGAGGGCAGAATTGATGGTGGCTGTGTTGCCCTCACTGATGGCATCGGTAGCTGTCTGCAGTGCTTTGCTGAGTGTGGATTTTGTTGTCTTGTTCATCGGCTGTGCGAGCAGGTCGGTGGCGTCACTTATTTGACTGCTGTAGTAGAGCTGGTTTACCTCGTCGGCGTTGAGTGCGTAGTTGTAAAGTCTTGCGTGGCTTATTGTTCCTGCGAACATCGGGTCGGCGCTGAACATGGACCGTCCGAGATAGTTGAGCAGAGGATTGATGTCGGATGGATGAAGGCTGATGCCGGTGGTTGTGGCATTGAGCTCTCCGTTGATATAGATGTTTACGCTGTCGGTGCCGATGGTGAGGGTGACGAAGGTCCAGGTGCCTGCGGTCAACCGCTTGGTGGCGTTCAGTCCTTGTTTGCTGCCGTCCTTGCAAATTTCGAATCTCAGCACACTGCCGTTGGACGGGGTGAGGAACATGTAGTTGTCGGTGCTGCTGCCGAAGTCGAAGATGCGCTGCCATGCGGTGGTGCTGGTTGGCTTTACCCATGCGCAGAATGTGAGTGTCTTGTGGTCGGCAATGTTGTAGGGAAGGCTGATATAGTCGTCAGTGCCGTCAAGTGTGATTCCGCCGCGTATGCCGTCGTTGCTGAATGTGCCTCCGGTGATGAGTGCGTCGAAGTGGTTTTCCTGTGAATCGCAACTGTCGCTGGCGAATGTCCAGTTTCCTACGAGGGCTTTCCCGCTGCCAGCAGTGCAGGTCACTTCATCGGATGCATCGCTGAGGTTCCATGCCTTGTCGATGGCGCGGATGCGGTATTTGCAGGTCTGCCCTTTGCGTGAGGCATTGTCGATGAACGAGGTGCCGGTCACTTGGCGTGCGATGGTTTCCCATATTTTTGCCGAGTCGTTGTATCTGTAAATCATGTAGCCAAGGATGTCGTCCTCAGTGTTGGCTTGCCATGAAAGCTGTATGCTGGCTGAGAGGGGCGAGGCTTTCAGTGCGAGTGGCTTTGCCGGAGGTGTGCTTTCCACTGTTGCATCGGCTGGCACGAGTTTCCACAACTGGCGATCGCTGCCTGTGCGTGCCCACTGTACTACGTCGGTGGATGTAGCAGAGGTGTTGTCGCTGCTTCCTTCGAGTGAGAGTCCGCTGTCGTGGTTGGTGATGACGTAATAGCCGTTGCCTTTGTAGCGCAGGTGCCAGCGTTCGCATTCGTTGCCTCCACCTGAATAGAGAAGGATGCGTGCTCCGTTGCTGCCGTCGTATTTCTGGGCATCGAGATAGAGCGACTTATTGGCAGTGGAGGTGATGGTCACGTAGCTGAAGTCGCCTGCTTGGGTTTCGTTGAGTGGAGTGATGGTCCACGACTGGTTGCGTCCTGTGTTTTCGGTCTGCTGACTTATGTCGCCGTTGCTCGACAGACTGTTGGCTGTCAGAAGTTTTCCCGTTTCTTTGTTCACGAGTTTGAACGAGCCGGTGATCGGTCCTGCGGGAATGTCTTCACCATAGGTTATTTCGATGACGTACTCGGAGTTGGTCTGTCCGGTTTGGTAGCCAGTGCCTCCCTTGGTGCGTTTCGTGTATTCGTAGTAAGGTCCGAATGAATCGTAGTATGCGAGTCGGTCTTGTGAAACGAAGGTGTAGGCTGACTCTCCTGCCTGGCGCTCGGATGTGCCGAGGAAGGCTTCTGCAAGGTTTTCGGAATCGCACTTGAAGACGGCCGCCGTGGTCCATGCACTGCGGTTCTCACGGTAGGCAATGCGTGATCCGTTGTTGCTGGTTCGCCCGAGTTCCGCCCGTGTGTATCCGCCGAAGTCCGACCACCAGATGCCGTGGCTCATTCCGTAGTTCATGCCTACGAGTGCATCGTTGATGTTGTGCATCTCGTCGCCTGCAGACTTCTTGCCTGATGCCTGCACTGCGGCATAGAATCCGGCGAAAGTGTCGAAGGTACCTGCCAACTGATGGGTGTTGCCTATGTCGACTGCGTCTTCCATGGTTGACCACCAGGCATTTGCATAGTCGCAGTTGAGGCAACTTGGTCCGGCAATGTCGATGTCCTTCAGCACTGAGTTCTGGTGCATGAGTTTGGCAACTGTTGCCATTTCGCTTGCGTCGGGCGCATGGTTCGACCAGTAGTCGGGCTCGTTGAATGGCGAGATGGCAATGACATTGTAGCCTTTGGTCTTCAGATATTCCACTGTCAGTGCGATGTCTTTGATGAAGGGTGTGCGGAAAGATGTGCTCCATGCCGATCCGCTGGCATTGCCTGCCAGGAGATAGAGGTCGGTCACTCCTGATTTCTTCAACCAACTGAGTTGTTCGTCGAGTCCCGATTGTTGGGTTTCAGTCAGTTCGGTGTAGCTGCCGCTTGTGCGCGGGTCGATGGTCACTCGCCCGAGGCTTACACATTCTTGCATGTGGTTTGTGGCACGCAGTGGCCACCAGTCCCATCTCCATGCAGTGTCGATTCCCCAGCGTACGGGCTGGCGTACTCCTTCGTCGCTTATGTTGAACGCTACGATTGGTGCATGTTCGGTGGTAGCCATCGATTTGCTGGCTGTGGTTTGTGCTGATGCCGTGGCAGCGGAAATCAGCAGTGCTGGCAATAATGCTATATGTTTGCTCTTCATCAATAAAGGTTTGTTTTTGTTCTCTGACTAGAAAAAATCATTTCTCTGACTGGAAAAATTATTTTTCCTGACTAGGAAAATATTTGGCGTTTCCAATACAGCAGTTTGGCATCTGGATGTGGAGCATGGCGCAGATGGTCGGCGCGATGTCTACGATGAATGCTGGTTCGGCTGTCTGACCGTGGTTCACGTTCCATCCGTAGAGTACGAACGGGATGTGGGAGTCGTAGGGATTCCACTGTGAATGGGTGGTGCCGATGTAGTTTGCCGCATTGCTCACGTTCTCCCAGTTGGGCTTGGCGATGTAGATGATGTCGCCACTCCGTTTCTTGTTGTAGCCGTTGACGATGCGCTCGCGGATGGGCTGTGGGATGGATGTGGTGAGTGCGTTGTCGTAGTCCACAGCATAGAGGATGTTGGGGTTTTGCTCGAGTTCCTCTATCACTGCCTGCTTCACCTTATTTATATCAAGGTGGTTTTTGGCGATGTTGGCATGGTTGAGGTAGATGCGTGTGGCATTTTCCTCAAGTATTATCTGGCAGTCCACTCCGAGTGCCTTTCTCACCCGTGCGTCCATGTCTTTCTGTGAGTTCCACAGTTCGAGTCCGCCTGCCGGCATTTTGTGTGCCTTCAGCCAGTTGGGGTTGTGTGCTCCTCCGTGGTCGGCTGAGAGGAACATCAGGTAGTTGCCTTTGCCCACTTTCTCGTCGAGCAGGGTGAAGAATCTGGCGAGTTGGCGGTCGAGTTCCATGAATGCGGCTTTGTTTTCCTTGCCTCGGGTGCCGTAGGTGTGGCTTATGGCGTCGGTGGATGAGATGCTTACGGCAAGCAGGTCGGTGATGTCGTCCTGTCCCATCTGCTCGTTCTCGAGCGCTGCTTCTGCCATTTCGAAGGTCTTGGTCACTCCTTCCACATTTGTCTTTACGTCGGTGCCTGGCTTGGCGGCGAGTTTCTTGTTCATCTGCTTCACCCATTCCGGCAGTTCATCCATGTAGTAGGTGGAGCTGACGAAATGCCCGACAGCTGTGTCCCACCAGTAGGCTGCATCTGCCGCATGACCTGCGGGAAGGATTGATGCCCGGTCCTTGAGTGCCACTCCAATGACTTTCGCCTTGTTGTCGGTGGCAATCTTCAGCATGTCGCCGATGCCCGATGCCAGTAGGTTGCGTGGCGACATCTGTCCCTCGGCTGTGCTGGAGCCCACGCTCTTCACTGTCTTGTCGTAGACGCAGTAGGTCATGCTGTCGCCGATGTGATAGTCGTTGCCGGCAATGCCGTGGAGGGCTGGGGTGGAACCTGTGTAGATGCTTGCATGACCGATGGCAGTCACTGTGGGCAAATAGTTTATCATCGTGTTCTCGAAACTGTAGCCCTCGTCCACCAGCCGGCGGAGTCCGCCTTCGCAGAACTGGTCGTAGTAATAGTAGAGGTAGTCCCAGCGCATCTGGTCGACCACGAGTCCCACCACCAGTTTCGGGCGCTGAATCTGTGCAAATGCCATTGTGGACATGCATGTAGCCACTATCAAACCTGTAATCTTCTTCATATCTTCGTTTCTTTTTGTTTTCTTTTTGCTTTAATCTGAATTGCCTGTTGTGTGAATAAGAAAACTGCTTATATTTAATTAAGGTGTACCGATCCGTGCCAGTCCATTCATATTCGGCAGTATTCCACCGCAAAGTTACGGATTTTTTTTCGAAAACCAATCATCCGAATAACACTAATATTTTGTTACATTAATTCCAGTCCCGCAAGCCCAAATGTGATTGGTTTTATAGGCATATTTATTCCCCAAGGTTTTTGAAAGAATGAACCTATGTTCGCAGGACGACGGACAACCGGTCGCAGGACGACGGACTATTCGTGTTCGTCCCATTTGCGTTAGAACTTGAATAGGCGAGGGTAGGGGGATGTAGGCAATGGCTATCAGCCGCATTTGGCACAACCGCTTTTCCTATGCAAAATGTTTTATGCATGGCTATTTCCTTCTTCAATTGAACCTTGTACCAGTGCTGAAATGGGCGGAGCGTGACTGAAACCATAAAAAATGGCTTGCTTTTAGTACAACAAGAAAATATTTTTCTTACCTTTGCAGCGACAATACCGAAAACTAATATTGGACTAAACTAAAAGATAACTATTGCATGAAAACATTCTGCTTAAAATCAATTGCATTTGCAACACTGTGCGCTGCCGGGCTTTCCGCAGGCGCTCAGACTGACGTTACAAAGTATTATCTGTCGAACTATGGCTTCGACAGTGATTTTGATTATCCCAAGACTTATCCTGAGGCTGTTTCGCAGGAAATAAACAACATCCCGGGATGGACGTCTGAACTCAGCGCCAACTATACTGTGGCTGGTACGTTTGAGTTTGGTTATAAATATGCATTCAACAATGCCTACTTGCCTTCAACGGGTTACGACGGCGAGACAACCGGAGGTGGACTGGGACTTTCCACTGGATGGAGTCAGACCTTCTGTCTCTACCAGGACATCACTCTGCCTGCCGGAACATACACTGTATATGTACCGTCATACAATGGCAAGAGCGCATCTGCAGGCACGTCATTGTTGGCTTGGATTCCAAGCAAAGGCACATCTGTAACATCGAGTACTGCAAAATATGCTGCCAAGGCATGGACCAACGACTCCATTACCTTCACGCTGAAGTCATCCACCAGTGGAAAACTGCAGATTGGTTACAAGGCAGGGGCTGGAAGCTCAACCAGCTCAGCCAATCTCTTCATTGACTATGTGAAGATTGTCGGCGAGAATATGACAGTCAGAAGAACTAACCTCCTAATCGCCATCAGATCGGCAAACCGTTTGTACGGTGATGGTACAGGAACTGGAGCTGCAGACTTGAAGACCGCCATCGATGAGGCTCAGACTGTCTACAACAATACGTCGGTCACAATGCCCGATGTTCTGGAGGCTACATACCAGCTGAATCAAGCCATCGAGGTTTACCAATACGCAAATGTATCGGAGGACAATCCCATTGACTATACTGACTACATTGTCAATCCGTCATTCGAAACCGATGGCACTGCATACTGGACTTCAGGGAGTTTGTCAACACAGACCAACTCGGTATTCTCAAAGAAGGACGGTGATACTTACATGGAGAAATGGACCAGCATAGGTGGTAAGGTAGGAAAAGCTTACATAAAGCAAACATTGAAGAAACTGCCCGTCGGCAACTACATTCTCACTGCAGCTGGACTGAACATCCAGCAGTCAGGAAGCAATAGCCTCATCAACAAGGGGGATGCGCAGACCGGAGCATGGATTTATGCAGGAAGCGGCAAGACGGCAATAACGGCAATGGCAGACTATTCTGTGAAATTCTCAGTGCTGGACGAAGGCAGTGAAGTGGAAGTCGGCATGAAAGCAGAGAATGCTACGGGCAACTACCTCTGTGTGGACAATTTCCGTCTCTACTACACTGGCGCACTCACCGACAAAAGCTATGCTTTGGAAGTTAACAACCTCGTGGAGCAAGGCGAAGAACTGATTGCCAAGGGAATTCAGCAAGCAGACTCCACAAAACTCAAAGCTGCCATTGATCTCTCCAAGGAAGCGCTCAAGGGCACAGTGGACGATGACAACAACGTAATCTATGACATTGAAGCCCTGGATAGTGCACGCACTGCAATGACAGCTGCACTTACGACAGCACAGGCTTCACGCGAACGCTATGAAACCTTGCAGACTCGCATAGACTATGCAGAGAAAGTTCTGGGTTGGTGGCAAGGAACAGAGAGCAAACAGAAAGTAGTGACTTATCTGAGCAATCAGATAGAGAAGGCACATTCACAGATGAATGACCACTCACTCAGCAATTTGCAGTTGACTACTGCTGTCAAGATACTCAATAGCCGCATAGCAGCAGTTGACAAGGACATTTACTACAGCGGCAGTGCCGTGGGTTCGGAGTCAGCACTGGCAAATGCCTCAAACCAATACTGCACCGAACGCAGCATGCAGTCAAAACACTGGGTACTCTACTGGGAATCCGGCTACGGCAGCGAGGCACCCTCGGCGGTGGAAGACATCCTCAATACAGCAGACAAGATATTTGAGCTCTATGCCGACAGTCTGAAATTCATCACTATAAACCAGGGCAAGTCAAGGACTGATAAATACAAAATGATTATACGCCTGCTATATACAGGCGATTGGGTGGCGAACGGTTCCGGTATCGACAATACCATCGGCATGCTCACACTCTCACGTTGGGCATACACCTCACGCGGCGGACAGACGGCAGCCCATGAAATCGGCCATTGCTTCCAGTATCAGACACACTGCGACAACGGCAACTACAACGGATGGATGTACACCTGGGCAAACTCAGGCAACGGCAACGTGTTCTGGGAGATGTGTGCACAGTGGCAGGCTTACAAGTTCTATCCGAGAATGCAGTTCGAAGGCAATGAGTGGCTCTACAGCACACTGAATGGTTTGAACAAGCACCCACTTGCAGAGGAACTGCGCTACAACAATTTCTTCATCCAGGATTTCTTCTGCCACAAACACGGAGTGGATATCATCGGCAAACTCTGGAACAAATCAGAGAATCCCGAAGACCCCTTCCAGGCATACATGCGACTGACGATGGACTCCAACCTGTCGGATGCCCAGAAACTCGAGAACTTCAACAATGAGATGTGGGAATATGGCGCACGCATGACAACATTCGATTGCGACCTTATCCGCAACTACGGAGCGTCAACAATCGGAACACGCAATCAGACCGACATGACATTGTCCGACGGATGGTGGAGTCCTACTGCAGCTGATTGCATAGAGAATTTCGGCAACAATGCCATACGTCTTAATGTTCCTACAAAGACCAAGACAGTCTATGCACAACTGACAGGCGAGGCAGGCAAGAGCGGATACATCTCTTACAATGTAACGAAGGCAGGATGGAAATACGGTTTCGTGGCACTCAAGAAAGATGGCACACGCCTTTATGGTGACATCGCCACAGCTACATATGCTAATCCGGAAGGCGAAGTCGTGGCATTTGAGTGTCCGTCTGACTGCAAATACCTCTGGCTCGTTGTCAGCGGTGCACCTACTTCTTATTGGTCACGCGGATGGAACGGCACAACTGCGGATGATGAGCAGTGGCCATATAAGGTGAAGTTCTATTACACCAACAAATATGGCAACGACAATAACAACGAGGATCCTACGGGCATCAGCGAAATATCCGACGACGCTGCAACTGCAAACCAAGCCAATGCCGTATACTCCATCTCAGGTCAACTCATACGTAGTGGCAGTACCTCTCTCGAGGGTTTGCCAAAGGGTATATACATCGTAGGCGGCAAGAAGATTGTACTTCAATGACGTGATTGGGTAGCAATCCCATTCAATAAACAGTTTGATTCGAGTAGGAGGAAAACAAAATGGTTTTCCTCCTATTTCAGTATGTGCCGGGCATGAGACTGATATGTCAGAATAAAGTATGGTTTTATGCATGGTGGCATTTGCTTCAATTGAACCTTATTCCAGCGTTGAAAAGAGCAAAGAGTGGCTGTAATCAAAAATTATTACTTGCTTTTAGTGGAATAAGAAAATATTTTCTTATCTTTGCAGCGTCAATAATGAAACTTACACTAAACTAAAAAAAAACAACTATTGTATGGAGAAATCTTACATCAAAACGATTGCACTGGCAGCTTTGTGTGCTGCCGGACTCACTGCAAATGCGCAGGATGGGCTTGTTGCTCCAAAGGGTGATGCCCTCAAGAGTGGTAAGCAGTACACACTCTTTAATTATTGCTCCCCGTCTGGCTATCTGGGTAGGACAAGTTGGGACGGAGCCCTCGTCAACTGGGCAGGTGCAGACAACTATCTTAAATTCTATGCACAGCAGAATACCGAGGATGGTACCTGGTCATTCTACTTTGACGAAACCGATTCTGTTTCCACAGTGCGCTATTACATGAATCTCCCATCAGGCTTGGGCAATGTGAATTTCAAGTCCACATCACCTGCCAAGTGGATTGTGGACTCTGAAGGTGATTATTATCGTCTGAAAGTAGGTGAGGGCAACAATACAGATGCAACTGGCTACAACATGCACATGAATGGCAGTTGTCAGTATATCGTGATTTCCTATCCAGGCGACTCCTGGTATCCTGACTTTTATGGAGGCAAGCTTTTAGACGGAGATGGCAATGAAGTGTATGACGAGAATGACAATATTATAATGGCAGACTCATCATCATGCAACTGGCTGTTTGTTGAGAACGACAGAGTAGCAGACTACATCGTGAGTGCCAGCGGATATTTGGTCATCAAGAACTACTACAACAAGTATCTTGCCGACGAATCTTATGCTGACTATGCAACAGGCTTCAAATCAACTTACGATGCAATACTTTCAATCTACAACGGAGAATTCCTCGATGAGGACATTGCCAAGATTCAGACAATGGTCAACAGAAAAGTGGAACTCTATGAGCAGATTGAAAAGGCAGAGACTTACGATGAAA
This sequence comes from Bacteroidaceae bacterium, assembly GCA_963640465.1. GTDB lineage: Bacteria > Bacteroidota > Bacteroidia > Bacteroidales > Bacteroidaceae > Colivivens. Next base: position 2,728 of record CAVHYP010000014.1, on the reverse strand, counting down.
AGGATGCAGTGTTTACTGCCGCAATAAGCAATGCACTCAACTCTTTCAACATCACAACCGATACCACTTCGCTTGCTGCAGCCAAAGAAACACTTGCAACTGCCATCCAGAACTTTGAACTCGGATCGGGTGACGTCACAAGTCTCGGACAGAACATGTCATTCGAAGACCTTACAGCACAGAACGGTTCAACAACCACCAGCATTGCTGCAGTACCGGCAGGATGGCACGTCTACATCAATTCCAAGGAAGTGTCAACAGCTGCTGATGTGAAGGCTGCAGGCATTGCCAACTGGCACGGAGTGAACAACGAAAGTGACGGTGCTGGCAAGGACGGAAACTACGCTTACGGAATCTGGACAAGTTCAATTCCTACATTCGAAATCAGCCAGACCATCGAAGGACTCCAGAATGGTTCATACACAATCACTGCCGGTCTGATGGTAGGTGCCAACGGCAACGGTTCACGCCGCACAACACAGCGCATCTTCGGTAACCTCAACTCCACTTACTTCGCTTCAGCAGACGAATATGTAGAGAGTGAACTCGACCAGTCAGAGGTCTATGCTTTCCAGGGACTTACAGAGCCAGTTACTGATACAGAAATCCAGCCAATCTCAGTTGACGCTTACGTTTACGACGGAACACTCACATTCGGTTTTCGTACAGACGGCAACATCGCAGCTGCCGGACGCACATCAGGCAACGGAAGCGGTGGCGACGGATGGTTCAAACTCGACAACTTCCACGTGACTTACAATGGCTACAACGCAGAAGACGCGCTTTCAATCGCTCATTTCTTCAGCAGCAAACTGAGCAACGTGATCGACGATTCAGAGATCAAGCTCCCAGAGTCAGTACGTGAAAATGCAGAGACAATGGCTTCAGACGCCAATGCTCTCGACGAGACATCAGACATCGACGATATCAACAAGTCAATCCTCGAACTGTCATCCAACATTTCAAATATCACAGAGATTGCAAACGCTTATACAAGCCTTTTCGATGCCATCACATTGGCTTACGAGCGTGCAGAAGAGTCAGAGACTTATGCAGGCGTAGGAATCTTCGTTGACTCAATCATGGTAGTGGAAGAGCATTATGACAATGCCGACTATCTGACAGTCGACGAAATCAACGCAGCCATCAGCCTGCTCGACGACTGCTATCAGGCTTGCCTTGAGTCCGACCCAATCGAAGAAGGTTCAGACCTCACAACTTATATCGTAAACAACAGCTTCGAGGATTTGTCAAACCAGAACAACACAAACTCTTCAGGTGTAGCCAATGCACCTAAGGGATGGACACTGACAATCGACGGAGCAGTTTGCTCTACAGCTTCAGAAATCTCTGCTACACCAGTCAAGAACTGGTGCGCAATCAACGGCGGTGATGCCATGGAAGTTGAATTCGAAGGCGAGACCTACACTCATCAGTACACCGACGGTGAACATCTTTGGGGAATCTGGTGCGAGTCAGTTCCAGAAGTAGAACTCTCACAGACACTCACACTTCCTGAAGGTATCTACGAACTCACTTGCGACATGATGGTTCAGCACGATTGGTCAGGCAACTGTATCACAACCCAGCGCTTCTTCGCCAACTCAACAATCCAGATGTGGGCACGCGAGTCCGACTATGCAGACAACCTTCCACAGGATGCACTCGATGCACAGGTTCTTCAGGAGTACAACACAAATGAGGATGTTACATACTATTCTTACGCAGGCTATGACAATGATGCAAGCTACGACTACACTAACTTGCTCCGTCCAATGAAACTTACATTCGTAGTAGGTGAGGACAAGGTTGCAAAGATCGGTGTTCGCACAAACGGCAACAGCGCAGTTTCACAATCTCACAATGGTCTTGGATGGTTCAAGGTCGACAACTTCCACCTCACATGCGTTAAGCTTGGTGCAGTTGCTTCACCTGAACTCCCAGTAGCAATCGAAGAGATTGAGAGTGCAGCTACTTCAGCCGACAATGCAATCTACGACCTCGCAGGCCGCAAGGTAGCAGCTCCAGCAAAGGGCATCTACATCCAGAACGGCAAGAAAGTACTTGTGAAGTAATAAACGAAAATACTTGTAAGTATAAAACTGAGAATATCGAGGGTCCCCACATTGTGGGGGCTCTTTTTTTTGATGTTTATCGTGTCGGGACATTGTCAGTCGTGTTTCGTAAGCATCCGAAACGATAGTGCAATGTGAAACATGTTTTTGCTGACATCGTTTTGTTTGATTTCCGTCTTTTGTAAGTTGACGCCGACGATCATGGTTTTCTTGTCATTCTCAGAAAAACATTTGTTTTCGAACAATACCTTCATGTCATTTACTGAAAAGTCTTTGCATGCAATCAATAGCTCCATGTCATTTTGCAAGAAGCCTCTGATTGCAGTCAATACCTCCATGTCATTTTGCAAGAAGCCTCTGATTGCAATCAATACCTTCATATAATTTGGGAAAATGCCTCTGATTGCTTGCAGAGTATCCATACAGTTTCTCCTTAGGCTGAAGCCAGTAAAAATGTTTTATGTTTTAGGTTTTGTGTTTTATGTTAGCCATCCGGATGGGTGTGTTGAATTGAGCACGGAATAGGAGCCAGCTTTCTCCGAAAGCGTCGGCGGTGACACTCGAGCGTCAGCTCGCTTTGTTTGCTCGTTCGAACGCAAGTTCGCTATGTAGGAGTCAGCTCTCTCCGAGAGCGTAGACGATTGCGTTCGAGC